>CADCTW010000152.1 GCA_902805735.1 uncultured Gemmatimonadota bacterium | reverse complement strand
GCCACCTCGGGCGTCTCGAAGCGGCGGCGCAGGTCCACGATGGGGACCAGGGTGCCGCGCACGTCCAGCACCCCTTCCACGAACTCGGGGGCGCGGGGCATGGGCGTGGGCGCCTGGTAGCGCAGGATCTCGTGCACGGCGAAGACGTCCAGCCCGAACTCCTCGCCTCCCACGCGAAAGGTGACGAGCTGCACCTGCGGCACCGCCGCCTGGCGTACGTTTCTCACGGCTTCTCCCCGTGGGACAGGGTTGCTTGGTCGCGGAGGATCTCCGCCAGGTCGATCAGGTTGACCAGCTGGGCGTCCACGCGGGCCACCCCCACCAGGTACCCGCCCGTGAGCGGAGCCTCGCGAAAGGCGCCGGGGGGCACCGTCATCACCTCGTGCACCGCCTCGGCCGCCACGCCGACGCGCCCGCCCTCCACCTCGGTGACGAGCACGGCGTGGCGCCCCGCCTCCAGCTTCAGCTCCAGCGCGGGCGCCACGTCCACCACCGGCACCAGCTCGCCGCGCAGCCGCACCACGCCCAGCAGGTGCTCCGGCATGTCGGGGAGCGGATGGATGGCGCTCTTGGTCACCACCTCCTGCACCAGCAGGATGTCGCACGCCTGCAGCTCCCCGCCGATGCGGAACGCGATCACCTGCACCCCTTCGTCGGCGGCGGCGCGCTCGCGGAAGTCGCTCATCCCGTGGTCCTCGGCAGCGGGGCGGCGCGCTGGTCCACCCCGCCGGCCACTTCGGCGGCGATGCGGTCCAGCGGCAGGATGGAATCGGCCCACTCCGCGGCGGCCTGCGGCATCCCGTAGATGACGGCCGTGGCGCGGTCCTGGGCGATGGTGCCGCCCCCCGCCTCGCGGATGGCGCGCAGCCCGTCCGCCCCGTCGCGCCCCATCCCCGTGAGCACCACGCCCACGGAGCGGCCGCCGTAGACCTCCACCACGCTGTGGAAGAGCGGGTCCGCCGCCGGGCGCACGCCCCACACGGAGGGCTCCTGGCTCAGCGCGATCTTCACGGCGCCGCCCTCGCGCACCACGCGCATGTGGAAGTCGCCGGGCGCCAGGTACACGCGGTCGCGCCGCACGGGCTCGCCGTCCTCGGCTTCCGTCACGCTCAGCCCGCCCAGCCCGTCCAGCCGCTCGGCCAGGGTGCGGGTGAAGCGCGGCGGCATGTGCTGCACCACCAGCACCGCCGCGCCCAGCGGGTTGCGCAGGCGGGGGATCAGCTCCGCCAGCGCCCGCGGCCCGCCCGTGGACGCGGCGATCGCCACCGCCATGTTCGACCCCTCGCCGGCGGCGGCGCGCAGCCGCGGCGGCTCGCCGATCGAGCGGCGCGGCATGCGCACGGGGACGGCGGCCAGGTTGGCGGACGCGGCGGCGCGCAGGGCGTCCAGCAGCTGGTCGGCGACCGTGGCCAGGTCCAGCGAAATGGTGCCGGAGGGCTTGGCGATGAAGTCCACCGCGCCGTAGTCCAGCGCGCGCATGGTGGCCTCGGCGCGCTCCGTGGTGTAGGCGGAAAGCATCACCACCGGCCGCGGCGTCTCGCTCATGATGTAGCCCAGCGCGGAGAGCCCGTCCAGCCCGGGCATCTCCACGTCCATCGTCACCATGTCCGGGTTCAGCTCGTGGATCTTGCGGAGCGCGTCGTTGCCGTCGCGCGCCGTGCCGATCACCCGGAACTCGTCGCCCTGCGAGAGGATGTCGGAGATGACGCGCCGCATGAAGGCGCTGTCGTCCACCACCAGGACGGTGTGCGGGCCGCTAGAGCGCGACATCCGGCTTCCCCACGGAGGACACCACGGTCTGGGCCGCGCTCATGCGCACGGAGCGCCCGAAGTCGCGCCCCACCTCTTCGGCGCGGATGGGGATGCCGGCGGCCTGCAGCGCGGCGCGCGCCGCCCGCAGGTTGCGCTCGCCCATGTTCAGCGTGCCCGGCACCATGAGCGCCGCGAACATGGCCGCGCCCCCCACCAGCCGCGCCTCCAGCCGCTCGGTCCGCGCGCCCATCTCCTTCATCTCGTCCACCAGCGCGGGCACGGCGGTGGTGGCGAACTTGAACGGATTGGCGGAGTCGCGCGAAAGGTTGGGCTCGGGGAGGAGGACGTGCGCCATCCCCATCACCCCCGCCCCGGGGTCCTGGAGCAGGATGGCCACGCACGAGCCCAGCCCCAGCGTCACCAGCATGTCGCCCCCCTTGCCGACGGCGTGCTGCGCCACCTTGACGTAGTGAGGAGTCGGGGTCATGCGGGACGCTGAAAGATCCGTTCGCGGTTGTTGATCGAGCGGAACTGCGTGCGCGCCACCCCGATCAGCGTCTCCACCTTGCCCAGCACCAGGAACCCCCCGGGGACCAGCGCGTCGTAGAAGCGCTTGAACAGGCGCTCCTGGATCTCGCGGTCGAAGTAGATCACCACGTTCCTGCAGAAGATCAGCGACTGCTCCCCCTCCGGCTCGCCGGAGATCAGGTCGCGCCGCGTGAACGACACCCCCTTTTGCGCGTCGGCGTGGATGCGGAAAGGGGGCCCGGGCGAGAACCAGCGCGCCTTGATCGCCTCCGGCGTCTCGGTGAGGGAGAGCTCGGGGTACACGCCCCGCTCCGCCGTTTCCAGCGAGCGCCGGTCGATGTCCGTCCCCGTGATGCGCAGCCGCGACAGCTCGCCCGTCCTCCCGTTCCGCTCCGCCCACTCGCGCAGCAGGATGGAGGTGGTGTACGCCTCCTCGCCGCTGGCCGACCCCGCGCTCCACACGCGCACGGGCCCGCGCCCCTCGAAGAGCCGCGGCACCACCTGCTGCTCCACCGCGTTCCACGTCTCGATGTTCCGGAAGAACTTGGTGACGTTGATGGTGAGCGTGTCCAGGAGGAAGTCGTACTCCGCCGGCTCCCGGTCCAGCAGCATCCCGTACTCCGCGAAGCTCTGCCGCCCGCGCGCGCGCATCCGCACCGCGATGCGGCGGCGGAGGCACTTGTCCTTGTAGAACTGGCAGTTGAAGCCCCGCTCCCGCTCGATCTTGCGCTTGAGCCGCTCCAGCTCCTCGTCGTCGCCCTCCATGTGGAGCGAGAAGAGGGGGGGCGGTGTCCCTAGCGGCTTTCTGGGTTCCATGTGCTAGGGCGGGCCAGCCGGAGGCAGTCGGAGTGGGAGAGGGGAGCGGCCAACAACATAACCGCCGGGCGCGCTTAAAGAAAAGAGGGCGGCGCCGGCTGGCCCCGACCTGTCACCTATGCCGCTTCCGCCAACGCTGCTCCACCCGGGGTGGGGCGTTGGCGGGACGGGTTGTCCTTCCAAGCACGCGCCGTCGCCCAACCGAGTTGTTCCGCCTTGCTCAACGGCCGATCAGGCGAAATCGCGCCCACCTCCGCCTCAATCACGCGCGTTCAAGTCGCATCTGGAGTCCAAACACGCCGCGGCGTGTCCGAAAAGTCCACGCTCCAGTGAGTGTGCCCGGTTGAGAAAAGTCTCACCCACAGTACTGTGAGTTCCGAATCACTGAGCGGTTCAGGCCAGGCCTCGACCGCCTTATCCGCGGTGTCTGGCACCAACTCCAACTCGTCCGCGGTCCCAGACGCAAGGACGTACCCGTTTGCCGTGAGTCGCCAGGATGCGATCTGCTGCGCTAGCGGGGCCGTTGCGGCGACGAACACCATTGTGCCATCAAGCTGGCCGAGCGTAGGGATCGGGTACTCAAGGCGAGTCCACCCGCTGATGGACGTCCCCGCGCTCAAGTGCTCTACGCCCTCACGCATTGTGGTCCAACCCTCGGAGATGCGGATCTTTCGCTCCGACTCTTCCGCTTCGGTTCCGCCGTCGCCAAAGCGGACCGGCAGTATCCATGTGCTGTTTGCGGACGCCGAGACCAGCGACCGGCTGTCCTCCGAAATTTTGTCCCGGACCACGAGATCTGTCGCGATCAGCCGGGAGTTGCCATGGAGATCCACCACGGAGACCAGCACACGAAAGTGACCCAGCTCGTCCGTCGTGAAGCGGCGCTTCAGACTAAGCAGAACCCAGATAGAACGCACCGGGCTGTTGCATTCTTGGAGAAACTCGAGGCGGTAGAGCTTCCGCTCCACGTTCTCGAACCGTTGCGTGACGAGTTGCTGGATCTGCGTCCCCCAACGAGCGAAGAACGTCGCCTGCTCGGCTTCGGAGAGTGGAATCCTGAGGAATTGGAACCGCGCGGCAAGCCCATCCGGCCCGTCTAAGAGGATACGCAGCCTTTCCCGGTGGAGCACGTCCACAAACTCGATCCCGGCCTTCCGTGCCTTCAGGGCCAACGAATCACGCTCTGCGACGCTCAGCTCAACGTGTGTTAGGAACACGAACCCTTGGAGGCCAGGAGCCTCTTCCAGAGCACGCTTGAGGTCATCGCCAAACTTGGTCTTCGCCCATCTCCGATCTGTCGCTGAATCACTCACCATGTTACGGAACCCGACGGCGGCCCAGACTACACGCCCATCGCTCAGCCGCGCCTCCAAGTCACGGCCGCCGTCCCTCCCCCTCGCGGATGGCGGGGCCGCACATCGTGGAACCGTGAACCAAGGGCGAGCAGCGCTTGGCACATCCGCTCGCGGTCGATCTGAGCATCGAGCCGTGTTCTCAGACGCTCATCCGTGTCGTGCGGCCGGTACTCAGCAGGCGGCAATTGCAATCCCTTGCTGGAGGGTAAGGGGTGACCAAGCGGCGGCCCACAAGCTCGCGCGCGCCTATCGCGGCGTCAACCGAACAGCCGTCGAAACCACGAAGCTCCGTCGGGGGTTGCGGCGAGCTGCTGCCGACGCTGCGCCGTAACTCCGCTGCGGGCTCAACAGCCGAAGCTCCAACCGGCCCCGCCCGCTGCGCGCACTACAAAAGAGAAAGGACGCGCGACTAGCGCGTCTCCACTTGCGCGGGAAGGGCTGACGGCCCGCAGGAGCGAAGAGACGAGGACCGGCAGACCGCCCCGGAGTCCCGCGCAACCCTGCCTGGACGGGCGCAGGACCCGGCGGGTGTCAGATGGAGGTAGGCGCGACGTGCAGGGGCGAGCTGAGGCGGGCGTGCGGGAATGATGTTGCGGTCACGCGGATCTGCGTGAGGGATGTGCCCCCCCGAGGGCCGGGACACCGGCGTGGGAATAACTCGGCGGCTGAGGGAAGCACCTGGCGCTGGTGCCCGTGACGGAGCCGCCGGTGGCCCGGCGCAGTTAGGCGACGTTGGTTGTCGCCTAACTGCGCCGGGCCGGCCCCCCGACCGGGGGGGTCACGCCCGCCCCTCCCCCGCCCTGCCGGAGACAGATTCCATATGGAATCCGAATAGCGCACCTTCATAGCCCGTCCCGAACCCTCGCATCCAGCGTGCTGGCGGCTATGGAGCGAAAGAACCGGAAGAGCCTTGACGAGCCCACATCACGCGCCGCTAACTCTCCGCATCAGCAGCTAATCGTTTGCTGTGGATCGGTCGCAACTAGCGGGGAAGCGGGGGGGGGGCATCGCCTGACGGCATGCCTCGTCCCGCCTGGTAGCGGCAGGTCCGCAAGGCGCAGTCAAGGGACGACCGAATGGTGCGCGGGGGGGGAACCTTGCCGGATGGCATGCCTCGTCCTCTCAGATCGCTCCGGGGCTCCGCACGTCGAGGACCGTTCAACAAGGAGCGCGATGGCATAGCCCAACCTTCTGCGGCCGGGTGCCCTGCGCATCAAGCCATGCTCAGGTTGGTGCGCGAGCGCTCGGACGCATCCGTGGTGAACTCAGAGAGTGACTGTCGCGGCGGCGCTCCCCGTGCTTCTGGAGGGCTTCGTTCCTGAGGAGGTGGGGGTGCGCGCGATCGAATCCTGTGCGGGGTTCGAGCCGCTCACCGCGACCCGGCAGCAGTCGACAACGTGCTCTTAGAAGCGTTATGGCGCCGCAGTTGCGCATTTATTCGGCCGCTCTTGTCGAAAACCGTTTTACGACTTATACTTTCGGTGCACCCTCCATGTATTCTCACTGGCGCACCCTCCTCTTGCTCTCCGAAGGTTTCATGCGCCTCAAGATTTTTCTCTCCGCACTCGCAGTGGCGTCTTCGCTGGCGGTTGCTTCCTGCTCGCAGGATAGCCAAACGCCGACCGCGGGTATCCAGGTACGTCAGGATGTGCGGCGAACGCGGGCTTCGGCCGGTGAGGTTCAGGACGCGAAAGAGAAGGGCCGGCGAATCGGCGAGCAGCACACCGAAGCAATGCAGTTCGTCCGCAAGCGAATCGTGGTCGCCTCTCACAAAAAGGGCGCTCCCCTGAGCAAAGACGAGGCTACCGCCGTGCTGCAGGAAGCGCTCTACGAATACCTGACGAGCAACGGGTATCGGGGCGTCGGCAGGGGCGAAGTGGATGTGTGGCGGAATCGGATCACGAAGCACGGCTACCACGCGCCGGCTCTGCTCGCCGACTTCACGGCGACCTCGGATGCCGTGCAAATCAGCGCGGAGGCGTATGCGTACCTCAACCAGATGGTGTACATAGCCGACATAGCTGGAGAATACGGGTACGCGTGGCTTGAGTCCGAGATCTGGGCCATCGAGAACTCCGCGTCTGGAACACTTTCGGGAACTGACTTGCAGGCAGTTTTCGAAGTTGCTTCCGTAACACTGAGTTCGGCCGCATACTGGACTTCGTACTCTGACGAGTGGTACCAAATGTGCGGCACCCAGCTCGTCTGCGACGGGTCCGGAGGAGGGGGTGTCACCATCCAGCGCCTGTCCCTAGGCTGGAAGGTGCTCGGGAGCGACGTTGTCGGGGCAATCGGCGGGGTCATGGTCCCCGCACCAGGAGCAGTGGCGGCCGGGGCTTTCGTCGCATCGGCCTGCGCGATCATCGGGGCTCTCTGACTCGAGGCTTACCAATGATGCACGACCTTCACCGCGCTGCGTTCCTAGCGCAATGGCCGCACATCCGAACTATGGGCTTCCACAAGTTCGCAATTGCATACGGATTGCGCGGGTTCGCGCTCCCGCTCGGCCTGGGCGTCTGGGCGATCACGTGGGTCGTGGTGCCGGTCTTGTTGGTCCCTGAGTCGCCACCCGACCTATCGTTCCTGAGTACCCGGAGCTTCTGGCTCGCCACGCTCTCGTCACTCGTCCTCTGGCCGACCGCCGGCTGGCTACTCGCCAAATGGGAGTGGACGCGGAATGAGCGGCGTTTCGGAATGACGCAACCGTAAGCACTGTCCGGGGGGAAAGCCGTTAGGTGCCGCAGCGCGGCTCGCGCCGCCGGTGCAACGGCCGCCGGGGCAACATGATCTCGCATGCGTCCGTGGCGGCAGGTGAGAAGGAAGGCGCATCCCGGTTGGATGCGCCTTCTTCGTCCTCGACTCAAACGAATCTGGAGGGTCGGTTCACGTCTGAGCTACGTGCGCGTCGGGCAAGCCGGTCTGCTGGGCCTCTGCGCGTCAAGAGAACTCTGGCACCTGAGCACGGTGCCCCGGTCAAGCGCCGCCAGGTGGCTTCAGTTCGAGTGAACACTTCCGCCGAACGGAGGCCGAGTGAAGGTGCGTGGGATTGCTCCAACTCTGCCTGCTGACGGCTTAGCTACCGTGATTGGCGGCGCGCTCGGCGAACGGGTGAGCCGCGCCAGTGATGCGTCCGTTTGGACGTGGCTTCCCTGGGGGTTGCTCGTTGTGTTTGGGGTGATCGGGAGGATTGAAGCTCTGGCACGCGAACCGCGGAGGTTCGGACCGCTCCCCCTCTTAACGGCGCGTTCGCGGTGCGGATTCCATATTGGAATCCGCCCCGCTGCCCTTTCCCGCGCTGCTGCTCGCGCCATTCAGTTCGATCCGCGTTCCATCCCACGATCCTGCATAGGCGAGAGGAAGTAACAGCAATCTCACACAGAGGCACAGCGCCACGGAGGAGCGTTCCCCTCTGTGTCTCTGTGCCTCTGTGTGAGCCCCCGCTGTTCACCCCATCACCCGCTCCACCAGCTCCAGGTTGGTGCGCACCACGGTGTTCTGGGGGTTCAGCTCCAGGGCGCGGCGCCACAGGGTGACGGCGTCGGCGCGCTCCATACGCTTGTAGTGGATGTTGCCGAGGCGGAAGTACACGTCGTCGCCCAGGGCGGGGTTGAGCTGCAGGGCGCGGTTGTACGCGTCGGCGGCTTCGTCGTAGGCGCCGCGGCGGTACTGCGCGTCGCCCAGCGCCTTGTGCACCTGCGGCAGGTCGCCGTCCTCTTCCACGGCGCGGCGGTAGGAGGCCTCGGCGGCCTCCCAGTCGCCGCGGCGCTCGTGCACGCACCCCAGGTGCAGGTGGATGGGGGCGGAGTGCGGGTGCAGCGCGGTGCCCTCCTCGCCCAGCTTCAGCGCCGCGTCGGGGCGGCCGGCGGCGGCCTCGGCCAGGAGGGCGAAGGCGAAGTAGGCGGCGGGGAGGCGCGGGCCCTTGAACTCCAGGCGGAAGCGCGCGAAGCCCGCCGCCGCGTCGTGCACCTCGCCCGCCTTGAGCAGGAGAATGGACCTGGACAGCTGCACCTGGGGGCGCTGCGGGGCCAGGCGGCCGGCCTCGTCGGCGGCGAAGCGCGCGTCGCCCAGGCGGCCCAGCCGCTCCATGGCCAGCGACATCCCGTGGAAGACGGAGGCGCGGGCGCCGCCCATCTCCGTGGTCTCCTTGAAGTAGCGGAGCGCCATGCGGTCGTCGCCCTTGCGCAGGCCGATCAGCGCCAAGTGGAAGCGCGCGTCCAGGTTGTGGGGCTGCAGCTCGGCCACGCGGCGGAACTCGCGGGTGGCCTCCTCGTACATCCCCGTGCGGTAGAAGGCGATCCCCAGGTTGCGGTGCTCGTCGATGCGCGCCTGCGGCACCTCCTTCTGCTCCGCGGGGGAGCGGCGCCCCACTGGGTGCGCGAAGCCCGCCTGGATCAGCCCGAACAGGGCCTTCCCCACGTCGAACTCCACCATCCCGCTCTCTTCGATCAGCTCCTGCACGCTGCGCTTGCCATCCACCAGCGGCATGATCTTGCGCTGGTCGTCGGAAAGCTCCAGCCCGTCCATGCGCTTGGCGCGGTCCGTCTCGAACACCAGGTCCAGCGAGGGGATCTTCTTCTCGATCAGGCTCCACTCGTCGATGCGCCGGGCGCCCTCCAGCAGGAGGTTCTCCGGGTTGATCGACACCTGGAAGGCGCCGGGCTCGGGGCGCTGGTCGGCCTCGAAGTAGAAGGAGCCCTGCGTCCAGGTGAAGAGGAAGTAGACGGCCTCCTCGATCTGGATGCGGATGTAGTGCTCGAGCTGGTCGCGGGTGATGGAGCCGCGGCGGATCAGGATCTCGCCCAGCCGCTCGCCGGGGGTGCGGGCCTGCTCGTCGATGGCGGCGAACAGCTCCTTCGCGTCCAGCAGCCCGTTCTTCACCAGCAGGTCGCCCAGCCGGTCGCGCCGGTTGACGATGGAAGCGTAGGTGATGCGCCCGCGGTCGAAGTAGATGTAGCCGAAGTTGGAGCGGTCGGTGAGCGACAGGCACCCCGTCTTCTGCCCCATCGCCAGGAGCTGGAGGACGTCGGGGAGCGACGCTTCGCGGAGGTTTCCCTTGATCGCCATCTCAGGCCAGCTCCTCGATCAGCCGGTCTTCGAGCCCCACCCACCCCCACGCCACCTTTTCCGCGCTGGTGAAGTACCAGCGGTCCACGGGGGGCGCCGCGGGCTCCTGCGCCCTGCGCCTCTCGGCCGCCGCGCGCGCGGAAAGGAGCATCGCCTCCGCCTCGCCCACCCGGTCCGGGTCGGCCAGCACGGGCGACGCGTCGGTCTTCTCGCCCAGCGCCGCCAGCCCCTCGCGCGCCGCGCGCAGCCGGGCCACGTCGGCCGCGAAGCCTTCCAGCACGGCGTCCACGTCGGGCGCGGCGTCGGCGTCCAGGGCAGACTCCAGGCGCCGCGTGCGGATCCCCTCTCCCTCCCAGCGCAGGATGGCCTCGGCCAGGCGCTTGCGCCAGGGCGCGTCCTCCACCAGCTGCCCCACCGTGAAGGCGATGTCGCTGAGGAAGGCGCTGAACTCGTCGTGCGGCCCCGGACCCGCCTCGTCGCCCACGATGTCAGGCACCTCGGCGGCGGACACGGGGGCGCCGCGCCGCGCCTGCATGGCGCCGATGCGGTCCACGCTGGCGTGCAGCTCGTGGGCGTTGCGGGCGGGGAGCCGCGCGAGGGCGTCGTCCACGCCGGCGTCCAGCGTGACCCCCTGCCCCGCCGCGTGCCGCCGCACGATCTCCAGCCGCGTCTCCGCCTCGTGGGCGCTCACGTCCACCACCAGCCCGTCGGCCAGGCGGCCGCGCAGGGCCTCGTTCATGCGCGGCAGGTCGCCGGGGGCCAGGGTGGAGGCGAAGACCATCTGCACGTTCTGGCGAAGGATCTCCTCCCACAGCGACGCCAGCTCCTCCTGCGTGCGCGTCTTCCCGGCGAGCGCCTCCGCGTCGTCGATCACCAGCAGCCCCGCGTCCAGCAGCTCGTCGCGGAACGCCACCAGCCCCCCCGCCGCGACCGCGGTGGAGAGGCGCCCGGCGAACCCTTCCGCCGTATCGAACACCACGCGCATCTCCGGCCGCACGGCCGAGGCCAGGGTGGCCACGGCGCGCAGCAGGTGCGTCTTCCCGGTGCCGGCGGGCCCGTGCACCCACAGCGGGTTGTAGCTGGTGCCGGGCGACTCGGCCACGCGGCGCGCGGCGGCCGCGGCCAGCTGGTTGCCCGGGCCGACCACGTAGGTTTCGAAGGTGAAGCGGGGGTCCTGCTCGAACTTCATCGCGGGCCGGGCTTGGCGGAGTTGGTACGGATCGTAGGGTGATTCACGAACATAGCACTTTATCGCGGCGCGGACGAGACGGGCCCTCACCCGGCAGCTTACAGCTGCCACCCTCTCCCATAAACCCCATGGGAGAGGGGACTACTTCGCGGGCAGCGAGCAGGCACTTCTCCGTGTCTCCGCGCCTCTGTGTGAGCCCCGCTGTTTCGAACGATGACGGCGCGGTAGCCCCAGCCGTAGCGCACGCGAATTGGTCCCCTCTCCCAGGGCAGTTACTGGGAGAGGGTGGCAGCTGTAAGCTGCCGGGTGAGGGCCCCTACGCCACCGTGCGCCCGAAGCGCTGCGCCAGCCGCTTGAGCACCTCGGAGCTGATCCCGCGCAGCGTGTCGAACACGCCGGCGCCGGCGAGGGCCTCGGCCTCGAAGCGCGGAAGGTCGCGGTAGTTGAGGAGGTCGTCCATGGCGTCCAGCGACATCACGTCCGGCAGGTCGCGCTTGTTGTACTGCAGGACGATGGGGATGGTGCGCGGGTCCACGCCCTGGTCCAGCAGGTTCACCTGCAGGTTGCGGAAGCTCTCGATGTTCTCGTCGCGCTGCGAGCGCTGCGAATCGGCCACGAACACCACGCCGTCGGCGCCCTGCAGCACCAGCTTGCGGGTGGCGTCGTAGTACACCTGCCCCGGCACCGTGTAGAGCTGGAAGCGCGTCTGGAACCCCGAGATCGTCCCCAGGTCCAGCGGGAGGAAGTCGAAGAAGAGGGTGCGGTCCGTCTCGGTGGCCAGCGACACCATGCGCCCGCGCCGGTCCTCCGGCACCTGGCCGTGGATGTACTGCAGGTTCGTCGTCTTCCCGGAGCGCCCCGGACCGTAGTACACGATCTTGGAGGTGATCTCGCGGGTGGAGTAGTTGACCAGGCTCATACGAGGGAAGTGCTGAGTCCAGGATGCCGGAACAGAAGTGCCTAGCGCCGAGTGCCTAGTGCCGAGTGAGGACCGCGCCTCCTCCGTGTCTCTGTACCTCTGTGTGAGCCCCGCCGTGCCGGAGCTACGCCCCGAACACGTTCTCCAGCCCCGCCTCCAGGTCCCGCTCGAACGCGCGCGCGTCGGAGGTGGGGCGCGCCTCCTTCCAGCCGGGGAGCGCGGCGACTTCGCCCACGAAGGCGGTGAAGAAGAGCTGCACCAGGCCGATGGACGAGTCCTCGCCGAAGACGGCGATGGCGATCAGGTCCTCGGCGGGGGTGCGAAAGGGGCCGATGAACACCTGCGAGGCCGTGCCGCCCTGGTGCAGGTGCTGGAAGCCCGCCTCGCCGATCAGCTCCGCCAGCGCCTGGCTGGATGCGTGGATCCCCGCGCCCAGCGAGGCCACGGCCATCACGTCCAGCGCCCGGGCGAAGCCGCGCTGCGCCAGCACCTGGCCGCTGCGGTTGATGAGGAGCACCAGCCGCAGCCCCGCCTCGCGGGCGAAGTGGTCCACCGGACCCGCCAGCGCGTCCACGAACTGCGCCAGGTCCGCGCGCCTCACGCGAGCGCCTCCACCACGCGGGCCGCCTCCAGCCTCACCAGCCCCACGTTCACCCAGCTCTCCGCCACCACCACCAGCAGCAGGTCGCCCAGCTGCGGCGGCGCCGCGGCGAAGAGCAGCCCGTCTTCCCCGTCCACCTGCACGAAGGCGGCGTCGCCGAACTCGGCGGCCGTCATGGAGCGGCGGGCGCGGCGGAAGATGGAGGCCACCAGCGCGGCCACGGCGTCGCCGGGGACGCCCACCATCAGGTCCTCGGCCACCACCAGCCCGTCTTCCACGGCCACCACCATGGAGCCGCGCACGCCGGTGATCCGGTTGACGCGGTCCAGGAGCTCGGCGTACGCGCTCACCGGCCCCCCATGGCGGCGATGAAGCGCTCGGCGGAGTCGCGGGCCCGCCCCGCCACGCGCAGCACCCAGCCCATGGGCACGTCGCGCCGGCCGGCCACGGCCACCATCCCGCCGTCGCCCGTGGGGGCCAGGCGCACCACGGCCTGCGGCGTCTCCACCAGGATCCCCTTCCAGGCGCCCATCTTGAGGTGCCGCACCGCGCGCTCCGCCTCGCTGGAGGCGCCGGAAAGGACGGCGGCGACCTCCGCCGAGCGGTCGCGCCCCTCCACCTGCATCTCGCCCGCCACCACGAAGCCCTGCGCGTCCAGCACCACCGCGCCCACGATGCCGCGCTCGCGCGCCAGCGCGCCGACCTCCGACGCCAGCGCGTCGAACACGCGCCCGCCGTCCCACGCCTCGGGCGCGGGTGCCGCGACGGCGGTGGGGGGCGCCGGCCCGCGCGAGTGCCGCCACGCCTCCTCCAGCGCGGCCCGCACCTCCTGGTCGGTCACGTCGCCCGCCTGCGCCTGCTCCAGGTGACGCACCGCCGTGGGCCAGTCGCCCCGCGCGAAGGCGGACAGCCCCATCTCGCGCCGCGCGGCCGCGTGCTCGGGAGAGAGGGCCAGGGCGATCCCCCACTCGTCCTCCGCCTTCACCAGCTCGCCCCCGTCGCGGTAAAGCAGGCCCAGCAGGTGGTGGGCGTCCACGTGGTTGGGGTGCCGCTCCAGACCGCGGATGCAGAGCCGCAGCGCCGCGTCGCGCTTGCCGGAGTCCCGGTACGCGCGCGCCAGGGGGAGGAAGGCGAGCGAGGCGGGGTCCGCCGCCAGCTCGTCGCTCCACTGCCTCACCTGCAGGGGAGACGCGGTCATCCGGCCTCCGACTGCAGGGCGTCCAGCAGCACGTCCGCGGCGTCGCGGGCGCGCTCGGCGCGGGCGCGGCGCGTGGCGTCGGCGTCTTCCAGTCGCAGGTACGTGGTCCACGCGTCGCGCGCCCGGCGCAGGTCGCCGGAGTGCGCCGCCGCGAAGCCCAGGTGGTAGTGCACGGGGGCCGCCAGCGGGTCCAGCGCCGCCGCGCGCCCCAGCGTCACCAACGCGTCGCCCCAGCGCGCCACGCGCCGCTGCGCCTTCGCCAGCAGCGTCCACAGCTCGGGGCGGTCCGGGTTGGTGCGCGTCAGGTCGTCCAGCAGGCGGCGGGCGGCGTCGGGCTGCCCGTCGTCCAGCAGCCGCTCCGCCTCGTCCAGCGCCTCGCGGATGGGGCGCTCCCACGCCGGCGAGGGAGGCGCGGCGCGGCGCTCCTCCAGGATCTCGACCACTCCGGTGGACACCAGGCCCCACACGATCTTGGCCACCTCGAAGTCGCCGCGCCCCAGGGCGCCCGCGATCTCCTTGAGCGAGCGGGTCCCGTCGATCTCGGCCAGCACCTCCCACTCCGAGGGGTGCAGGTCCAGCACGGCGTCGTCGCCCGGCTCGTGCACCAGCGCGGGAACCACGCCCATGTCCGGGATCTTGGACTCGATGGTGCTCCACTCGTCGATCCGCCGCGCCGCCTCCATCAGCAGCGACTCGGTGGGGACGCGCACCGAGACGGGGCCGGGCTGCGGCGGCTGCCCTTCCTCGAAGCGAAAGTAGCCGTCCTTCCACTGCATCAGCTCGAAGACGGCTTCCTGGATCTGGAAGCGGAGCTGCCGCGCCACGTCCTGCGGCGACACGACCCCCTCCTCCACCAGGATGGCGCCGAGCTGCTTGCCCGGCACCCGCGCCTGGACCAGGCGGGCGGCCTCCACGTGCCGCTCGGTCACCTTGCCGGCCCGCAGCAGCAGGTGGCCCAGGCGGTCGGCCGTGTCGCCCAGCTGCGCGCCGATCACGCCGCCGCGGTCGAAGCGCACGATCGCCGGCAGGTGGCGCGACTCGTTGGAGACGGTGAGCGTCCCCGTCTTGCGGCTCAGGTCCAGGAGCTGGAATACGTCGCTGAGCGCGAGCTCGCGGAGAGGTCCTTCGATCGCCATCCGTTCAGGCGTTCTGGAAGACGGTCACGACGTCCAGCGCCGTGTCGATGTTGCCGCGCGCGGCGGCGGCGAGGGGGCTTTCCGGCGCGGCTTCCACGGTGCGCCGCCAGAAGCCGATGGCCTCGCGGAAGCGCCGCTCGGAGGCGGCGACCGCGCCCAGGCCGAAGAGCGCCTCGGCGCGCGCCGGGTCGAACTTGAGGACGCGCCCGAAGGCCTGCCGCGCGTCCGCCGGGCGCCGGTCGTCCATCAGTGCCTGGCCCAGCAGCACCAGCGCGTCCAGGTGGTACGGGTCGCCCGCCAGCAGGTCCACCGTGGTGGCCACGGCGTCGCGCGGCCGCCCCGCCGCGCGCTGCGCCTGCCCCAGCAGGAACGCCGCGTCCGCATAGGTGGGGAGGATGTCCAGCGCCGCCTGCGTCTCGCGCACGGCGTCGTCTACGCGGCCGCTCTCCAGCAGCAGGCGGCCCAGCTCCACGCGCGCCGCCACGAAGTCCGGGTCCAGCTTCACGGCCATGCGCCAGGCCCGCTCCGCGTCGGCCGCGCGGCCGGCGGCGAGGGCGGCGCGGCCCAGGTGGCGCAGCAGGCCCGCCTCCTCCGGCTGCAGCTCCACGGCCCGGCCGAAGACGCGGACCGCTTCCGCCGCGTCACCCGCCTGCAGCAGCGCTTCGCCGAGCACCTGCAGGTTGTACGCCAGGTCGGGGGCGTGGGCGCGCACGGCCTCGGCGGCGGCGCGCGCG
>CADCTW010000151.1 GCA_902805735.1 uncultured Gemmatimonadota bacterium | reverse complement strand
GCCCGTCCCGCGACGCCCGCGCCCGTGCCCGCCGCGCCGCCGGCCGCCGTGCCCGCGACCGCCGCCGAGGTGGTGCCGGGGCTGGAGGTGCTGCTGCGCGACTCGCTGCACCTGGTGCGGGGAAAGCGCGTGGGGCTGATCACCAACCACACCGCCGTCACGCGCGACGGGCGGCACGCGGTGGACGTGCTCTTTCGCGCGCCGGGGGTGCGGCTCACGGCGCTTTTCGCGCCCGAGCACGGCATCCGCGGCACCGTGGACGGGGGCGCGCCCATCGCCGGGGGGCGCGATTCGCGCACGGGCGTGCCCATCCACTCGCTGTACGGCCGCATCGAGCGGCCCACGGCGGCCATGCTCCGCGATGTGGACGTCCTCCTCTTCGACATCCAGGACATCGGCGCGCGGCCGTATACGTACGTGTGGACGATGACCTTCGCCATGGAAGAGGCGGCGAAGCGCGGCATCCCCTTCGTGGTGCTGGACCGGCCCAACCCGGTCACCTCCAAAGTCGAGGGGCCGCTGATGCAGTGGGAGGTGCGGCGGCGCGGGCCGCTGATCACGGGCGCGTACCCGGTGCCGCTCCGCCACGGGATGACGGCCGGCGAGCTGGCGCGCTACGTCAACGGCGAGTACCGCCTGGGGACCAGGCTGAGCGTGGTGCCCGTCACCGGCTGGCGTGCGGGGCAGTGGTTCGACCAGACGGGGCTGCGCTGGGTGAACCCGTCGCCCAACATCCGCAACCTGAACGCGGCGCTCTCCTTCAGCGGCCTGGTGATGCTGGAGACCACCAACCTTTCCATCGGCCGCGGCACCGACGCGCCCTTCAGCTACATCGGCGCGCCCTACATCGACGGCGACGCGCTGCTGCGGCGGATGCGCGGCTACAACCTCCCCGGCGTGCGCTTCGAGCGCGCCTCGTTCACCCCGCGCGGCACGGAGTGGATGCAGCACCGCAACCAGCGCTGCCACGGCGTGCGCCTGGTCATCACCGACCGCGACGCCTACCAGCCGGTCCTCACGGCCCTCGCCGCCCTGGTGGAGATCCACAAGATGAACCCTCGGCAGCTGGGCATGGGCCCCATGCTGCAGATGCTGGGCAGCGCCTGGGCCCCCGCCGCCGTCCGCCGCCACGACGACCCCCGCGACATCTTCCGCCGCTGGGAGGCGGAGAACGCGGAGTGGAAGCGCAGGAAATCGAAGTACGCGCTGTACCCCTGAACAGCAGGGCTCACACAGAGACACAGAGGCACAGAGATGAAGTTGTCCTGTGTCTCTGTGTGAGATTGTATTTTATCGGAATACAGCATAAACTGCGGGATGGCCGAAGGCGAGAAGCCGATCACTGCATCGCCGGCAGTTCGCCCGATAGAGCGAGGACGCGAAATGGCTATCGAAAACATCTTCTCAGACCTTGGCTTCCCGGGGGAGGAAGCCGAGAACCTGAAGGTTCGGTCTACGCTGATGATGGAGATCGTCAGGGTAATGGAGGCGCGCGGGTTGAAGCAGCGCGAGGCGGCGAGACTGTTCGGGGTGTCGCAGCCGCGGATCAGCGAGCTGGTGCACGGGAAGATCGACCAGTTCTCGATCGATTCGCTAATCAACATGCTCGCCCACGCGGGTTTCCACGTGGAGGTGAGGGTGCCCGCGGTCACGTGAGCACAATGGTACGGCTTTCGTTTCGCCCAGCGAAGTACGTGCTGTACCCCTGAACAGCAGGCCTCACACAGAGACATAGAGGGGACAGCGAGACTTGGAGGAGGGGTTCTCGCCGGTGCGTTGATGCCGTCCGTACAGCTGCCATTGTGGTAGCTATACGGCCGTCAGCGATGTAGACTGCTTATAGCAACCACTTAACTGTGAGAGCCGGTGACAAGGAAAGCTACTACTCTGCGGCCCCGACTTGGCCAAGGTCGGCGCGATCCGACCGCAACGCACACGGCTATGGGCAAACTAGGCCAGGTCGGCCATTCACCTACGTACCTGCTGGGGCTTGCTGTTGAAGACGTTCGCTGCTTTGGCCCGAAACAGGTTCTGGATCTTTCGGATGGAGCGGGGCGTCCGATCCGTTGGACGATTATTTTAGGGGACAATGGAGTCGGTAAGACGACTCTGTTGCAGTGCCTTGCCAAGATGGCTCCTGATTCCGGTGAGCGCTCGCACCATGTAGCCAAACAGGCCATGCTGCTGCCACGAGATCTCGAGCCCTCATTCGTAGAGTCACATTTTTCGATCTTAGACGCGTTCACCCGCGGCGATAATCACGAACTGTCGTCGAATCAGGCTGAGCTCAGTTTAAGCTGGTACAATGGGACAAATCTAACTGGGCCACACCTGCCGACCACATCAGGTAGGTACAGCTTGAGGTTCTCCCGCTTTGCTGTGTCTTGGGACGTGCTAGGCTCCACGCTTGAGACGCTTGTATGTTACGGGTATGGTGCCACTCGCCGAGCTGGAGCGGCTTCTCTATCTGACTCGCCAATCGTCAGTGGGTCGGCGTCTCTGTTTTCTGATGGCGTCGAGCTGTTGAACGCGGAAGAGTGGCTTCTACAAGCCGATTACAGTGCGGCTGTGGATTCACCCATCCGCGACCAAGCTCGTGTCCGTAGAGACCAAGTACGAGAAGTTCTGATCAACCTCCTCCCCGATGTCTCCGAAATCCGCTTCGCACGCCCAACGGAGTTCGGACAGAAACCACGCGTTGAGGTACAGGTACCTTACGGATGGGTGCGTATCTCCGACCTAAGCCTCGGTTACCGCGCGCTGGTCGCGTGGATCGTGGATTTCGCGTACCGCATGTTCGAGCGATACCCGGAGAGTGAGAACCCTCTGGCGGAGCCCGCGATCGTGCTGGTGGACGAGATCGATCTGCACTTGCATCCGAAGTGGCAACGGTCGCTGATCTCGTATCTGACGGAGCGCTTCCCGAACACGCAGTTCATCGTCACCGCGCACAGCCCGCTGATCGTGCAGGCGGCGACGGATGCGAACATCGTTCTGCTGCGGCGCGAGGGGGACCATGTCGTCATCGACAACGACGTGGAGGCGATCCGAGGGTGGCGCATCGACCAGGTGCTCACGAGCGACCTGTTTGGGCTGGAGACGGCGCGGCCTCCAGAGTACGACGAGCTGCTCGCGGAGCGGACGAAGCTGCTCGGGAAGGCCAAGCTGACCAAGAAGGACCAAGCGAGGCTGAAGAAGCTCGAAGCGGACATTGGTGACCTGCCAGCGGGCGAGTCGTTGGCGGACATCGAGGCGATGGACGTGATCCGCCGGGCCGCGGAGGTGCTGAAGCGCGAGGGGACGAACGGACGTTGATCCGCATCGACCGTCCCCCGGCCGTGCCGCGCGTGCTCGCGACGCGCGGGGCGAAGAAGCGCGCCGCATTGCTGGCCGCGTACGATGCCGCGCCCGCCGAGTACGACGCGCGCAGGCAGAAGCTCACCTTCGATGGCGCACTCTACGGCCACTCCTCGGTGAAGCGGGCGCTCGTCGACGCGCAGCATGGCAAGTGCTGCTTCTGCGAGTCGAAGACGGGGATGGACGGCGACGTGGAGCACTACCGCCCCAAGGCGGCATTCAGCCAGGCGAAGCGGGGGCGGATCGAGGGTCCCGGCTACTACTGGCTGGCGTATGAATGGAGCAACCTCCTGCTCTGCTGCGCCATTTGCAACCAGCGGTTCAAGCGCAGCCTCTTTCCGCTCGCGGACGCGTCGAAGCGTGCACGGTCGCACCGCCACCACGTCACGCACGAGGAGCCGCTGTTCATCGACCCAGCCGCGCAGGACCCTGAGGAGCACATCTCCTTCCGCCAGGAGATTCCCTTTCCGGTGGGTGGAAGCCGCTCGGGGAAAGCAAGCATCGAAGCACTGGGACTGGATCGCGAGATCCTGAACGAGCGCCGTCGGGATCGCTTGAAGCACCTGCAGATTCTCGTGGACCTGGTGGAGATGGAGCCCACCGCGTCGGCGGAGCTGATCCCGTTGATCGAGAAAGCCCGGATTTTGCTCGACGAGTGTACCGGCGACGCGGCGGAGTTCGCGGGGATGGCGCGTGCCGCCGTGAAGGCCGGATATTTTCTACGATAGGAGCGGATGTCTCCGCAGAGGCACAGAGGCACAGAGGCACAGAGAAGAACTCGTCTCTGTGCCTCTGTGCCTCTGTGTGAGCCCCATACTTTCTCAAAGGAACTGGATGGCAACCAACGGAGCGCTCGTCGCGATCCTGGCGGCGCAGGCGCAGGCGGAGAGACGGGCGTTCGAGGCGTTCAGGATCGCGGGGGCCACGGCGCCGGACAGGGCGCAGAGCCTGGCGGCTCTGGACCTCATCGACAGCGTCGCGCTGCGCACGCTCACCCGGCGAGGGCTGGTGCGCGAGGGGGAGCCGGGGCTCTTTTGGCTGGACGAGCGCGCCGTGGCCGAGCGGTCGCGGCCGCCGAAGGGGCAGGTGCTCGTGCTGGTCGTGCTGCTGGCGGCGGTCGGGCTCGTGCTGCTGGCGGGGATGATCATGGGGTAGCGGTGGCGCACGATTGGAACCGCGTTTGCACAGGGGGCGCGCGTCCACCCCGCGCCGGGAGCGCGCGGGCTCGCACACCCTGACCGCGTGAAGCCATGGCGACGTCCGCGACCGCGAAGGAAGAAGCCAAAGAGAGCGTCGGCTTCATGAAGTACACTCTGCAGGAGTTTGGCGACGACGAGTGCGCGATGCGCGCGGCGTCGCTCTCGTATTACATCGTGTTCGCGCTGGCGCCGCTGCTGCTGCTCATCATCATGGTGGCCAGCATCTTCGTGGACGCCGAGACCGTGCGCAGCACCATCACCCACCAGTTCGAGGGGATGATCGGGCCGGAGACGGCCAAGCAGGTGTCGGACATGATCGGCGCGGCGGACGAGAAGCAGGGCGGCGGCAAGGGGTTCTCGTCGGTGCTGAGCCTGGCGGGGGTGATCTTTGGCGCGACGGGCGCCTTCATGCAGCTGCAGAGCGCCCTCAACCGCGCGTGGGAGGTGGAGCCCGACCCCAACGCCGGCGGCGCCAAGAACTTCATCTTCAAGCGCCTCCTTTCCATGGGGATGATCCTGGGCATCGCCTTCATCATGCTGGTGTCGCTGGCGCTGAGCGCATTCATCTCGGCGGCGGGCGGGGCGATCGGCAGCATGCTGGGCGGGCTGGGGACCATCGTGCAGACGGTGCTGGACCTGGCGCTCTCGCTGGGCGTGGTCACGCTGCTCTTCGCCGCCATGTTCAAGTTCCTCCCGGACGGAATCATCGCCTGGAAGGACGTGTGGGTGGGGGCGTTCTTCACGGCCGTGCTCTTCACCATCGGCAAGTTCCTGATCGGCCTGTACCTGGGGCGCAGCAACCCGGGCGAGGGCTTCGGCGCCGCGGCGTCGCTGGCCATCCTCCTGGTGTGGGTCTACTACTCGTCCATGATCCTGCTCTTCGGCGCGGAGTTCACGCAGACGTGGGCCCTGCGCAAGGGAGGCGGGATCACGCCCAAGAAGGGCGCGCGCCGCATCGTGGACGAGACGCCGGGCGACGTGGAGATGAACGCGGCGGAGCAGCGCGGCGGGAAGAGCGGGGCCGGCGGCGGCAAGCGGCGCGGGAGGAAGGAGGCGCACGCGTCCGGAAGCGCGGCGCCGGCGCCCCGCATCCCCAGCCGCCCCAAGCCGCTGCTGGAGGCGCGGCGCCGCGAGCTGGCCGAGGAAGACGCCAGGAAGGAAGAGTAGCCCCGCGCGCGGCGGGCCCGCCGGGTCCGCCGCGCACCCTCACCTCACCGAACCGGCATCCACGATGAAAATCTTCCGTTCCGCCCTGTGCGCCGCGCTGCTCGCCGCCCCGGCGGCCGCGCAGACGCCCGAGCTCTCCACCTTCAGCATCGTGGCGTGCGACCCGCAGAACGGTTTCCTGGGGGTGGCGGTGCAGTCCCGCGTGGTGGGGGCGGGCTCCATCGTACCCGCGGCGGAGGCGGAGGTGGGGGCGGTGGCGTCGCAGGCGGCGGCCAACGTGTCGTTCAAGCGGCGCGGGCTGGAGCTGCTCCGGCAGGGGCGCTCGCCGGAAGAGGTGGTGGCCGAGTTCCGGCGCACCGACCCCGGCATCGCGCGGCGCCAGTTCGCGGTCATGGACGCGCGCTGCCGCGTGGCCGCCTTCACCGGCGACAGCGCGCAGGCGTGGGCCGGGCACCGCACGGGCGACCACTTCAGCGTGCAGGGCAACATCCTCACCGGCGCCGCGGTGGTGGACTCCATGGCCAGCGCCTTCCGCCGCGCCGAGGCGGAGGGGCGGCCCTTCGGCGAGCGGCTGCTGGCGTCGCTGCGGGCCGGGCAGGCGGCGGGGGGCGACCGGCGCGGGCGGCAGGCGGCCGGGCTGCTGATCGTGAAGAAGGGGGGCGGCTACGGCGGCGGCGACGACGTGTACGCGGACCTGCACGTGGAGGACGCGCCGGAGCCCATCCTGGAGCTGGAGCGCGTCTACAACATCTGGATGTCCGTCTTCCACGCCGAGGACCACTTCCTCCCCGGGGGCACGCAGGCGTTCGCGGTGCCGGCGGGCGCGCACGTCTGCCTGCTGCGCAACCTGCTGGCGAAGGCCGGGCACGGCACCCGCGCCACCGGCCAGTTCTGCGCGTTCGACGAAGAGGTGATCGCGGCGCTCAAGGCGTTCCAGCGCGCGCAGAACCTGCCGGTTTCGCCCTCGCTCTCCCCGCAGGTGGCGGCCCGGCTGCGCGAGGTGACGGGCGGGCGGCCGTAAACCGCGGGGGCGTTGCAACGCCCCCGCAGGGGGCTGAAGCCCCCGGCTGCAACGACGGGAAGCCCGCTGAAGCGGGCTCGGTCGCCGGTGCCATGCGAGCCCGCTTCAGCGGGCTTCCCGTGGGTCCAGCGGGGGATTCATCCCCCCGCGCGGGCGCCGAGGCTATTGAGGCGGAGTGCCTCTGTGTTGCGTTCGGGTGTGGGGATGCGCAACTTCGCGGGGCAGGCTTCATCCCACCCCCAATCCCCCCCGTCGCATGAAGCTTCGCTTCCTCGTACCCGTCGCCCTGGTGCTCGGCGCGTGCACCCCTCCCGCCGCGGGTCCGCGGCCCGAGGGGGGCACCCTGCGCGCGTTCCGCAGCGAGCGGGAGTTCAGCGAGTTCAACCGCGACCTCGTCCGGAAGCGGCGGGACGATCCTCCTCCTCCGCCGGTCGTCATGCCCCCGCCACCCGCGCCCCAGCCCGTGCCCGCGCCCATGCCGGGCGAGCCGGCCGCGGCGCCGGGTCTCCAGGGCGTGGTGGTCGGCGCGAACGCGGAGTCGGTCACCAACGTGCAGCACGCGGGGGTGGACGAGGGCGGGATCGTGAAGACGCACGGCGATCACCTGGTGATCCTGCGGCGGGGCCGGGTGTTCACCGTCCGCGTGGGCGACGGCGGGCTGCGGCCGGTGGCGGCGGTGGATGCGTTCGGGCCGGGGATCGACCCCGCGGGCGCGTGGTACGACGAGCTGCTGGTGGCGGACACGCTGGTGGCCGTGATCGGCTACAGCTACCGGCGCGGCGGCACCGAGGTGGGGCTCTTCCGCATCGACCGCGACGGTGGGCTGGCGCACCGGGGCACGTACCAGCTCCGCTCGGGCGACTACTACTCCACGCGCAACTACGCCAGCCGTCTGGTGGGCGGCAAGCTGGTGTTCTACGCGCCGATCCCCATCGACCCCGAGGAACCGTTCGCCTCCTTCCCCGCGTTCCGCCGCTGGGGGGCGGGAGACACCACCTTCCAGCGCACCGCGGCCGCCACGCGCGTGTACCGTCCCGCCGGGCGCCTGAGCGCGGACGAGGAGCTGACGCTGCACACGGTCACGGTGTGCGGCCTGGCGGGCGGGGGGATGAGCTGCCAGGCGACGGCCCTGTTCGGGCCGGAGGGGCGCGAGTTCTACGTGTCGCCCCGCGCGGTGTACGTGTGGACCACGCAGGAGCCGGCGTGGGACGCCCCCGATACGGAGCTGCCGCGCTCCGTGCTCTACCGGATGCCGCTGGACGGGTCGGCGCCCAGCGGGGTGCGGGTGAGCGGCCAGCCGGCGGACCAGTTTTCCTTCCTGGAGAGCGGGGACGCGCACCTCAACGTGGTGGTGCGGGGCGAACGGCCGGAGAGGCGCCTTTCGCTGCTGCGCCTCCCCATCGCCCGCTTCGGCGACGGCAGCGCCTGGGCCCCCGCCGCCGCGTACCGGCCCCTCCCCACGCCGCGCCAGGGCGGCTCCCTGCAGAACCGCTTCCTGGGCGACTGGCTCCTGTACGGCGCCGGCAACGGCTGGGGCACGCCGCGCGACGCGGGCTCGCGCGTGTACGCGGTGCGCTGGGCGGGCGCCGACAGTGTGGCCGCGCTGGACCTCCCGCACGCGGTCGACCGCATCGAGGCCATGGGCGGCGGCGCCGTGGTGGTGGGGAGCAGCGCACGCGACCTGCACTTCAGCGGCATGCGGCTGGGCGCGAGCGCCACGCTGGCCGACCGCTACGTCCGCTCCGGCGCGTCGCAGGGCGAGACGCGCAGCCACGGCTTCTTCTACCGCCCCGACGGCGAGGAGTCCGGGCTGCTGGGCCTTCCCATCCGCGGGGCGGGGAAGGCGGGCGCGGAGCAGTTGGAGCACGGCTCCGCGTCGGTGCTCTTCCTTCGCAACCGCGCCTTCCGCTTCGCGGAGCTGGGCGACCTCGCCGCCCGCCCGGCCACGGAAGACGACGGGTGCCGCGTGTCGTGCGTGGACTGGTACGGCAACGCCCGCCCGCTCTTCCTGCGCGGACGCATCTTCGCGCTGATGGGCTACGAGCTGGTGGAGGGCGCGGAGAACGACGGCCGCATCCGCGAGACGCGGCGCGTGAGCTTCGCGCCTCGCAGGTGAAACAATGCATCACACAGAGACACAGAGGCACAGAGATTCCTTCATCTCTGTGCCTCTGTGTCTCTGTGTGACCCCCAGGCCGTACGGCCCCGCGTTTGCTACGTCCAGCGCGGCTCGGGGAGCGGACTCACGGAAACGCGGAGGATGGGCATGGCGCTGGGACTGCTGCGGCGGCGAAACCGGCTGCTGGGGGAGCGCGAGCTGGAACTGCGCGCCCGCGAGCGCGAGCTGCTGGAACGGCTGGCGACGGCGCTCGGGCGCTTCGGGACCGACGTGGAAGCGGACGACCTGCGCCACTTCAACCAGGCGCGCGAGGCGCTCTCCTCCTTCTTCCTCCTGGTGATCGCGGGCGAGTTCAACTCGGGGAAGAGCTCGTTCATAAACGCGCTGCTCGGCGAAAAGATCCTCCCCGAGGGGGTGACGCCCACCACCGACCGCATCAACCTGGTGCGCCACGGCGACGAGCCTGGCGAGGAGATGATCGAGGCGTACCTGCTGGAGCGCCGCCACCCCGCCGAGATCCTGCGCGACCTCAACATCGTGGACACGCCGGGGACCAACGCCGTGATCCGCGAGCACGAGGAGCTCACGCGCGACTTCGTGCCCCGCAGCGACCTGGTGCTCTTCGTGACCTCGGCCGACCGGCCCTTCACCGAGAGCGAGCGCGGCTTCCTGGAGCAGATCCGCGCGTGGGGGAAGAAGATCGTCTTCATCCTCAACAAGATCGACCTGCTGCAGGACCCGCTGGACCGGCGGCAGGTGACGACCTTCGTGTCCGAGAACGCCGAGCGGCTGCTGGGCGAGGCGCCGCTGGTGCTGGCCGTGTCCGCGCGGCAGGCCAAGGAGGCGCGCGAGCAGAACAACGACGCGCTGTGGAAGGGGAGCGGCTTCGGGGCGGTGGAGGACTACCTGCTCAACACGCTGGACCAGGAGGAGCGCGTCCGCCTCAAGCTGCTCAACCCGCTGAACGTGGGGCTCACGCTGGCGCGCAAGTACAAGGAGAGCGCCTTCGACCGGCTGAAGCTGCTGGCCGAAGACGTGGCGACGCTGCAGAACATCGACACGCAGCTCGCCGCCTTCCACCAGGAGATGCTGCGTGACTTCGAGCCGCGGCTGGGGCGCATGGACGCGCTCCTTTCGGAGATGGAGGTGCGGGGGCTCAACTTCTTCGACGAGCGCATCCGCTTCTCGCGCATCCGCGAGCTGATGAACAGCGAGCAGATCCGCCGCGACTTCGAACGCGACGTGGTGGGCGACACCCCGCGCGACATCGACGACGAGGTGGGGCGCATCATCGACTGGATCGTGGAGCGCAACCTGAAGCTGTGGCAGGACATCAGCGCCTACATCGACCGCCGCCAGATCGCCCGCCACCGCGAGGGGATGATCGGGGAGGTGACGGGCACCTTTTCGTACAACCGCCAGGCGCTGCTGGACTCCATCGGCCGGGCCTCGCGCGAGGCGGTGGGGAGCTACAACCGAGAGTCGGAGGCGCGCAAGCTGGCCGAGGAGGTGCGCGGCGCGTCCGGCATGACGGTGTTCGCGGGGGCGGGGATGGGGCTGGGGGTGCTGATGACGGCGCTCCTCTCGGGCGCGGTGGCGGACATCACGGGGGTGGTGCTGGCCACCACGCTGGCGGCCACGGGGCTGTACGTGATCCCCGCGCGGCGGCGGCAGGCCAAGGCGGAGTTCTCCACCAAGGTGGCCGAGCTGCGCAACCGCCTGCGCGAGGCGCTCACCCGGCAGGTGCACGGCGCCGTCGCCCAGAGCTCCGAGCGCATCAACGAGAGCATCGCTCCCTACCGCCGCTTCGTTCTGGTGCAGCAGGACCAGCTCAACGAGGCCCGCGACGAGCTGGTCACCGCCGAGGACGGCCTCATGCGGCTGCGGACGGAGATCGAGAGCAAGCGCTAGGAAAAGAAGCTCACACAGAGACACAGAGGCACAGAGACGACTTGTTCTCTGTGCCTCTGTGTCTTGATGCGTTTACCAGGTGCTCGGTTTGTGGACCGTTGTCCCGTCGGCGAGCGTCACCTCAGTTGGGAACTGGGATCGTTCCATCTCCTTCTGGCCAATGGCGAAGGCGAAATCCGCCACCTCGGCGAGCTCACGCGTATGGCGCATGAAGGGGAAGCCGACGCCGATCTTCCGACGCGGGAACAGGCCCTTGGCAGCGCGGATCGCCGGGATCTGGTCCGTGTCTCCCGTCACGAGTACCACGGTGTCGCACTCGCCCCGGGCCAGCACGTCGAGCAGCTTCACCGCAATCGCTACGTCCGTCTCCTTCTCCTCGTGGCGCTTGTACTGGCGTCCGCAACTGGGGCACTTCACGTCCTTCGCCTTGAACTTGGAGAGTACCACCTCGACGCCGGTGCTTTCAAGCGCGGAGATGTATGCGCAGTGCCGGTTCACCACATCCCGGTCCGTCGTGGTGAGGTGATGGGCAAGCGCCGAGAAGTAGCAGATCTTCGACACGTCCACGCGTTCCCCCATCGCGTTGCGGATGGCCTGGAGGTGAGCGCCGAGGAGCTTCCGCAGGTCGAGCCACCTGACACGGTGGCCGGTGAGGGATTCGACTTGCCTTAGCGAGTGATAGACGTTGAACCCATCCACCAGGAAGCAGACCGTTTTCGGCATGGCTGACCTCATGGTAAAAAAAAACCCCTGGCCCGCAGGCCAGGGGGGGCCGGGGTTCTACCCCCGGGGATGATGCACAGGGAATCTATATCGGCTGGAGCGATTGTCAATACTCTGTGCCTCTGTGTGAGCTTCCAACCTTTCGGAGTGTACGGGCATCGAATGGTGGCAGGCCAATCCCAGTCCCTCCACCGTAGGCCCTACCATGCTCCTCCGCCTGGCGCTCGCCGCCCTCGTCGCCCTTGCCGCTCCCGCGGCGGCGCAGACCACGCTGGTGCAGAACCAGCACCAGAAGCCGGTGCCCTCCGCGCGGGCGGTGGAGAAGACCGGGGCGGTGGTGCTGGACGGGGTGCTGAACGAGGCGGCGTGGAGCGCGGCGGCGCCCGCCACGGATTTCCGGCAGCAGGAGCCCAGGGAGGGCGAGCCCGCCACGCAGCGCACCGAGGTGCGCTTCACGTTCGACGACGAGGCGCTCTACATCGGCGCGCGGATGCGCGACACGCTGGGCGCGGCCGGGGTGCGCACACGGCTGGCCCGGCGCGACCAGGGGGTGGAGGGCGACTACCTGGAGCTGGTCTTCGACACCTTCCACGACCACTCGGGGCGCACCGTCTTCCGCATCAACCCCTCCGGCGTGAAGTACGACGCGGGGCAGGCCTCGCCCAGCGCGGACCCGTCGTGGGACCCCATCTGGCACGCGGCCACCCGGGTCGACTCGGCGGGGTGGACGGCCGAGCTGCGCATCCCCTTCTCGCAGCTTCGCTTCTCGCGCGAGGCCAGCCAGACGTGGGGCGTGCAGGTCTGGCGCTACGTGGAGCGGCTCAACGAGAGGAGCATGTGGTCGTACTGGGGCCCCTCGGAGGCGGGCGGGCCGCAGCGCTTCGGGCACCTGGAGGGGATCCGCATCGACAAGCGTCCCCGCGGGGTGGAGCTGATGCCGTACGCCGTGGCCCGCGCGGCGTACGTGCGCCCCACGCAGCCCGGCAGCCCCTTCCAGGAGGACGCGGCGTACGACACCCGCGTGGGCGGCGACGTGCGGATGCTGCTGGGCTCCAACCTCACCCTCTCGGCCACCATCAACCCCGACTTCGGGCAGGTGGAGCAGGACCCGGCGGTGGTGAACCTGTCCGCGTTCGAGAGCTACTTCGACGAGAAGCGCCCCTTCTTCGTGGAAGGGAGCGGGCTCCTTTCCTTCGGCGGGCTCAACTGCTTCAACTGCAGCAACGTGGAGGGGATGTCGCTCTTCTACTCGCGGCGCATCGGGCGGGCGCCGCAGGGCGGGGTGCCCGGCGGGTACGACTTCGCGGAGGTGCCGCGCAACACGCGGCTGCTGGGCGCGGCCAAGCTCACCGGCCGCACGGGCGGCGGGTGGCAGCTCGGCGCGCTGGAGGCGGTGACGGCGCGCGAGGTGGCCCAGGTGCAGGCGGCCGACGGCTCGCGCGACGAGGTGGCGGTGGAGCCGTTCAGCAACTACGCCATGGTCCGCGCGCGCCGCACCACCGGGGGCGGGCGCTACACCTGGGGAGTGATCGGCACCTCGGTGATCCGCCGCTTCGGCGCGGGCGACGACCGGCTGCGCGAGCGGATCGCCTCGCACGCGGAGACGCTGGGCACGGACTGGAACCTGTACACGGCGGGGCAGAAGTACCGGCTGATGGGGAACTTCGCCCTTTCCAACGTGCAGGGCGACTCGCTGGCCATGGGCCGCCTGCAGCGCTCCAGCGCGCGCTACTTCGACCGCCCGGACCGCGTGAGCGGCGGCAACGGCATCTTCTCCGACCTGTACGACGCGTCGGCCACCGGGATGCGCGGCTTCGGCGGGTACGCGCGCGCCTCCAAGGAGACGGGCGACTGGATGTGGGAGACGGGGCTCAACTACCGCAGCCCGGGTTTCGAGGTGAACGACCTGGCGTTCATGAACCGCGCGGACTACGTGTGGATGAACGCCAACCTGCTGCGCCAGTGGACCAAGCCGGGGTCCTGGTACCGCCGCCTCACCTGGATCGGCGGGGGCCAGCAGCAGTACAACTTCGACGGCGACCGCACGGACCTGCAGGCGGCCACGTACCTGGGCGGCCAGTTCCTCAACTACTGGAACTGGGCCGCGTACATCCAGTACCGCCCCGGCGTGTTCGACGACCGCGCCACCCGGGGCGCAGCGGTGGTGCGCCGCCCCACGGACTGGTTCGGCTTCGTCAACCTGAGCACCGACTCCCGCAAGCCGCTGGTGCTCTCGCTGAACCCCTCGTGGGGCGGCAACGCGGAGGGTGGGCGCTCGTTCAACGCCAGCGGCAGCGCGCGGTTCAAGCCCGCCACCAACGTGCAGCTCACGGTGGGCCCGTCGTTCAACACCAGCCGCGGCACCGCGCAGTTCGTCCGCCGCTTCGACGACCCCAGCGCCACCGGGTTCTTTGGCCGCCGCGCCGTGTTCGCCGGGATCGAGCAGCGCACCCTGTCGCTGAACACGCGCCTCAACTGGACCTTCACCCCGGACCTCACGCTGGAGCTGTTCGCGCAGCCCTTCGTGGCCACGGGCGACTACGACGGCTTCAAGGAGTTCGTGCGCCCCCGCAGCGTGGAGAAGCGCGAGTTCGACGCCGCGCAGCTCACCCCCACGGTGGTGGACGGCCGCGTGACCTCGTACACGCTGGACCCGGACCGCGACCCGGCTACCCAGAACTTCACCTTCGGCAACCCCGACTTCAACGTCCGCTCGCTGCGCGGCAGCGCGGTGCTGCGCTGGGAGTACCGCCCCGGCTCCACCCTGTTCTTCGTTTGGCAGCAGGAGCGCAGCGGCTCCGCCCGCTACGGCGACTTCGCCTTCGACCGCGACGCGGCCGCCGTCTTCCGGTCGCACCCGGACAACATCTTCGTGATCAAGGCGAGCTACTGGCTGGGCCGATAAAAAAAAGAATCTCACACGGAGGCACAGAGGCACAGAGATGAAGTCGTCTCTGTGCCTCTGTGCCTCTGTGTGAGATTGCAGTAATTTGACCCGCGCACGATTCCCTCAGCCGAGCCGCCATGCCCGGATTCGAAGTTCTGCTCGCCGGCCGCACCCTGGGCGACCGCTACCGCGTGGACGCGGTGGTGGGCCGGGGCGGGATGGGCGCCGTGTTCCGCGCCACCGACCTGCGCCTCAACCGCGCCGTGGCCGTGAAGGTGGTCACCGTGGAAGACGACGCCGAGGGGCGCGCGCGGGCCCGCTTCCTCCGCGAAGCGCAGGCCGCCGCGCGCATCCGCCATCCGCACGTGGTGGGCGTGTACGACTTTGGCACCGACGCCACGCTGGGGCTGGACTTCCTGGTGATGGAGCTGCTGGAGGGGGAGGACCTGTCGCGCCGCCTGGCCCGTGACCCCGTGCTCCCGCCGGCCGAGGCCGCGGCCGTCTTCCGCCAGGCGGCCGAGGGGCTCGCGGCCGGGCACCGCATGGGGCTGGTGCACCGCGACGTGAAGCCCGGCAACGTCTTCCTGGTGAGCGGGCGCGGGATCCACGCCATGATCCTGGACTACGGCGTGGCGCAGATGGAGATGGACGACGCGGACACGCGCACCCATCTCACCCGCATGGGCCGCCAGCCGCTCTCCCCCGCCTACGCCTCGCCCGAGCAGATCCGCGGCGACGGGGCGCTGACCCCGGCCAGCGACGTCTTCTCGCTGGGCATCACCCTGTACCGCGCGGCCACGGGCGCCGCCCCCTACACCCCCGCCGAGCTGGAGCGCCTCGCCGCGGGCGACGACCTGCCGCTGGTGCCGCCGCAGGAGCGCGCGCCCGAGCTGGACCCGGGGATGGCCGGCGCCCTGGTCCGTGCGCTGCACCCCGACCCCGCCGCGCGCCCCGCCGACGCCGACGCGCTGCT
>CADCTW010000150.1 GCA_902805735.1 uncultured Gemmatimonadota bacterium | reverse complement strand
GCGCGGCCACGGCCGGGTCGGGCCCCGCGCCCAGCTCGTCCGCGCGCAGCACCTCGTGGATGCGCGCATGCTGCAGCGCCGCCGCCCGGTCGCCGCGCGCCTCCAGCGCCTGAATCAGCCCGAGCGCCGCGGCCCCATCCGTCCGGTCGTCGGCCTGCAGCCGGCGCCACCACCCCACCGCCGCGTCCCCGTCGCCTGCCGCTGCGGCGGCGCGGGCCAGCCGCTCCAGCGCCTCGCGGAAGCTCCGCGCCAGCTCCGCCCGCTCCCCCTCCGCCCAGCGCTCGAACTCGGGCGCGCCCTCCAGGTGCACGCCGTCCAGGAACGGCCCACCGTACAGCTCCACCGCTTCCTCCAGGGCGCCCGCCGCCAGGGCGCGGCGGAACCGCTCCACGTCGCCCTCCACCAGGTCGGCATCCAGGCGCAGCTCCGCCGTGCCGAGGATCGCGCTGGGCGCACCCAGCTGCCGGCGCAGCCCGTGGATCATCTGCTTGAGCGAGCCGCGCGCGCGCTCCATGTCGCTCTCCGGCCAGAGCAGCGCCATCACCTTCTCGCGCCCGATCCCCGCGTCGCCGGCCGCGGCGATCACGGCGAGCAGCGCGAGCGCCTTGCGCTGCGCCGCCGCGGATTCGACCACCGCGCCGTGGCGCAGCAGCGCAAGGCCGCCCAGGGTGCGGAGCAGAAAGGTGGGCACGGGAGATAACCGGGGATGCTCGCGTCGATAACCGCGGGATAACCGCCAGCGTATAGAGTATCGCACGGCCCGCGCGGCGCAAAGGAGCGCGGCCGGCGGCACCGCCGCACCGATCCCCACCTCGCCTCAAAGGATGCTACCCGTGAGATCGATCGCATCGGCCGCGTGCCTTGCCCTCCTCTCCGCCCAGGCGCTCGGCGCGCAGGGCGCGACGGGCGTGGCGTTCACCAGCTTCGCGCCCCTCGACACCGACCTGGCCGTCGCGGAGGCGGACGGGCGCAACCCCCGCCCGCTCCTCGCCCACCCCGCGCTGGATTACAACGCGTCGTTCTCCACGGACGGGCGCTGGGTCGTGTTCACCTCCGAGCGGGGTGGCTCGGCGGACATCTACCGCGCTCGCCCCGACGGCACCGGCCTGGAGCGGCTCACGCGGCATCCGGGGTTCGACGACCAGGCCGCGCTGTCGCCGGATGGGCGCACGCTCGCCTTCGTGTCCAGCCGCGGGGGCGATGCGGACGTTTGGGTGCTGGACCTCCGCACCCGCGCGCTCCGCAACCTCACCCGCCACGCGGGGGGCGACTTCCGCCCCGCCTGGTCGCCGGATGGGCGCTGGATCGCGTTCTCCAGCGACCGCGATTCGGAGCGCAGGAGGGCGGGCTTCGTCACCCTGCACTCGGCGGAGATCCACCTCGTCCGGCCGGATGGCTCGGGACTGCGGCGGCTTACGCACGCGGGAGGCTTCGCGGGGAGCGCGTCGTGGTCGCCCGACGGAAAGCGGATCGTTTTCTATGAAGCGGAGCTGGAGCAGGTCCAGCGGATCACCTCCGCGCGGCGGCTGCGAGGCACCACGCAGATCGCCGTGGCGGACGTCGCCACCGGCGAGCGCCGCACCCTGACGGCGGGGGAGGGCGAAAAGTGGTCGCCCCGGGTGGGGGCGGACGGGCGCGTGCGGTACGTGAGCGGCGGCGGCGTGGAGGTGGTGGACGGCCCGGCCGGTGCCAGGGGCGACTTCCGCGCGCCGAGCTGGGCGCCGGACGGGCGCCGCATGATCTTCCACCGCGAGGTGGGGCGTGGATGGCCCCCGCACCGCTCCTGGCCCGGCCGCGACGCGCAATTCCCGCTGGTGCGCTCGGGAGTGTTCGCCTCGTACTCGCCCGCGGGCGACGCGCTGGTGCTGAACGACGGCACGGCCGGGATCGTCCACAACCGCGTGCTGAAGATGCGCGCGGACGGCACGGGCGCCGGCGTCCTGTTCGCCCACCCGGTGCACAGCGCGCTGGCGCCCGCCTGGTCGCCGCGGGGAGACCGGATCGCCTTCTCGCTGGGCCGCTTCTTTCCGAACGCGCTCGGCCCGGCGGCGGCCGCGCTGGCCCTGGTGCGCGCCGACGGATCCGGCCTCACGCTGCTGACCGACACCACCGGGAACGCCGGTTTCCCCAGCTGGTCGCCCGACGGCCGCCGGATCGTGTTCCGCGTCTCAGACGGGGCGCGGAGCTCGCTCGCCATCGTCGATACCGAAACGCGCGTGGTCCGCCCCGTCACCGACGGCTCGGCCAGCGACAACTCGCCCGCCTGGTCGCCGCGGGGGGATCTCATCGCCTTCACCTCCCGGCGGGACGGGGACGGCGATTTCGACCTGTTCACCATCCGGCCGGACGGCACCGGGCTCCGGCGCCTGACCCGCGCCCCCGGCAACGACTCGCACCCCGCCTGGTCCCCCGACGGGCGCTGGATCGTGTTCGCCAGCGCGCGCGGCGGCTTCAAGGACGAAGCGCCGCTCCATCCGTTCAACCCTCAGCCGTACGGCGACCTGTACGTCATGCGCGCCGACGGCTCGGCGGTTCGCCCGCTCACCGACAGCCAGTTCGAGGACGGCACCCCGGCCTGGATCCCGTCGCCCCCGGCCGCTCCCCGCGCGGCGGGGCGATGCTGCGGATCGCGCCTTGGTCCCGGGCGCCGATGACATCCTGGAACATCGTACCATGCGGAGGCATGTGCAGAAGGTCATTCTCTGTGCCTCGGTGGAAACCAATCCCTCGGCGCCCCGAAGGAAATGCCCTCCGCCGGACTTGATCCGCTGGCGACCCGCGGCAGGGACAGGAACGCTCATCCGCGCCCGCGGCTCCGCGCCGGAGGCTCGGTCGTGATTCCTGCATCCCGGCCGTGTACCGGCGCACCAGCAGGCCCGAAGGGGCAGATCACGCCTGGATCACGCTTCCGCGGTATCATTCGCAACCAGCAGCGCGGGAAGCGGCGAGCCAGCCGTCCGGCGCGTGAAGCTGCACCCCGACCCCTGGAAGCCACCCGATGAATCCATCCTTCTGTGCAACCGTGCTGGCACTCGGCGTGTCGCTCTTCCTGCCCACCCTGGGAGCCGCGCAGATCTCGACCACTCCACAGCAGGTCTACGCGGAGTTCAACCGGGACGGAGGCACCGCGAACCGCAAGTATGTCGGCCAGACCGTGCAGGTGCGCGGTACGGCGGATGTGATCGAACGCGCTACCTTCGCGAACCGCAGCGGCATCCACTTCTACGGAGACATGCCGCGGGTGTCCGTCCAGTGCCACTTCGACGATGCGGATCTGGCCCAGCTCGATCGGGTTGCCAGGGGAAGCACGGTCACGGTGGTCGGATCCCAGGCGGAGCATGTGAGCACCTACACGATCCGGCTCCAGCACTGCCGCGTTGTAAGTCAGCAGGCCGCGCAGCCTGAGCGTCAGACGCCTGCGGCGGCAGCCCTCCCGGCCAATCCACCCATGGGCGAGTATGCCGTGTATCAGTGGAATGGACCCGGAGGATTTGCGTACCAGTACCGCGTCACTCTCACCGCCGGCGGACGCTACCGCGTGCGGGACAACGAATGGGGCACGTACTCGTACGACGCGGGAAGCAAGCGCCTTCGCTTCGCGTCGGGACCGTTGCGCGGGTTCGGCGGTCTGTATTACACGCGAGGCCGCAACGCGAACGGACCCACGATCGCCCTCAATCCCGCCGGCCCGGTGACCGATCTGGAGGGGCGAGGCAACGGCGCGTATCAGTTCGCGTTCTTCCGGCCGGGCGGGGTGCGGTGACGGTACCTGCGCTCGGCTTTCGGCTCTTTCAGGGGGGAGGCTGGTAAAAGCGGCTCACACAGAGGCACAGAGGCACAGAGGAGAAGTCACTCCGTTGCCTCTGCGCCTCCGTGTTCCCGGGAGGCACTTCTCGCGCCGCTTTTCGCAGGGGCAAGCGTCCCGAGTAGATTGCGGCGACGCCACCCTGCACCTTGGCTGCTCCTCACGTCCCTCGTCCCGCAGCCCGGCACCGGCACCATGACCTTCTTTCGTGCAGCCGCGGCGGCGGTCCTCGTTTTGGCTTGCATGGCGCTGCCGCTGGCCGCGCAGCCGCGTGTGGGGTTGGATTCCCGCATGAGTGACCTGCAGCGCGCCGTGGACAGCGGCCAGCGCGACAGCGTCGCGGCGTTCTTCCCGCGGCGCGGAAGCTGGAGCTGGAGGCAGACCGTGCGATCCCGGAGGGGGGATGCGGTCGTCGCGGTGGGTACCTGGCGCTTTTCCGCCGCGGATGCGCGGCGGGCGATTGGTGAACGGGGGCCGCTCTGCGAGTCGTTCGAGCCGATGTCCGGCGGCGCCGGCCCCTTTGAGGGACGCCTTGGGATGCAGCTCAGCGTCGGGTTGCCGGACCGGCGGTGGCGACGGGTCGGCCGCAACCGCTTCGTTCCGCCGGACGAGCCGGACCACTCCCGGATCTTCGTCCAGTGGCGCCGGGAAGAGGGCCGCTGGCTCATTTCCTCGTTCGGTGACGAGACCCTGGCCCGTCCCGTCGCCGAGGGGCGCGTGGTACGTACGGACGAGGTCCAGCGCACCGCCCCCGTCGCCCCCCCGGCGTATGCGGCGGACGCGGAGTGGTACCGCCAGAACACGCCGGTCGTGCTGGACGGCTACCGTTACATCAAGTACGGACGGCCCCGCCCGCTCGCCCCGGATCAGATCGAGCGGATCGGGACCAAGGACGGCGTCCCCGTCTACGCGGCCCGTGGCGACGGACGCGCGCCCGCCGTGATCTACGTTGCGATCGACGCATCCAACTTCCAGCCCTACGAAGCCCCGCACGGCCGCAGCTCCGGCCCCTGCCGCTAGCGTAACGGAGCTGCACGAGGGGGCGGAACGGCAGAAGCGAATCTCACACAGAGGCATAGAGTCACAGAGAGACTTCCTCCTCTGTGTCTCTGTGCCTCTGTGTGAGCCAAGCTGTTCTTCTTCCAGGCCGAGCCGATGCGCAAACAGTTCCTTATTGGAATATCTTTGCGCGTGGACTGGGGGCTCTTGCCAGCCGCCAGGCTGACGGAATCCCACGCTCGCTTTTCGAAGTTACGTGGTTTCAACGCGTTGCACGCCGCTACGGATCCCGGCAACAGGGAGCGATTCCCCTGAGTGTACGGCATGCCTGATGCGTCAAAAAAAATGCGCCCGGCGATGCAGCGTATCCCCTGGATCCAGGAGGCAGCATGGTACGACCGGTAGTCAACGGCACTCTCACCCTGCTCGTCTTGACATCGGCCGCCTGTACCGCGGACCGGGTGGCCGGGCCCGCGCCGCGCACGCTTCCCCCTGACATTCGCCGTACCTTGGAGGCCTCCGGTGTGAACGATGGGATGGTCGCCCTGATGGAGGGGCGCGATTCGGCCGGGGCGACGTTCCTGGTGGCAGGCGTTCCTGTGCACGGCGGCGACACTCTCACGGCGTTCTCCGAGGCGGGGACACAGCCGCGGGTGTTCACCGTGCACCCGAATGGCGGCTACCCGGGAGCCTTCAGCAGGAGGCAGATCCCGGGACTGACGCCCCAGCACGACACCTACCTCACGTTCTACTGCAACATCACGCATCCCGACGGCACGGTCCAGCGGCTGGTGCAGAAGAGCGTGTTCGTCGACAGCCTGGTGCAGCGCGACTCCGAACAGGACAGCGGCGGACACGGCGCCAGGCACCCGGACCCGAAGCCATACGGGTCGTGGGAGCCGAGAACAGGCCTGAGCCACCAGGACGGGCGCTTCCCCACGCGGTACACATCGAGCATCGCGTCCGGCGAGGAGCGCATCCTCCTGTTTTTCACCAACACGGAGGCGGGTTCTCCCTGCGAGGGGAACAAGGCCACCACCGTCTTCCGGTCAGCCGTCGAACTCCAGGGGCTCGTGCCCCAGCCGCCGGACAACTCTTACACCTTCGACCGGATCGACTCCGACCACACGTCGATCTACTACGTGCGCCCGTGGCTGCGCCCAGTAGTACTGGCAATGGGGAGGTACTATCACGAGTCGTTCGGGCGCAGGCTGCGCCTGAGCGCCGCAAGCCTGCCATGGGGCGGGATCAATGACGTGAACTTCGACTGGACGCACCCGCACAGGACACACCGCGTGGGTACGGACATGGACATCAACGGGCCCGCAGACAACCAGGCCGAGTTCCGCCGACTCATCCAGTCCGGGAAGGTGGGTGGCTTCAAGAAGTGCGACGTTCACAACGGCAATCACGTCCACTGCTACGGGGTCCAGTACTGATCATGCGCATCAAGCACACATGCCGCTGGGCACTCGTGCCCCTGCTCCTCGCCTGTGCCACCACCACCCGCGCGCAAGTTGGCACGGTGGATCCGCTCCCGTACCCGGGCTGGGTGCCGTCGGACCGGGTTTCGCCAGCGCTGTCGGTCACTCCGGCCTACGATGACAGCCTGCGCGTCTGGCGCTACTCCTATGCGGTGGCGAACGGCGCGGAAGCCGCGCAGGACATCTTCAACATTTCCATGCGCCTGAACGCGCCCCCCACCGCGGCGGTCGCACCAGCCGGGTGGTACCGCCTGCTCGCGCCCGCGGGCAATTACACCGCCGCATCCCCCGGGGTGGTGCTGTTCGAGGCCGAGCTCCCCGAAGAGCCGCTGACGACCAACCGCTGGTCGCCGTCCGCCCACCAGATCCCCCCTGGACTGTCCCGCTCCGGCTTCCTGGTCGTAAGCGCGTACCCTCCCGGCTCCGTCCGCACGTACGTGCAGGGTTTCGCGGACAAGCCCTTTCCCCCGGAAGAGGACTCGCCGGAGTGGGAATCGGCCCACGCGGAGCCGGCCGACACGACCGACGCACAGCGCCGGTGGACGTTTGGCCCTACGCGCTACACGGGCGTCCAGACCTTCGGCAATCTCACCAACCCGCTCGAACCCGCGGCAGAGGGATTCCTCGGCTTCATGAATTTGGCCGCGTCGGGCTCGGTGCTCGGCGATCCCACCCCGATCGCGCTCAAGCTGGCCGCCCGGGGCGAAACCATCTACCCGGAGACCTTCAAGGCGACTCTCAACGGCCTGGACGTGACCGGCCTCTTCCACGGGGGACCTCCCGACGGCGCGGACCTTACGGCCTTCCTGCGGGTCGGCTCGTCGCCGCTCCTCGAAGGGAAGAACGTCCTGGTAACCACCATCGAGGGCCTCCTTCCCGGGACCACCCGGCGCACGCACGACGAGGACATGATCCAGTTCGACGTGCGGCGCTGAGTTCCCCCGTCCTGCTGTCGCGCCTCGGGATCGGAGCCAGTGCGCGGCGGCAGCGGCTCGGGACTACCCTTCCTTTCGTAAAGGAGGTACCACGTGAGACACCGGCGGCTCTCGTTCCTTCTCGTACTCGCCGGGCTAACCGCATGCCAGGACGCCATGCAACCCATGGAACCGGTGAGGGGCGTGGCCGAGCCCCGGTCCCTGGCGACGCCCCAGATCCGCGACCGGTACATCGTCGTCCTGGCGGACAACGCGGGCGACCCCGCGGAGGTGGCCCGGCGGCTGGCTACGGAGCGCGGGGGCAGGGTCCACTACCTCTACCGGGCGGCGCTCCGGGGCTTCGCGGCGACCTTGCCCGCCGCCGCGGCAGACGCGGTGCGACGCGACCCGGCCGTGGTGCGCCTGGAGCCCGACCAGGTGGTCCGGAAGCTGGGGCTGCAGGGCGGCGCAACCTGGGGCCTCGACCGTTCCGACCAGCGGACGTTGCCCCTCGACTCGTCCTATACCTTCGTCCGCTCCGGCGCGGGGGTGAACGTGTACGTACTGGATACCGGGATCCGGTATCCTCACGCGGAGTTCGCGAATGCGTTCCCCGGGCGAGCGTTCTTTGGCTTCGATGCGATCGGCGACGGGCGCGAGGGCGGTGACTGCGACGGGCACGGCACCCACGTGGCCGGTACGGTGGGCGGGGCCAGCTACGGGGTGGCCAAGGACGCGGCCCTGTGGTCGGTGCGGGTCCTCGACTGCCAGGGCAGCGGTACCGTGAGCGGCGTGATCGCCGGCGTCGACTGGGTGGCCGCGAACCACGTCAAGCCGGCGGTAGCCAACATGAGCCTCGGCGGGGTCGTGTCGTCGTCGCTCGATGCCGCGGTCCAGCGGTCCATTACGGGCGGCGTCACCTACGTGGTCGCCGCGGGCAACTCGAATGCCGATGCCTGCGGCTACTCGCCCGCGCGCGTGGCGGAGGCGATCACGGTCGGGGCGACCGACCGGTACGACTACCGGGCGTACTTCTCCAATTGGGGCGCCTGCGTGGACTGGTTCGCTCCGGGCGAGGACATCACCTCCGCTTGGTGGGACGGCGACAACTCCACCAACACCATCAGCGGCACCTCGATGGCCGCTCCGCATGTCGCCGGGGTGGTCGCGCTGTTCCTGGAAGCGAACGCGAACGCCACACCCGCCGGAGTCCGCAAGCGCCTGTACGACGCGGCCTCCAAGAACGTGGTTCTGAACGCCCGGTCCGCCGCACCACACCTGCTGTACAGCCGCTTCGACATGGGGCCGGCGAACGCCTCTCCGGCCGCACAGTTCGGACAGGCTTGCTCCGACCTGCGGTGCCAGTTCAGCGACCAGAGCACGGACACGGACGGGCAGGTGGTCTCCTGGTCGTGGGCCTTGGGCGACGGAGCCTCCTCGGCCGTTCGGAATCCCGCCCACACCTTCGCCGCTTCGGGCACATACACCGTTTCGCTCGCCATTCGCGACGACGAGGGCGCGGAGCACACAGTTTCCCACACGGTTTCAGTTCGCGTCCCCATCACGCTGGCGGTGCGGTCCACCCGGGCGCTGGGTGCCGCGTCCAACGAGCTGGCCTGGACCGGAGCCACCTCGAGCGAGGTGGATGTGTACCGCAATGGGCGGGTGGTCGCGACCGTGCCCAACGTGGGCGTGTATACGGACGCCACCGTGGGGGAGACATCTACCTACAAGGTATGCCACGCCGGGACCTCCGTCTGCTCCAACGAGGTGGTGGTCTGAAGCACCCGCAGGTGCCACGATTACGGCAGCGCAGCAGGCAGAGAGGCACAGAGATGAATTCGTCTCTGTGCCTTTGCGCCTCTGTGCGAGCCATGCCGTTCGCCACGCGCGGCTCAGTCGTCGGAGGGAGCGAGCAGGGTCGTCTGCACCTGCGCGCCTTTCGCCGAAAAGCGCGTGGCGGGCCGCCGTACGGAGTGCAGGCCGCCGCCGGGTCCGTACACCAGGCCGCCGCCGGTCGGGATCCCCACACCCTCCAGCCCTCCTGGCGGCGCCTGGACGACCCAGCGGAGCCGGTCCCACCCGCGCGCTTCGTCGTGGGCATCCACCACCAGGGGAACCAGCCCCAGCGTGTCGAACGGCCGCGGCTCGCCCTCCTCTTCGGCCCACCCCTTCTGCCCCAGCAGCACGGCGCCGGCCGATATGCCCATGAGCACGGCGCCGCTCCGGTAGCGGGCCACGAGGTCCGCGCCCATCCCCGTCCGCTCCATGACGCCCCAGCCGCGCGCGACGTCGCCCCCCGCCAGCAGCACGACGTCCGCAGCCAGCAGTGAGGCACGATCGTGCGGGCCGTACTCCGAGCGGATCATCCGGCAATCCCGGATCCCCACCTGCTCCATGGCGGCCTGGAAGATCGAAAAGAACTCGGGCCGGTCGCTGTTCGAGGCGCCCACGTACGCCGCCACGGGTGGGCCGCCGCCGAGGCATTCGCGCACCCGCTCCAGGAAGGGGCGGCCGCACTCGGTCCAGAAAAGGAGCTGGCTGTCGGCCAGCAGGAAGATGGGGTGCATGGGGTTCAGCCGTCTTGCGTGCTGGCGCGCCTGAACGGCGATCTAGCCCCGGTCCGGCAAGCCAGCCAGCGCCGCTTTTCACGTCCTCACATCTACCCGAACACTCTTGTACAACGCGCCCTGCACAGCGGCCCGCGCGTCGGCGCGGTTCATCTCCACCGCCTCCTCTAGCGCGGAGCGGAGGTTCTCCAGCAGCTCCTCCCGGGTTTCACCCTGCGAGTTGACCCCGGGCAACTCTTCGATCCAGCCGATCCACCAGCCCTCACGCTGCTGGATGACTGCCCTGTAGCTCGCCTCCATGCTCCCCACCAGGTCGAGTGGTCTCAGCTACATGCCAGTAGGCGGGAGCGCCGAAGCGAACTACGCTTCACCCGCAATCTGCAGCACCTCCGCCACCAGAGGCTCCGACAGGTAGATACCCGCAGCCTGGATTTGCTTCAGCAACGGCAGCACCGCGGGCACCAAGCCCTCTGATTTAGCCAGGAGCAGAACCCCGGCACTCCCGACTACCTGTACCCCATTGAAGCGGGCCACCTTGCGAGCCCGGCTATCGTCGAGCAGGAGGCGATCCGCGTGCAGACGTTTGTAGAGGGCCATGGCTTCCAGCTCACCACGGCCGAGACCCGCGGCCGCGATTACGAACTCGCCTAGGTCTACTTCGGCCACGCGGTCGCGGAGGTAGGCGCCAAGTACGTCCGCGCTCGGCTTGCCCGCTTCCGTGCACTCCCGGAGCACGGCGGGCGGAACGCGGACCTCGTCGAAAAGACTGTCGAGGAGTTCCAGGCGCGTGCACGCGGCCAGCGCGAGCAGTGCGGACGTGTCCGCGACAACGAGCATCAGGAGGCGCGTCGCCGCAGAGATCCGATCTCGGCGCGCAACTCTTCCGCCGGGTAGTCGACCACGGGGATTCCGTGCCGCTGGCACTCGGCAGCGAAGCTCAGCCGGTCGACCTCGGCAAACTCAGCGGCGGCTCCGGCAGACATCTCGCCTGACTGGAACATCAGCAAGGCGGCGTAGAGCTTGATGCGTCTACCCAGTTCGGCGGGACTACTGTCGATGAGGTACTGCTCTGGTACTTCGACGGTGATCTCCATAAGGCTAGCCTCTGCGCGAGGGCTCGTTCAGTTGGTAGCGATGATGAGCGAATGTCGGCGCACTGCTACAGCACGACCCGTCTCGAACGTGAACGGAGGGGAACAAATGCAAACGGTAGACGCCTGGCCCTCGCGGGGGGATCATGAACGACCATCGACACAGGGGTGGTACCCCGGCGGTGTGCGGTCCCACCCGCTTTATGTTCACGATGAACCAGAGTTCTCAGCTAGGGCCACTTGCTCCACCGATCTGAGAAATAAAAACCGTGACGCTGAACATATGCCTCCGCCATCGAAAGGCGCTCAAGCAGGACGGATTTCCGCCCCGTGGTTTACATCATTGCTGGGTGGCGAGGACGCGATTCGGAAAATTCATCCTCAGCCGGATCACTCTGGCGCCTCACACCGTCGGCTCAGGAGCGTCTTTGGTCACAGCCGCCGCGAACGCACTCTTCACGCAATCCATAAACCACTCACCAGCGCTATATACGCTCTGCACCTCCGCGTCCGATACCAACAGGCTGACGGTCGACTTGGGATGCGTGATTCTGTGCCGTACCTGAAGAGCTTCTTTCAACGTACTCCAAGGCTGGTCGTGAACCGGAAGTCGGTAGTCGGTACCTTGGGAGCGGCTCAATGCAGAGAACGCCAGCCGGATGTTAGCTAACGTCGAAAGCCTAGCAGCACGAATCTTTAGCTTCCCCGCTTCGCTGATCTCATAGCTCTCCTCTTTCAGAAGCGCCAACTCACCGGGTTTGAATGTTCCCTCAGATGCTAGCAGCGCTACCTGCTTTAGCCCGTACGTAACACCTTCGATGTACGCGAACGTGGCTCTGACGAAAGCCCGTCGGGCAAACTGATCATTCAGCAACGTAACGTGAGCATAGCTGCGATTTGCCTCATCGAGTAGGAGTGTGAACATCTCCATGAACTCGCGAAAAGTATGACTCACGTGCTCGGTATCAGACTCAGACCTGCGGGCCATTCTTTACCTCTGGGCTTGTCAGTGCCGTCTGTGGTGCACCCGCTTGGGCCGGTCAGCTTAGCTGCCTTTCCGTGAACTTCCGCACGCTGCCGCTGTTAGACGTCAGATCGCCGTTTTTCCGGATCTCCAGCAGCGTGTTCTCGACCGTCTCCATCTCCTCATCCGCGAACACGCGGCTGCGGGCGCTCGAACAGATGAAGGTACACGAATTCGAGGAGCGGAGGCTCGGCACGTGGCGGCAGTTGGAAGTGTCATGCCGGTACCCTAGTTGTCAACCTGCTGATCTACGCCGGGTGAGGTGAATCAGCAGGCGGCGGGGAAACCGCGCGGCGCACCGATATGGCCGAGCGGCGTCCACTCCTCTATCTTCTCTCCGTTCAAGCCGCCACACTGGACCTTGGGTTGACGCCCACCCGCGCGCGGCTTAGCTTCACATAATCGAACGATCGTTCGAACGGCAACAAAAGCCTGGAGCCTGCTTCGAGGCAGGCAGCGGCCGCCCCCGTCGTGGTGAGACAGCTGCCCGACCTACTACCAACGAAGTCCACGTCGCAACCCGCGCAGGGAGACGATTAGGATGGCCAAGTATACCGAGGACGAGCTCAAGGAAAAGGTCCACAACGGCTTCATCGTCGAGTATCCGGACGAGATGACGGAGGGGTACCGGAACGCGCTGATCGTGCAGCTGCTGGTGCAGGCGGACACGGAGCTGGTGTCGGCGCCGGCGTACTTCGGGGCGGCCAAGGACGCGCCGTCCACCAACACGATGGTGAGCGCCACGGCCATCATCCAGGACGAGCTGGCGCACGCCAACATCGCGTACCGCCTCCTGGAAGACCTGGGGATGGACAAGGAGCAGCTTGTGTACGGCCGCCAGCCGCACGAGTTCAAGCACCCGTACGGCTTCGACCACCCGCTGGAGAACTGGGCGGAGCTGGTGGTGGCCAACGGCCTCTACGACCGCGCCGGGATCACCCTGCTGGGCGACGTCTACAAGAACACCTCGTACGGCCCGCTCAAGCGCGCGCTGGTCAAGGTGGACCAGGAGGAGACCTTCCACCTGCGCCACGGCGAGATGTGGATGAAACGCCTCTCGGCCGCCGGCGGCGAGGCGAAGGACTCCATCCAGCGCGCGGTGGACTGGATGTTCCCCATGGCGGTGGAGTGGTTCGGCCTGCCGGACGACATGAAGCGCCATTCGGGCCAGCTCGACTACAAGCTCAAGGGAATGACCAACGACGAGCTGCGGCAGACGTGGATGAAGTCCACCGTGCCGCTCTGCGAGTCCATCGGCATCAAGGTGCCCGCGCACTGGGACGAGGGGCGCGAGCGCTTCGTGCTGGACTACGCCTTCCCCTGCGAGTACGACGAGGACGAGAAGCGCTGGCTCATGGACGAGGGCGAGATCTCGTGGAGCCAGGTGTTCGAGCGCTGGAAGGGCCGCGGCCCCGCGAACAAGCGGTTCGTGGAGTCGATCCAGGAGGGACGCGCGTTCCGGAACCTGCTGGAGGCGGCGTGACCGCCACCGCGGTGCGTGAGTGCGCCGGCGCGTCGGTTCGCCTCTACGGCGGCGATCCCGACAGCGCGCTCCCGCACTCGCGCACCCCCGCGCATCCGTCCTACCCCGTGCCCGCGGACCAGCGCACCGGCCCCCTGTGGGACGCGTTGCGCGAGGTGATGGACCCGGAGATCCCCATCTCCCTCGTGGACCTGGGCCTGATCTACGACGTGCGCCGGGAGGGGACGACCGTGGAGGTGGACCTCACCTTCACGGCGACCGCCTGCCCGTGCATGGCCTTCATCCACTTCGACATCCAGGACCGCCTTCAGCGCGAGCCCGGCGTGGCCGACGTGCGCGTGAACGAGGTGTGGACCCCGGCCTGGACCAAGGCCCGCATCTCGCCCCAGGGCCGCGAGCTGCTGAAGACGATGGGAGTATCGATGTAAAGCAGTGCCTAGTGCCTAGTGCCGAGTGCCTAGTAACAGAAGTGCTGAGTCCCAAGTCCTGGAGTCCTGACAGCACTTAGCACTCAGGACTCCTCACTAGGCACTAGGCACTAGGCACTAGGCACTAGGCACTAGGCACCAGGCACTTCCAAGCGAAACCCCGCACCCCCGTACGTCACTTCCCCATGAAAGAGCCCGTATACGAAGTTTTCGCGCGCAAGACGCGCGAGGAGCCGCTGCGGCACATCGGCTTCATCAATGCCACGGATGGCGACCTGGCGCGGGTCTACGCGTGGAAGACGTACGACGAGCAGAACTGGGCGGAGATGTGCGTCGTGCCGCGCAGCGCCATCCTTCCCCTGGACCCGGCGGAGAGCCAGTTCGTGACGGCGGGGTCGCCCGCGGCCGAGGACTCCATCGTGCACGCCCGCGCCACCGGAGCGTACGGCGGGAGCGACGTGGCCATGAAGGAGGGCGCATGAGCGTCGCCGAGAACGTGGCCCGCTTCGAGAAGGCCGACGAGCTGGGGGCCGAGGTGCGCTCCGCCCTGCGCGACCTGATCCTGACGCTGGCGGACAGCAAGCGCGTGCTGGGGCTGCGCTATTCGGACAAGATGCTGGGCGCGCCCACGCTGGAGGCGGGGATCGCCGCGTCGTCCATGGCGCAGGACGAGTGGGGGCACGGCCGGCTGACGTCTGCCCTCCTCGCGGATTTCGGCGACGATCCCAAGGGGGCGCTGGAGCACGAGCGCCCCGCCTCCGAGTACCGCAGCATGTGCGCGCTGGACCGCCACCTGGGGTCGTGGAGCGAGACGGTGGCGGCGGGGCTCATCCTCGATACGGCGCTGACGGTGCAGTACGGCGCGCTCCTGGACAGCCGCTACACGCCGGTGCACAACCGCGTTCAGAAGATGCTGGACGAGGAGCGCTTCCACTTCCAGTACGCCGCCGGGTGGACGCGGCGCATCGCCCCGGTGCACGAGGTGCGCGGCGAGTTCGCGGCGGCGCTCGGCGGATACCTCCCCGAGGCGCTCCGCTGGTTCGGGCGCGACGAGGCGGAATCCACGCAGCTCCTGGTGAGCGAGGGGATCGTGAGCCAGGGCCCGTCGGCGCTGCGCGCGAGCTTCCTGCGCCGCATCGCCCCGGTGCTCGCTGAGGTGGGCCTGGCCGAGTCGCTGGGGCTCACGCGGCGCGACGGGGGCGATTGGAGCTGCGACGCCACGCTCGCCTGGAACGGCTGGAACGACGCCACCCGGCGCGCCAGCGGCATGCTCGACGAAGAGACGGCGGCCCGGGCCCGCGGCGACAAGAACCGCGCGATGCTCCTTGACTGACGTGACGGATCCGCGCGACGACGATCCCGGGAGCACGCTCCCCGAGGCCGCGCCCTGTCCCTTCTGCGACGGGCGCGACACGAAGCTGATCAACCCTTTCGGAGGTCAGCTTTCCGTGGCGCAGTACTGGTGCAACCGGTGCCGTACGGGGTTCGAGTACATCAAGTGGGAAGACTAGGCTCACACAGAGAATCGGGATAGGGGGCAGCCGGTGATCCCGGCTGCACCCCTCCCACACCACCGGACATGCGGGTCCGCATCCGGCGGTTCGGAAAGTTGAGGTTAGTGCGGTGCGAGC
>CADCTW010000149.1 GCA_902805735.1 uncultured Gemmatimonadota bacterium | reverse complement strand
CGCTGGAGCTGCGGGGGCGGGCGCTCTGGCAGCTGGCGGGGGAGGCCGCGGACACGTCGGACGTGGCGGCGCGGCTGGAGCTGGCGGAGCGCGACCTGCGGACGGCGGTGGAGGCGGACTCCACGCGGGCCTCGGGGTGGGCGGCGCTCAGCCAGCTCCTGCGGCTGCGCGGGCGTTTCGCCGAGAGCGACCTGGCCGCGCGCCAGGCCCTGGAGCAGGACGCGTGGCTGGAAGACGCGGACGACATCCTGCGGCGCCTCTACTTCGGCGCGATGGCGCAGGGGGACTACGCGGCGGCCGGGCAGAGCTGCGGGCAGGGGCACGCCCAGTTCCCCGGCGACTGGCGCTTCGTGGAGTGCCGCCTCACCCTGCTGCGCGAGGACCCCTCGCTTCGCCCCGACCCCGCGCGGGCCTGGGCGCTGGTGGCCGAGCTGGACCGGCTGGACCCGCCCTCCCGCGCCCGCGAGGAGGGGCGCGCGTACTCGCCCGTCTTCCGGCGGGTGGCGGCGGCGGCGGTGCTGGCGCGCGCGGGGGCAAGCGACAGCGCCCGGGCCGTGCTGGCCCGGGCGCGCGCCGCGGCCTCGGCAGATCCCGAGCTCCGCGTCCCCTATCTCTTCGACGCCGCCTACGTCACCCTCCTGCTGGGGGACCGGGACGGAGCCCGCCGGCTGCTGGACGAGTACCTGGCCGCGCGCCCCGCCCTGCGCCCCTACGTGGCGCGCGACATCCTCTTCCGCGACCTGTTCTCGCCGGCCTCCGCCGTCAGGCGCTGACGCTCCCCAGCGGCTCGCTCGCGGCGCCGAGCCTCAGGAAGTGCGTGCGCGCCTCGGGCGCCGTGGTGCCCGCCTCGGGCTCCGGGATGTACTCGGAGCGCGGCAGGTGCGTCACGGCGTACGGGTCGTCCTCGGTGAGCGCTCCGTCGGGGAAGAGCGAGGCCGCCGGGGCGCCCAGGAAGTCCTGGAGCTTCGCCAGCGCGCCGAACAGTGTCTCCAGCGGCGGCTCCCCGCGCACCAGCCCGTTCCACTTGCCCAGCAGGAGTGCGGTGAAGAGGGGCGCGGCCAGCCCCTTCACCGAGGCGTAGTACGGCACCAGCAGCTTCTCCACCGCGCCGTCGCTCCAGAAGACCGAGTCCGGCATCACGGCGTGGCCGCTCTCGTCCAGCGGCCTGGCGTGCTCCGTCCCGTGCGAGTCCCTCACGTACATCACCACGCCGGAGGGCGCGGGGCGGTCGGCGCGCACGAAGTCCATCCCGCACTCGAAGCCGTTCCCCCGGCCCATCCCGCCCTCGCGGCCGCCGTCCGCCACCCACGGGTCGAGCTCTCCCCCGCTCACCTGGAACACCACCTCGTGGCCGCGCAGCCCGCTCACGAACTCGGCCGCGTCGCGCGCCACGATGTTTCCCACCTGTCCGTTCAGGGGCCACCCGCTCTCGCGGCGGAGGAGCCCCGCCTCCTGCTCCACCCGCGGCCCCCTGCCGCGCCGCGGGAAGCGCTTGCGGAACTCCTGCAGCGGCACCTTTTCCAGCTTCCCGTCCACCAGGCACACCAGCGCCACCATCCCCTCCAGCGTCAGCCGCTTCCGCCGGGCCGGGCGGGCGGGGCCGCACTCGTACGCCACGGCGCACACCTGCACCTCGTCCGCCGCGTACCCGTACCACGCGTGCGCGAGCTGGCGCAACAAGGACGGCGCCGTGCCCGCCGCGGCTGACGCGAGGTACGGGAAGAGAAACTTCTCCACCGAGCTCTCGCTCCAGAAGAGCGCGCTGGTCTCCCCTCCGTCCAGGACAAGGGTGCTGGAGACGCCCCGGTGGGTGACGGTGAACTGCACCCGCGTCACCCGCGGCCTGGGGATGAAGGGGCGCGTGTACAGCGGGAGCGTGCCGGCGCCGGACTCGGGGCCGAGGGTGGCGTGGGCTCCGTCGAAGCCGAAATAGAGCGGCTCGCCGCGCACGGCGCTCGCCCAGTCGGCCACCAGGCGCATGGACGAGTAGCCGGGGATGGCGGGGTGCGCGTCGGTGTGGGGGAGAATGGCGCGGGAGGGTGCGGTCATGGTGGATCTCCGGGGGGTGGCGGTCGATGTCTGGCGCGCTGCTGTTCCAGGGGCGCGGGGGAAAGATGCGTTCCGGGCATCAACCACCTGTCCGCGTGGGTCTCAATGCCCCGGAAACCCGCATCCTTCCTCGCTTTTCATCTCTCCCCCGCGACCCCCCGTGTGATCAAACGATCTTGCGCAGCGCCTCCGCAAGGGCGTCCGCTTCTTCGAAGGTGTTGTAGAAGACGAAGGAGGCGCGCACGGCTTCCTCCACGCCCAGGGCGCGGAGGAGCGGCTCGGCGGCGAGCTTGCCGGAGCGCACGGCGATCCCCTGCCGGTCCAGCTTCTTCTCCAGCTTCCCGGGCTCGTGGCCGTCCACCACGAACGACACGATGGAGATGCGGTCGGCGGGGTCGCCCAGCACCCGCACGCCCTCGATCTCGGCCAGCCGCACGGCGGCGTAGGCGGCCAGGTCGCGCTCGTAGGCGGCGATCTTCTTGAGGCCGACCTTCTGCCAGTACTGGATCGCCGGGTCCCACGCCGCGACCTCGCTGAAGGCGGGCTCGCCGGCCTCGAATCTGTGGGGCGGGGGCTTGGACGTGAAGTCTTTGAAGCTCACCGTCTCGGCCATCAGCGATCCGCCGTCGGCCGCCGGCATCTCCTTCAGCCGCTCATCTTCCCCCACAGGAAGCCCACGCTGGAGGGGCCGCCCATCTTGTGCCCCGACCCCGCGTAGAAGTCGCACCCGATGTCGCGCACGTCCACGGGGATGTGCGGCACGGCCTGCGCGCCGTCCACCAGCACCTGGATGCCGTGTGCCTGTGCCATCTCGGTGATCTGCTTCACCGGCTGCACGCCGCCCGTCACGTTGGACACGTGGCTCACCCCCAGCACCTTCACGCGCCCGGTGAGCATCTTCTCCAGCCGCTCCAGGTCCACGTCGCCGCGATCGTCGATGGGCACGGCGCGCACGCGGGCCCCGGTCTCGCGCGCGGCCTGGATCCAGGGGACGATGTTGGAATGGTGCTCGATCTCGGTCAGCAGGATCTCGTCGCCCTCTTCCAGGCCGTCCCGGCCGAACGCGATCGCCACCAGGTTGAGCGCCTCCGTGGCGCCGCGGCAGAAGACCACCTCTCCCGCTTCGCCGGCGTTGATCAGCTTCGCCACGCGCTTGCGGGTCCCCTCGAAGGTCTTCGTGGCCTCCCGGCTGAGGGCGTGCCCCTCCTCCGCCCGCGCGTACTCGTGGCCGTAGATCTCCGCGATGCGGTCGATCATGATCCGCGGCTTCTGGCTGCTGGCGGCGTTGTCCAGGTACACCAGCGGCTTGCCGTGCACCTGCCGCTTCAGCACGGGGAAGTCCTCGCGGATCTTCTCCGCGTCGAGCGATCGGGTCAGCCCCATCTCCGCGCCTCTGTGTCTCCTCGTGAGCCTCGCATTTTACAGCGCCTCCAGCTGCGCCAGCACCTTCTCGGGCTCGGCGGCCAGGATCACCACCACGTCGCCCTCTTCCATCATGCGCACGGCGTGGGCGATGGCCTCCGCCTCGTCCAGCACCGTCTCGTGGCGGTCCGGGGGCAGGCCGCCGGACTCCAGCCCCTCGGCCAGGATGCGCGGCGCCTCGCCGGTGGGACGGCCGCGGCGGTAGGCCTCGTTTTCCTTGAGGACCACGTGGTCCAGGGCGGCGAAGATGGAGCCGATCTCGCGCATGTCGTCGTCGCGGCGGTCGCCCGCGATGCTGAGCACGCCGATGCGCCGGCGGGCGTCCATGCGCACCACGAAGTCGATGAGGCCGCGCACGCCGGCCGGGTTGTGCGCGTAGTCCACCACCACCCGGCCGCGCCCCACGGGCAGCACGTTCAGCCGCCCCGGCGTCACCTCGCGCGAGGGGACGAAGGTGCGCAGCCCCTCGGCGATCTTGACCGGGGGCACGGCCTGGGCGTGCGCCACCGCCACCGCCGCCATCACGTTCTCGAACTGGAAGCGCGCCGCGCCGCCCATCGTCAGCGGCACATCGTCCACCGGCACCACGGGGAGCCGCTCCGAGCCCAGCCGCAGCACGAACGACTCGCGCCCCTCGTACGGCTCCACCACCACCGCCGCGCCCCCCGCCGCCAGGTGCTCGCCCACCCGCGGGTTCTCGTCGCCCCTGGCCGAGATGAGGACCACGTCGCCCGCGGTGCGCGAGCGCATGGCGAAGACCAGCGGGTCGTCCGCGTTGAGCACGGCGTGGCCCCCCTCGCACACGGCCGCGGGGATCACGGCCTTCACCTCGGCGAGCTGCTCCAGGGTGTGGATGCCGCGCTGGCCCATGTGGTCGGCGCTCACGTTCAGCACCACGCCCACGTCGCACATGTCGAAGCCCAGCCCCGACTTGAGGATGCCGCCGCGCGCCGTTTCCAGCACCGCCACGTCCACCCGCGGGTCGGAGAGCACCACGTTGGCGGCGAAGGGGCCCGTGAGGTCCCCGTGCATCAGCAGCGTGTCCTCGAAGTACACCCCGTCCGTGGTGGTGAAGCCCACTCTGCGCCCCGTGCAGCGGAAGATGTGCGACACCAGGCGCGTGGTGGTCGTCTTCCCGTTGGTCCCCGTGAGCGCGATCACCGGGATGCGCGACTCGCTCCCGGGGGGGTACAGCATGTCCAGGATGGCGCCCGGCACGTCGCGCGGGGTGCCCGCGTCGGGGTCCGTGTGCATGCGGATCCCGGGGGAGGCGTTGATCTCCACGATGGCCGCGCAGTTCTCGTCGAAGGGCACCCCCACGTCGTCCGTCAGCACGTCGATCCCCGCGATGTCCAGCCCCACCGCCGCCGCCGCGAACTCGCACAGCGAGGCGTTGCGGGGATGAAGCTGGTCCGTGCGGTCGATGGAGGTGCCGCCCGTGGAGATGTTGGCCGTGCCGCGGAGCTGCACCGCCTCTCCCGCCGCGGGGACGCTGTCCAGCGTGCGTCCCGTGCGCGCCAGGAAGCGCTCCGTCAGCTCGTCCAGCGGCAGCGGAACGAGCGGCGAAGCGGGGTCGTGCGGATCGCGCTTGGGGTCGAGGTTTTCCTCGGCCGCCAGCTCGCGGATGCTCCGCCGCCCGTCGCCCACCACGTGCGCGGGGACGCGCTCCGCCACCGCCACCACGCGCCCGGCCACCACCACGATGCGGTGGTCGCGCCCCGTGACGAAGCGCTCCACGATCACCTTGGGATGCTCGGCCACGGCCAGCACCCACGCCGCGCGCACCGCGTCCGGCGTGTCCAGCCGGCCGGAGATGCCGCGCCCGTCGTTCGCGTCCAGCGGCTTCAGCAGCACGGGGACGCCGAGCTCCGCCACCAGCTCCAGCGCGTCGTCCAGCGTGGTGACCACCTCGCCCTCCGGCACGGCCAGGCCGATCCTTTCCAGGATCTGCTTGGTGCGGTGCTTGTCGGAGGTGATGTCGGCCGCGAGCACGCTGGTGAAGTCGGTCATCGCCGCGTCGATGCGCCGCAGGTTGCGCCCCAGCCCGAGCTGGATCACCCGGTCTTCCGAGCGCCGCACGGGGATGCCGCGCCGGCGCGCCGCGTCCACCAGCACCGACGCCGTGGGGCCGGGATGCGAGGCCAGGTACACCGCGCGCAGCTCCGCCAGCACCGCCTCCAGCCGCACCTCCTCGCCGCGGATGCACTCGCGCACCACGACCGCGGCCTCGCGCAGCGCCTCCAGCCCCAGCGCCTCCTCCTCGTACGCCACCGCCACCACCGCCGGGTCGTCGCCCGCCGCCGGGGTCACGCGGGTGAGCGGAGGCGGCGCGGCCACCCGCCCCTGCAGCTCCGCCGCCACCCGCGCCACCACCTCGGGCCACGACATCCCCGCGCGCACCTCGTCCGCCAGGCCCGGCAGGGTGGCGGCGAGGCGCTCCGCGAAACCGTCCACCTGCGCCGTCGTGGTGCCGGCGAGGGCGCCCTCCTCCACCTCGGCGACCACGGCCGCGACGGGGGCCCACAGGCTGCGCCCCCGCAGCGCGCCCACCGCGCGCAGGCGGAGATCGTCGGCCCGGCGCGCGTCACCCGTCATCTTCATCCCCCCGCAACACCCCGCGACGGACGATCGACACGGCTTCGCTCTCCGGCTCCACCCCGCGGCGCACCGTGAACGACGCCGGGAGCCCCCCGCGCAACCCGCCCATTTCGTCCATCGCCTCGCGCTCCGGGTGCACGAACAGTCCCTCGGCGTCCACCACCACGCGCGCCGTGTAGCCGGCCAGGTCGCCGATGGACGACGTGGTCCCGTCGCGCAGCTCCAGCGGCGTGGCGAAGTCGGCGGCCACGTCCGCGCGGAAGGGCTCCTGGCCCGGGATCACCACGGTGCCGCCGCGGATCAGGGTGTCGAACACCTGCGTGTGGTTCTCCTCCAGCGACTCGTAGGCGTCCAGCGGGGTGTCGGCGTGGCTCCCGTCGGCCAGCGCCTGCAGCCCGCCCAGCAGCGCCGCGAAGCTGAGCTTGCGCAGGAACTGCTTCTCCGGGTCGTCCGGCCAGAAGCCGCACTCCAGCAGCACCGAAACGGAGCCCGCGCGCTGCGTGAACTCCCCCGAGCCGGCGGGGTGGTACTCGTCCGGAAAGCGCGCCACCCGGTCGCCCACCAGCGGCTGCACCGCGCGGACGATGGCCGCGCACAGCCGCTTGCCGCGCACGCGCTGCTCGTCGTCCTCCATCTCGGGGCCGCCGGGCGTGGCCAGGAGGGCGAAGGCGGTCAGCCGCTCGCTCTTCCCCACCCGCTTGCGCACGTCCTGGTCGTGCAGGTTGAAAACGAACTCGGGGCTGAACTCGCCGTGCAGGCCGCGCAGGGCGCGCAGCTCCGGGCTGGTCCAGGCGCGGGCGTCGCGGTTGACGTCCACCCCCTGTGCGTTGGTGCGCAGGAAGCGCTCGGCCCCGTCGGGGTTAAGCATGGGCACGGCCACCACGGTGAGCGCCTCGGACAGCAGCCGCACCCGCTCGTCGTCCGGCTCGCGCGCCACGTACGCGAACAGGTCCGCCAGCCCCAGCGTGTGGCTGGGCTCGTCCCCGTGCATCTGCGACCAGAGCATGACGCGCGTGGGGCCGCTCCCGAAGCGCACGGCGTACAGCGGCCGCCCCTCCGCCGAGCGCCCGATCTCGTCGCGCGCCAGGTTGCCCGCCTCGTCCACCAGCGCGCCGAGCAGCTCCCACAGCTCCCCGTGCGTCACCTTGCGGCTCTGGAAGGCGGGAAAACAGTATGCCTCGTGCAGGATCCCCAGCTCCGGATCACTGGCTTCTTCGATGGTCTGCATGGATTACGGGGTAAGGCGTTGCGGGCGACTGAAGTCGCTGCAACAAATGCACGAAGTCCCCCTGCGGGGACTATGGGCTTCCGGCTGAACCTGAACGGCCAGTCCGCGCAGGCGGACTTCGTGCCGTCGTTGCCGCGAGTTCACTCGCCAGGCGACAGGACCGCCGGCTCGCGGATCAATGCTCGTTGAGCCGCCGCGACCAGCGCGGGGCCGCGTTGGCCCTGCGGCCGGCGAGAATCGCGCGCCCGCACATCTCCAGGAAGACGAGGAGTCGAGTGAGCTCGTGCTCGCGCTCGCCCGCGTCCTCGGCCCAGGCGCTGCGCGGGTACGCTGCGCCGCACGTTCCGCACGACACCTCCGCGCGCCCGCCGCTCTCCCGGTGCAGCGTCCAGCCTCCGGTGCACTCCGGGTGCGAATGGTCCAGCAGCAAGGGGCCTCCTCTGGCCGGGAAGACGATGGGCGGAGGCCGCCCCGGGAATGCTCAGCGGCCGTTGCCGCCGGCGAGGCGCTGGCCCGTCCCGTGGGCGCCCGGCCGCAGCGGGGCGGCGGGCGCCGGCGCCTCGCGCGGCGGCGCGCAGCTGATGCGGCGCGCGAAGGTCTGCTCGGGCTCGTTCGGCGGGTTCGCGGGGAGCTGCCGCGGGGCGTTGCTGTCCATTCCGCACCTTGGGGGTTCGGGGAACGACGGCCTGTGCCTCCTCACAATCGCACCGCCCATGCCCCCCCGGTATCAGCACGAAGGGCCGGTCCCGCGCGTGGGACCGGCCCGTTTTCTCACACAGAGACACAGAGGCACAGAGAACAACTTATCTCTGTGCCTCTGTGTCTCTGTGTGACGATTGTTTTTACGTTCGTGCGGCAGGGACCGGCGGAGCGTGCCCCGACTCGACCGCCGCGACGAGGTACTCCCGCAGCACGATCGGGAGGAGCGCCTCGGCCTCCGGCCGTGTCGCAGCCACCACCGAAAAACCCTCCAGCTCTTCGATCGTGACCAGGTAATAGGGCGGCTCGCCCGGGGTCTCCCGCACCGCGCGCCCATGAACGGTCCACGGAAGCGCCTCGTACTCGTTGACGGTCATGCTTCCTCCATGCTCATGCGGATCGCCCGCGTGGCTTGCCGCACCTGATATTCCGCGACCTTGCCACCTCCAGCAACAATCGTGACTGGAGCAACCCGTGGATGCATCCATTGCCGGTGGCTCGTCGCGCCTTTGCGAATCGCGAAGACACAGAGACACAGAGACAAGTTCCTTCTCTGTGCCTCTGTGCCTCTGTGCCTCTGTGTGACCCAGGCAGTTATCTGGCGACCGCGCTCAGGACCCGGTAGAGATACTCAGTGGCCCACCCCAAAGCGGCCACCGGCACGCGCTCGTTGTCGCCGTGCATCCGCAGCTCGTCCACCTCGGGGAGCGGCATGGGGAGGATGCCGTACGTGGGGATCCCCGCGCCGCGCAGGACGGCGCCGTCGGTGGCGCCGGTGGACATGAAGGGGAGGACCACCGCGCCCGGCGCCATCACCCGCGCCGACGACTCCATCGCCCGGTACAGCTCCGTGGCGACCGGCGACGGGGCCGGCGCGGGGAGGGGCTCGCCATCCAGCGCGAAGCGCACCGAGGGCTCGGCGGCCACGCGGTTCATCTCCGCGACCACCTGGCGGATGTCCTCGCCGGGGACGATGCGCACGTTGAACGTGGCCTTCCCCTCGGACGGGATCACGTTGGAGCGGAAGCCGCCGTTCAGCATGGTGAGCGACGCGCCCGTGCGCAGCACCGCGCTGTGCAGCGGCTCGCGCGAGAGCAGGGCGGCGGCTGCGTCGATGGCGGCCCGCGACGCGCCGGGGGCCGTGAGCGCCTCCATGGCCCGGCGCATCTCCGGGTTGCCCTCGGTGGGCGCCAGGCGGGCGAAGTACAGGCGGGTGGTCTCGATGAGGCGCACGGGCGGCTTCCACTCGTGCACGCGGTTGACGGCGCGGGCCAGGGCGGCCAGCGCGTTCCCGGGCAGCGGCACGGAGCCGTGGCCGCCGGTTCCGGTCGCGGTGGCGACCACGTTGTAGTACACCTTCTCGGTCGTCTGGATGTTGACCGTGCTCACCCGCCCGTTGCGGATGCGGATGCGCCCGCCTTCGTTGAGCGCGAACTCGGCGTCGCCCAGCAGCGCGCGGTGGTTCTCCACCACGCTGTCGATCCCCACGGCCGGGCCGCCCTCCTCCGCCGCCGTGGCCAGGAAGATGACGTCGCGCGTCATCCGCTCGCGCCCGCGCGCCAGCTCCTGCATCGCCACCAGCGCCGCCGCCAGCATCCCCTTGTCGTCGATGGCGCCGCGGCCGTACAGGTACCCGTCGCGCAGCGTGGGGACGAACGGGTCCGTCTCCCACTTGGCGGTGTCGGCGCCCACCACGTCCATGTGGCCCAGGATCAGCACGGGCTTCTTGGTGGGCCGCGCCGCGCGCAGCCGGGCCACAAAGTTGGCGCGCCCCGGCGCCACCGTCAGCACGTGCGTCTCCACGCCGGGCACCGTGCGGAACACGGAATCGAAGTAGGCCGCCGTCAGCGCCTCGTTCCCCGGGGGGTTCTGCGTGTTGAGGCGGATCAGGTTCTGGAGGTGCGTGAGGGTGGCCCGCCCCGTCGCCGCGCGGTCGAAGCCGGCCGGCGCGGGAGCGGCCACGTCGTACACCGCCTGCGCCGCGGCCGGCGCGGCGAGCAAGGCGGCCAGCCCGGCCGCCGCCAAGGTCTTCATCAGCATCGTTTCCCTGTACCTCTGTGTGAGCCCCGCCATTTCAGAGCGTGTCGCGGACGATGGTGAGGGGAATGCCGCGCAGCTCGGACTCGCGCAGGGTCCCGGCGATGCGGCTGCGGCTCTCGCGCGTCACGGCGGGTGTGGTACCCACCGCGGGCTGAATGGTGTCCAGGACGAACGCCGCGTCGAACACCGCCGGGACGAAGCCGGGGGCGCTGAGCACCAGGTCCACGCTGGGGAAGGCGAACTCGCCCGACACCTCCACGGACACGGTCTCCCCGCCGGCGCGCAGCGTACCGCTGCCGCGGATCTCCTCCGCCTCCTGCCGCAGCTCCAGCTCCACCTCGTACCGCGTGGAGTCGGCCACGGCGGAGCCCGTCCAGCGGTCGGTGACGTCGTACCGGCCGGCGTCGAAATCTTCGCCGCCGCACGCGGCCACGAGCAGGAGGAGGGCGGCGGAGGCTGGTGGGTAGCGCATTCTGGGGTCGCTCGTTGAAGTGGATCGGCGCCCGGAGTTTACCGGCGTGCCGCCCGCCGGGCAATGCGGGCTGGCGCGGGGGCGGCAGCCTTCTTGCCAAATCGGGGCGCATGTTCAAGAAGCAGATACACCAGACTACGCGCTCCGAGGGCCCCTGGAAGGGGGGCCGGCGGATCTTGGTGGAGTTCCGCACCACGGGCGACCCGGTGCCGGCCATCCTCCTCCTTCCCCGCGAGCGCACGCCGGCCCCCGCCGCGCTCCTGCTGCACGGCTACACCTCGCGCAAGGAGCACATGAGCGAGGGGGTGGGCGCCGCGCTCCTGGAGCGGGGGATCGCCTCGCTCTCCATCGACCTTCCCCTGCACGGCACGCGCAGCGACCCGGTGCAGGCGCAGGCGTACCGCAACCCGCTGGCGCTGGTGAAGCTGTGGCGCCAGGCCGTCTCCGAGAGCGCGCTGGCGCTGCGCTACCTGGCCGCGCGTCCGGAGGTGGACGCGGAGTGCCTGGCGGTGGCCGGCTACTCGCTGGGCTCTTTCCTGGCCGTGCTGGTAGCCGCGCAGGAGCCGTCCGTGCGCGCCCTGGTCCTGGCCGCCGGCGGCGACCTCCCGGCCGGCACCCCCCTGGCCGCGGTCGCCCGCACGGTGGCCGACCCGCTGCGCGCCATCCGCAAGCTGGACGGCCGCCCCCTGCTGATGGTGCACGGCCGCGGGGACCGCACCATCCGCCCCGAGCAGGCCGAGCGCCTCTTCGCCGCCGCCGCCGAGCCCAAAGAGCTCCGCTGGTGGAACGCCGGCCACATCCTCCCGCAGGAAGCCATCGGCTACGCCGCGGAGTGGCTGAGCGAACGGATGGGGGCTGAAGTAGGTTAGGGCTGCGGCGCGCTGAGAGGGGGCCCTCACCCCCCCGACCCCCGCTCTCCCGGTAACGGGAGAGGGGGGCGCATCTTCTGTGTCCATGCTGCGATACATGTCGGCCGGGGCGCGGCGGCGCTGCGGGCGCGACGCGGCAGACCGGTGAGGCGTCACCGCGGATGCGCCTCCTCCCCCAGCGGTTTGGGGGAGGAGGACGGGAGGAGAGGGCCCCCGTCCGCGCGCACCCAGCCCTCCTCTGGCACCGCCTATGCTATCACACACGGCCTCTCGACCGACGCCGCGAGCCTAAAGCAAGGGACGGACGGATGCCGGACCAGCAGCAGGAAGCAGAGAACGAGCAGCGCCCGAACGGCGAGAAGCCCATCGCGCTGGTGGACGGGTCCAACGTAGCCCACTCCAGCGAGGGGGACCGCGCGCGGCTGCAGAACATCGACATCGTGGTGGAGAAGCTCACCGAGGAGGGATACGAGCCGATCGTGGTGGTGGACGCGGCGCTCCGCCACCAGATCGACGACCGGAACCTGTACGAGCAGCAGGTGGAAGACGGCAAGATCCGCCAGGCCCCCGCCGGGACCAACGCGGACTACTTCCTCCTCGCCTTCGCCCGCGAGCTGGACGCCTCCATCGTGAGCAACGACCGGTTCCGCGACCACCAGGAAGCCTTCCCCGACGCCTACGAGCGCGTGATCCGCTACATGATCGTCGCGGACGAGGTCGTCTTCGAGCGCCGCAACAAGCGCCGCTGAGACAATCAGAGGCACGGAGACGAAGTCGTCTCTGTGCCTCTGTGTCTCTGTGTGCCCCCCGTTCTCTATCCACCGAACTGCGCGAACCCCACCACGTTCCCCGCCGGCTCGCGCACGAAGATCTCCTCCGCCCCGTACGGTGTCCTGCGCCGCGGCACCACCATCTCCACGCCCTCCATGGCCCGCTCCACCGCCGCCAGGTCGTCTACCTCGATGAACAGGATGGAGCCGCCCATGGCCAGCCCGTCCGCCACGGCGGGGAGGTCGTCCAGCACGCTGCCGCGGGTCTGGTACATGATCTCGGTGCCGTCCTTTTCCAATATCAGGAAGCCTAGATGATCGCCGTGCGGCACCTCGGCGGTGCGCGTGTAGCCCAGGCGGTCCACCCAGAAGGGGATCGCGGGCTCGATGCGCTCTACGTAGAGGATGGGGGTGACTTTCTTGATGGTGGGCATGGGTCTCGTTCCGGTTGAGTGTGCGGCCTGCACCAGGTTACCGCTCCCCCGCCCCGGCCGCTCGTACGGATGCGACAAGCTCCGCGCGCCACAACCCCCGGCGCCACGCGGCCCAGCGGAGGCGGAGCACGTTCGCGGTAGACGGGAGCAGCCATGGGGTGACGATAAGGGGTCGCGCGGCGGGGGACAACGGGCGGCGTGTTGCGGACGGAGCTTGTCGCCGGGGAGCGGCGCGCGTTACAATTGGAGGCCCGCGACGCACGCCCTTCCGCGCACCACCACAGAGCAACAGGTTGAGAGACATCGCGCTTTACCACGGCGAGGGCCACGGCTGGATCGAGGTCGTCACCGGGGTGATGTTCAGCGGCAAGTCCGAAGAGATGATCCGCCGCGTGCGCCGCGCGCTGATCGCCCGGCGCCGCGTACAGGTCTTCAAGAGCGCGCTGGACGTCCGCTACGCCGGAGTCATGCGCATCAGCTCGCACAACGGGGCCGAGGTGGACGCGGTGCCCGTGCGCAACAGCCGCGAGGTGCTGGAGCAGGCGCACCCGGACACGCGCGTCTTCGCGGTGGACGAGGTGCAGTTCCTGGACGAGGGGATCGTGGACGTGATCCAGCTCCTCGCGGACCGGGGGGCGCGTGTGATCGTGGCGGGGATCGACATGGACTTCCGCGGCGAGCCCTTCGGACCCATGGGGCGGCTGCTGGCCGTGGCGGAGACGGTGGACAAGCTGCACGCCATCTGCGTGCGCTGCGGCAACCCGGCCACGCGCAACCAGCGCCTGGTGAACGGCGAGCCCGCTCCGTACGAGGCGCCCGTCATCCAGGTGGGCGGGCACGAGGCGTACGAGGCCCGCTGCCGCCGCTGCCACGAGGTCCCCTCGGCCACGCGCGACCAGACCTCGCTGCTGGACGCGCTGGGCGCCGGGGCCGAGCACGCCGTGGTGCTCACGCACGAAAGCCTGCGCCGCCCGGCGTAGGCGCACCCAAAGACGGAGGGCCGGATGGAGGATCTCCAGGGCACCATCTCGCGCATCAAGCCGCTGGCGGACAGCGTGGTGGACGCGGCCACGGCGCTCAACGCCGCCATCCGCGCCGCCGCCGACCAGGGGCTCACGGTGCGCCTCCTGGTCTCCGAGCACCCCGCCGACGGCGACGACGAGCCGATCCCCGCGGTGCGCACCCGCATCTCCAAGCGCATCGTCTGAACCTCCCCGGGCGCGCACGAGACCCCTCTCTGTGTGAGCCCGCTGTTTCCCCTCCATCGCGGCAACCATGATGCGAAGCACCCTCCTGCTTGCACTCGCCCTCGCCGGCTGCGGCGACCTGCTCCCGGTTTCGGACCGGGTGCCCACATCCCTGCGGCTGGAGCGCGACACCGTCACCGTCACGGAGGGCGACGAGCTGGGCGTGCGCGTCATCCTGCTGGACCAGAACGGGAAGGAGTTCGCGCGCATCCCGGACTGGGCCGCGCCCCAGTGGACGCTGAGCGGCGGCGCCGTGGCGGCGGAGGGGAGCACGCTGCGCGGGGTGACGCCGGGGCAGTCCCTCGGCAAGGTGACGGTGGCGGGCCTGAGCGCCGACGCCGTGCTGCGCGTCAACCCGCGCGCGCTGGAGCTGGTCGCGGACGCGTACGTCACGCAGAGCGTGCAGCGCCCCGACGGCTCGGTGCCCCTGGTGGCGGGGCGCGACGGCTTCCTGCGCGTCTTCCTGCGCGGCGACCAGCCCAACTTCTTCACCGCGTCCGTGCGCGTGCAGCTCTTCCGGGGCGGCGTGCTCCAGGAAACCATCCCGCTGGCCCCCTCCGCCGACTCCGTCCCCACCGTGCGGCGCGAGGGCGACCTGCGCGCGTCGTTCAACGTGCGCATCCCGGCGGAGATGATGCAGCCGGGGCTCTCGCTGGTGGTGGAGGCGGACCCCGCCGGCGCCATCCCCCGCAAGCCGGCCAGCCGGGCGCGCTTCCCCGCCGTGGGGACGATGGCGCTGGACGTACGCGCCGTCCCCAAGCTGTGGCTGCGGCTCATCCCCATCCACCAGAGCTACCTGGGGCGCACGGGGCGCGTGACCGCGTCCAACAAGGACCAGTTCGTCCGCGACCTGCTGGCCATGTACCCCATCGCCGCCCACGACGTGGACCTGCGCACCGCCTACACCACCACGGTCAACGCGAACACGCCCGAGGGGTGGGGCGCCATCCTCAACGAGCTGCGGGTGCTGCGCACGCTGGACGGCAGCGGGCGCTACTACTACGGGATCATGGACGCCGGGGAAAGGCCGTCGCTGCTGGGGCTCGGCTACCTGGGCCATCCGGCCTCCGTGGGCTTCGACGTCCTGCCGGAAGCGGCGGGGACGCTGGCGCACGAGCTGGGGCACAACTTCAACCGGCGCCACACCCCCTGCGGCAATCCCGCCGGCACCGACCCCGCCTTCCCGTACGCCGACGGGGCCATCGGCGTGTTCGGCTACGACTTCTCCAGCGGCCTGGTGAAGACGCCCACGGCCGACAAGGACCTGATGAGCTACTGCCGCCCGCGCTGGGTGAGCGACTACACCTACCAGGCGGTGCTGAACTTCCGTGCCGCCGGCGACAACGGCACCCGCGAGCGCACCGCCGACGCGCCGGCCGAGCCGTCGCTGCTCGTGTGGGGCCGGGTGGGTGGCGCCACCCCGGTGATCGAGCCCGCATTCGAGCTCACCACCGCCCCCTCGCTCCCCGCGCGCCCCGGGCCCTTTACCCTGCAGGGGCTGGACGCGGGCGGCGCCGTGCTCTTCTCCCTGCCGTTCGACGGGGAGGCGCTGGCGGAGCACGACACGCGGGAGCGGCAGTTCGCCTTCGCCATCCCCGCGCGCATGGCGCACCCGGAGCGGCTGGCCCGCCTGCGCGTGACCGGCCCCGGCGTCGCCGCCGAGCGCGGGCG
>CADCTW010000148.1 GCA_902805735.1 uncultured Gemmatimonadota bacterium | reverse complement strand
GTTCGTGCGCCTGCTGGGCCGCCGCCTGCCGGAAGACGAGGCGCGGCTCTGGCTGTTCACGGTGGCCACCAACCTGTTCCGCGACCGCGCCCGCATGAGCAAGCGGCGCGAGCGGATCCTGACGGCCAACCCCTGGCGCCCGGCCGCGCTGCCGCGGCCCGACGAGGTGCTGGAGCGCGCGCGCACCGTGGACGGCGTGCGGCGTGCGCTGGAGCAGGTGCCCGAGCGCGACCGGCAGATGCTGCTGATGCGCGAAGAAGGCTTTCGATACGACGAGATCGCAAAGGCGGCGGGTGTGGCGCCCGGCTCGGTGGGCACCCTGCTCGCACGGGCCGCGCGGCGCTTCGCCGGCGTTTATGAGAAACACGAGGAGAAGGGCGATGAAGCACTTGGATGAGGGCACGCTGCAGGCACTGGCCGACGGCGAGCTGCCGGCGGCCGAGCGGCGCGCGGCCGAGGCGCACCTGGCCGGCTGCGGCGCCTGCGCCGGAGAGCTGGCCGGGCTGCGCGCGGACCACTCCACGCTCGCCGCGGCGCTGGCCCGCGTGGACGTGGCGCCGCCCACCGCGGCGGCGCAGATGTCGCTGCGGCGCAGGCGCGCCGCGGCGGCTTCGGCGTGGGGCGGCGAGGCCCGGCGGGCGCTGCTGCGCGCCGCCGTGCTCGTGCTGGCGCTGGGCGGGGTGGCCGCGGCCGCCGTTCCCGGCTCGCCGCTGCGGGTGCTGATCGAACGCGCCGTGGCTCCGGTGCCCGTGGAGGCCCCGAAGCCGGTCCCGGCGCCGCCCGTGTCACACGCGCCGGCCCCGGCTCCCGCGGCGGGGATCTCCATCCTTCCCGACGGGGGGGCGGTGCGGGTGGTGCTGAACGGCGCCGCCGCGGGGTTGCGCGTACACGCGCGCGTTTCGGACGGGGACCTGGTGGAGGTGTCCGCCGCGGGCGCCGCGGCCGGGGCGCGCTTCCGCACGGGGCCGGGGCGCATCGAGGTGCTGGACGCCGGCGCCGGAGAGGTGAGGATCGCCCTGCCGCGCAGCGCGCGGGCCGCCGTGGTGGAGGTGGACGGGCGCGTGTACGTGGCCAAGGAAGGGGAGCGGCTGCGGGTGATGGGCCCCGTGGCGCGCTCCGCCACCGCCCGGGAGACCGAGTTCCGCGTGCAGGACTGACGCGCCCGCATGTTCCTGACCCTCGCGCTCGCCCTGGTCACAGCCACCGCCGCCGACACGGTTCCATCGGGGGCGGTGCGCGGCGTGGTGCAGAGCGATCCGTCCGGCTTCCCCGTGACCCTGGCGGTGGTGGAGGCGCGTGACCGGACCGGGACGGCCTCCGCGCGCGCCATCACCGACAGCACCGGCGCGTACGAGCTGCGCGGGATCACGCCGGGGCGCCATACGCTCTTCGTGCGCCACCTGGAGCACGCGGCGCTCTCGCTGGAGGTGCTGGTGCCGTCGGGCGCGGTGGTGCCGCTGGACCTCACGATGCGCTACCAGCCGCTGGCGCTGGACACGCTGCACGCCCTGCGCGCCGGGCAGATCCGCATGGGCGACACCATCGGCACCGCCCGGCACGAGGTGGCGCTGGTGGACTCGCGCGCGCTGGACGAGGGCTCGGGGATGGGGAACGCCCTCCCCAGCCCCACGGGGCCGGAGGGGACGCAGCCGGACCCGGCGGAGGTGTTCCAGGTGCGCGGCGCGGCGGCGGACCTGAAGCTGGTGCTGCTGGACGGGGCCCCCGTGTACGCCCCCTTCCACATGGGGGGGCTGATGGACGCCTTCGAGCCGGGGGTGCTGCGCTCGGCGCGGCTCTACCTGGGCGGCGCCCCGGCCCGCTTCGACGGGGGGCTGAGCTACGTGGTGGACCTGGCCACGCGCGGCGGCAACGCGGAGCGGCACGCGCTGGCGGGGTCGGTGGACGTGGTGAGCTCGCGCGCGGTGGCCGAGGGGCCGCTCCCGGGCGGCGCCACCTACCTGGCGTCCGGGCGGGTGGTGCACGGCGCATGGATCCGCGGGGTGGAGGGGCGCCCCTTCCCCTACCGCTACCGCGACGGGCTCCTGCGGCTGGACGTGCCGCTGGCGGGGGGCGTGCTGCGCGCCACCGGGTTCGGCAACCGCGAGGGGGCGCGGCTGGAGGGGGACCACAGCTTCGCGGGGTGGCAGAACGGGGCCGGCTCCATCCGCTACCGGGGCGGCGTCCTGGGCGAGGACGGGGAGCTGACGGCGGCCGGGGGGAGCTTCGCGGCGGGGGTGCGCCACTACGGCGACCACCTGCTGGAGCAGCGTGGCTACACCCGGCGCGCGCGCGTGGCGCTGGACCTGTCCAGCCCGCTGGGCCCGGCCCGCGTGCGCTACGGCGTGTCGCACGACTTCACCCGGGTGAGCTACGAGGTGGACGAGGCCGCGCTGGGGTGGCAGCCGCTGGTGCGCACCCACAGCTTCGGCGCCACCACGGCCGCGTACGCGGACGCGTCGTGGCAGCCGTCCTCCCGCGTGCGGCTTCGCGGCGGGGTGCGCGGCGACCTGTTCGCGTACTCCGCGCGCAGCACGCTGTCGCCGCGGGGGGCGGTCACCTGGCTGGTGGGCGAGCGCGCGGCGCTGACGCTGGCCGCGGGGCGCTACCACCAGTACGTGCGCACCCGCCCCAGCGACCGGTCTGCGGACGGCACCTTTGCGGACTCGGTGCGGCGCAACGTGGCGGCGGACCTGGTGGTGGCCGAGGCGAAGCACGTTTCCGTGGGGCTGGACCAGGAGCTGATGGACGGCGTGCGGCTGGGGGTGGAGGGCTTCTACAAGCGCTTCCACGGCGTCCCCACCCTTCCCGGGCGCGCGGCGTACACCAGCGGGATGGACGTGTGGGTGCGGCGCGGGGTGGGGCCGGTGACGGGGTGGGCGGGGTACACGCTCTCCTGGTCGTGGTCGCTGCTGGACCGCGGCCTCTCGGCGGAGGACTTCGTGGGGCGGCAGGTGCTGAGCGCCGGGGTGCGGGCGCCGCTGGGGAAGGCGGGGCAGGTGCGCGCCCGGTTCCAGTACGGCTCCAGCCTTTCCGCTTCGGATCTGGTGTATGGGGACGAGGCCACCACCGCCGCCTCGTTCACGGGGGCCACGCAGCAGACCACCGCGCTGCAGAGCGCCGCCGAGCCCCCGCTTGCCGTGCCGGACGACGAGTACCTGCGCGTGGACGTGGAGCTGTCGCGCACCTGGAAGCCGCTGGTGGCGGGCCGCCGCACGGAGCTCACGCCCTACTTCCGCCTGATCAACGCCCTGGACCAGCGCGAGCCCCTCTTCTACCAGCCCGGCCCGGACGGGAAGCTGCCGCGCTCCCCCAGCAGCCTGCCGGTGCTCCCGGTGCTGGGCGTGGAGTGGAAGCTGTAGGAACAGCGGGGGCTCACACAGAGACACGGAGGCACAGAGATGAACCAATCTCTGTGCCTCTGTGTCTCCGTGTGAGGCAAAAGGGTGCCAAACGGCGGCGGACGCACTACATTGGGCGCCCGTTCAGAACAGGCGTACCCGAGAACCGAAACCTGAATGAGCACGACAAATCCCGCGGCGACCGTGGACGAGCTCTGCGCCCACCTGCCGGGCGACGACACGCTGCTTTGCGACTTCGCCCGCCTCTTCTTCGCCAAGATCCCGCGCACGCTCGCCGAAGAGCGCTCGCCGCAGGAGCTGGCGGCGATGACGGTGGGGGCATGGGAGTTCCTCCTCCGCTCGCGCCCCGAAGGGGTGAACGTGGAGCTGGCCGACCCCCGGGAGGAAGGGTGGCCCGCCCCCGTCACCGCCATCCGCGCCGAGGTGGGCGACCGGCCGTTCATCGTGGACACCATCCGCGAGTACCTGAACGCGGAGAACATCCCCATCCTACACTACATCTACCCCGTGCTGCGCGTGGACCGCGACGCCGCCGGGCAGATCGTGGGCGTGGGGGGCGGCGCGGGCGGCGACCAGCGCTCCATGGAGGCGCTGGTGCACTGCGAGATCCCGCACGTGGTGAGGCCGGAGCGCCGCGAAGAGATCCGCCAGCAGGTGGCCCGCCGCCTTTCGGACGTGGTGGAGGCCACGCGCGACTTCCACGCCATGCTGGCCGCGCTGGACGAGGCCACGCAGGCCATGGCCGGGTACGCCGCCCGCGGCGACGAGCGCGCGCGCGAGTACGGGGAGTACGTGGAGTTCCTGCGCTGGCTGCGCGAGGGGAACTTCGTGTTCCTGGGCTTCCGCGGCTACGACCTGCGCGACGAGGTCCTTTCCGTGACCGCCGGCTCCGGCCTGGGGATCCTGGCGGACACGGAAAGCTCCGCGTACGCCGGGGGCAAGCCGCTGGGGGAGCTGCCGGAGGAGCTGCGCGCCCGCGTGGTGGGCGGGCCCCTGCTGGTGGTGTCCAAGGCCAACCGCGAGAGCACGGTGCACCGCCGCGCGCGGATGGACTACGTGGGGGTCAAGAAGCTGGACGCGGCGGGGAACGTGGCCGGCGAGTGGCGCTTCCTGGGGCTGTTCACCTCGCAGGCGTACGCGCAGAGCCCGTCCGAGATCCCCGTGCTGCGCCAGAAGCTGCGCGAAATCCTGGAGGCGAGCGGCACCCGCCCGGGATCGCACGACTACAAGGAGATCATCTCCATCGTCGCCTCCATGCCCAAGGAAGAGCTCTTCCAGGCATCCACGGAGCAGCTTCGCCACGAGGTGTCGGCGGTGCTGGGGCAGCTCTTCAGCGACGAGGTGAGCGTGGCGCTGAGGCCCGACCCCATGCGCGCCGAGCTGGCGGCGATGGTGATCCTGCCGCGCGGCCGCTACAGCGCCGAGATCCGCCGCCAGATCGCCGAGCTTCTCTCGGCGCGCGTGCGCGGGACGGTGCGGTCTCATCACGTGGCCTTCTCGTCCAGCGACCAGGCGCGCCTTCACTTCTACCTTTCCCTGCAGGACGGCGGCACGCACGACGTGGCCGTGCTGGGGCGGCAGCTCGAGCGCGAGCTGAACGGGCTGCTGCGCTCCTGGGCGGACCGGCTGGAGGAGGCGCTGGCGGGGGTGGTGGAGCCGTCCGAGGCCCGGCGGCTGGCGGTGCAGTACGGCAACCGCTTCGGCGCGGAGTACCGCGCGGCCAACTCCCCGGCGGCGGCCGTGCACGACGTGCTGGAGCTGGAGGGGATGGATGCACGCGGCGAGACGGTGGCGCTGGCCATCCGCCGCCCGGTGGAGGGGGAGAGCGCCGCCGGCGTCACCGTGCTCAAGCTGTACCTGCGCGACGAGCGGCTGGTGCTGTCGGACTTCATGCCCATCCTGGAAGACACCGGGGTGCGCGTGCTGGAGGTGGACACCTTTGAGCTGCTGCACCCGGGCGAGCCGGAGCTGCGCGTCTACGCCTTCAACGTGCAGACGCGCGAGGGCGAGCCCATCCCCGACGAGCTGGCCCCCGCCCTGGCCGAGTGCCTGCTGGCCGCCCGCGGCGGCGACGCGCCGCGCGATCCCTTCAACGCGCTGGTGCTGAACGCCGGGCTGCGCTGGCGCGAGGCGGACGTGCTGCGCACCTACGCCAACTACGCTTCGCAGATCGGCGCCGTGCCCTCGCGGCTGGCGCCGGTGCGCGCCCTGACGGCCTACCCGCGCATCGCCCGCCTGCTGGTGGACGCCTTCGACGCGCGCTTCGACCCGGCCCGCGAGGGGCGCGACGAGGCGCAGGAGCCCATCCACGGCGAGCTGGTGCGCGAGCTGGAGGGGGTCACCTCGCTGGCCGACGACCGCGCGCTGCGGCGGATCATGAACCTGATCGACGCCACGGTGCGCACCAACTACTTCCGCCACGGCGCCGACACGCCCACGGGGCGGAGCGGCGGGGTGCCCTACATCTCCATCAAGGTGAGGAACGCCGACGTGGAGGAGCTCAAGAAGAGCCGCCTCCTGTACGAGGTGTACGTGCACTCGTCGCGCATGGAGGGCGTGCACCTGCGCGGCGCCAACGTGTCGCGCGGCGGCATCCGCTGGAGCGACCGGCCGGACGACTTCCGCACCGAGGTGCTGGGCCTGGTGCTCACGCAGGTGGTGAAGAACGCCACCATCGTCCCCAGCGGCTCCAAGGGGGGCTTCATCACCAAGCGCTCCTTCCCGGACCGTGACGCGCAGATGGAGGAGGCCCGCCAGCAGTACATGACGCTGATGCGCGGGCTGCTGGACCTGACCGACAACCTGGTGGACGGCAAGGTGGTGCCGCCGCCCGACGTGGTGCGCCACGACGGCGACGACCCGTACCTGGTGGTGGCCGCGGACAAAGGCACGGCGCACCTTTCCGACACGGCCAACGCCGTCGCGCAGGAGTACGGCTTCTGGCTGGGCGACGCCTTCGCCAGCGGCGGCAGCCAGGGGTACGACCACAAGCGCGAGGGAATCACGGCGCGCGGCGCGTGGGAGTGCGTCAAGCGCCACTTCCGCGAGACGGGGAAGGACATCCAGGCGGAGCCCTTCACCGTGGCCGGCGTGGGCGACATGAGCGGCGACGTGTTCGGCAACGGGATGCTGCTGTCGAAGCAGATACGCCTGCTGGCCGCTTTCGACCACCGCCACATCTTCATCGACCCCGACCCGGACCCGGCGGCCTCGTTCGCCGAGCGCGAGCGGATGTTCCGCCTGGCCCGCTCGTCGTGGGAAGACTACGACCGCTCGCTCCTTTCACCCGGGGCGATGATCGTTCCCCGCGCTTCCAAGGAGGTGGCGGTGACGCCGGAGGCCCGCCGCGCGCTGGGGCTGCCGGAGACGGTGGAGCGGCTGGACGGCGAGGGGCTGGTGCGCGCGGTGCTCACGGCCCCGGTGGAGCTGCTGTGGAACGGCGGCATCGGCACCTACGTCAAGGACGCCGACGAGACGCACGCCGACGCGGGCGACACCACCAACGACCCCGTGCGGGTGAACGCGCAGGAGCTGCGCTGCCAGGTGGTGGGCGAGGGCGGCAACCTGGGGTTCACGCAGCGCGGGCGCATCTCGTTCGCGCTGCGCGGCGGGCGGATCAACACGGACGCGCTGGACAACTCGGCCGGCGTGGACATGAGCGACCACGAGGTCAACCTCAAGATCCTGCTGAACCGGGTGGTGGAGGGCGGCGGGCTCACCGAAGAGGGGCGCAACGAGCTGCTGGCCTCCATGACGGACACGGTGAGCGAGCTGGTGCTGCGCAACAACATCGGCCAGTCGCTGGCCGTGTCGCTGGACCAGGGCCGCTCGCGCGAGGCGCTGGACGACTTCGCGGCGCTCATCGTACAGCTGGAGCGCGACCGGCGGCTGAGCCGCGAGGCCGAGGGGATCCCCGCCACGGACGAGATCCGCGACCGGGCGGCGGAGGGGCTGGGGCTCACGCGGCCCACGCTGAGCGTGCTGCTGGCGCACTCCAAGCTGTACGCCAAGGCGCAGCTCCTGGAGGAGACCACGGTGCTGGACGACCCGGCGATGGACAGCTACCTCGTCCACTACTTCCCCGCGGCTGCGGTGGAGGCGGCGGGGGAGAGCGGGGTGCGCGCCCACCAGCTCCGGCGCGAGATCGTGGCCACCGAGCTGGTGAACGACCTGGGGAACCTGATGGGCTCGTCGTTCCTCCACCGCGTCTCGCGCGACACGGGGGCGGCGATCCCGGCGGTGGTGCGCGCCTGGCTGGTGGCGTCGCGCATCGCCGGGGCGCCCGAGATCCGCGCGGACCTGGCGGGGGTGGAAGGGCGCTTCCCGTCGGACACGGTGTACCGCTGGCTGGCGGGGCTGGCGCGCGTGCTGGAGGCAACCACGCAGTGGATCCTGGCCAACACCCCGGCCGGTGCTTCCACGCCGGCGCTGATCGAGGAGGCGCGGACGGGGCTGGGCACGCTGCGCGGCGCCTTTGGCACCTTCGTGGCGGGCGAGGACAGCGTGCTCTTCCAGTCGCGCCTCGCCGAGCTGGAGGCGCTGGGGGTGGAGCGGACGCTGGCGGAACGGCTGATCACGCTGCGCTTCCTCCCGCAGCTGCTGGAGATCCTTTCGGCGGCGAGCACGGCGGCGATGGACCCGCTGCGCACCGCCGAGGCCTACTACCTGGTGGCCGAGCGGCTGGGCACCGCGCGCCTGCGCGAGAGCCTGCGCACGGCCGCCGGCGACGACCCGTGGGACCGCCGCCACGCCCAGGCGCTGGCGGACGACGTGGCGGCGGCGCAGCGGCGCATCGTGGCGGTCACGCTGGCGCGCGCCAACGGCGCCGGCGCGGCCGCCGCGCTGGCCGCCCTGGAGGAGGAGCGGGGCCGCGAGGTGCGCGCCCTCCGCGAGCTGCTGGCCGAGGTGCGGCCGGACTCGCCGCTCTCCGCCTACGCGCTGGCGGTGCGGATGCTGAAGGCGGTGGCGCCGGCCGCCTGAAACAGCAGTCTCACACAGAGGCACAGAGGCGCAGAGATGACTTCATCTCTGTGCCTCTGTGTCTTGCTTTCTCAGCTCTTTCGCCATGGCGGCGAGCTCCTCCATGCCGATCTGGTCCAGCCATGCGGATCGCTCCGCCGTGTAGTCGCCGGAGCCGGTGCTGCCCTGCTGGAGATAGCGGATCATCCCCACGAGCCCCAGCTCGCGCTCCAGGGCTTCGAGATCGGTCCGGCGGCTAGCGTCTTCTGTCTGCGTCCCAGGCGTATTCATTCGAGGGAGGCCTCCTGCAGCCAGGTTAATGGATTGTCTACGCGGACCGGGAGCCGGTCGCGAAACCGCTGTGCGCGCCGCACCATCGAGTCGTCGGTCGTGAGCAGCATGTCCGCTCCGGCAGCTTCCGCGCAGGCGACGTGTAGCGCGTCGAATCTGCTGAACCCCAGCGATTCCACCGCATGCCCGCGTCTGACGATGTCGTCGCCAATCCATACACGCGTCGTGCCCGCACGAGCCATCCTTTTCACGCGCATGCGGCGCGACCAGTCCTTCATCGCCATCGCCTCCAGGTCGACCGCTTCGCTGTGGACCGAGTCCCATCTCCCCCGCGAGACCCCTTCCAGGATCATGAGGACCGCTTTCGCCTCCGCTCTGACGCGATCCTGGGTCTGGTCGTCGAAGGGACGGTTGAGACAGCAGGTGTCGAGATAGATCCGAATCATGCCCCTGAAGATAAGCACGAACCCGTTGTAGAACACGTGTATCTTCGGGGCGCCTTGGATGCGCCAACTGCGGATACCTGAGTGCTTTACGGTGTCCTAAACGAGCGTTCGGCGGGGCGGTCGTGGGTCCGGGGTCCGGCTGTTCCCGGCGACTGAAGTCGCGGCAACGACTGCACGAAGTCCGCCTGCGCGGACTGTATCCTTCAGGATCTGCCGGAACCGTCTAGTCCCGGGAGGGGGCTTTTTGTCGTTGATGCAGGGGATTCGACGGCCCGCCCGGCAGCCGTTGTAATATTTTCATCCTTCCACGCAATCAGGATTGTGGAAGGCTGATCTGCACGCTCCATCCCGGGTCTGAGGTGTTGCCCGTCCACGAATCATCCGACGACGCGGCGCTGGTGGCCGCGGTGCGCAGAGGGGGGAGCGAGGCGCTGGGGGAGCTGTTCCGGCGCCACGGCCGGTCCGTGCACGCCACGGCGTACCGGGTGACGGGGTCGGCGCAGGATGCCGAGGACGTGCTGCAGGACGTCTTCCTCATGCTGCCGGATGCGCTGCAGCGGTACGAGGAGCGCCAGCAGTTCGCCGCATGGCTGAAGCGCGTGGCCACCCTCACGGCGCTGATGCGCGTCCGCTCGCGCGCGGCGCGGCGGGAAACGGCCGCGGACCCGCTGTGGGAGATCCCCGCCCGCGAGCCATCCACGGTGGTCGAGCAGGTTGCCGTGCAGAAGGCCCTCGGCTCCGTGCCGGAGGCGATGCGCGTGGTGTGGATGCTCAAGGAGGTCGAGGGCTACTCCCACGCCGAGATCGCCGAGATGCTGGGGATCAGCAGCGGAAACTCCGCTGCCCGCCTGTTCCGCGCCTGGAAGCTCCTGCGAGCCGCACTGGGATCAAGCACATGAGCACGCATCCAGACATCACGGCGCTGCGCCTGTTCTCCGCCATGGAGCTGCCGCCAGCGGAGCAGGAACGGACCGCATCCCACCTCGCCGCCTGCCCTTCCTGCCGCGATGAGATGCGCAGGGCGGGGGAGATCGTGGAGCGGGTGCGCCAGGCCACCGAGCTGCCGGTGCCGGAGGGCACGTGGGAGCGCATCCAGGCGAGGCGGGCCGCGGGCGACCGCGTGATCCCTCCCGCGCTTCCCGTGGCGCCCGCCGCCCGCCGCGAGACAGTCCCCTCGCGCTTTCCCCGGCGCGCCGCGGCGATCGTGCTGGCGTGCGCGGGGGTGGCCTCCGCCGCGGCCGCGGTTCCCATGCTGCGCGACTGGATGGCGCCCGCGGAGCAGGCAACTGGGTCGTCGAAGGCTCCCTCCGCGCCGGCACAGCCGACGACCGTACCGAACGCACCGCCACCCGCGCCGCCCGCGGCCCCGCGGGTCGCCGGAAGCTCCATCGCGCCGGTGGGCGGGGTGGCGGCGGTGGATGTGGATGGCGCGACGAGCGAGCTGCGCATCCGCGTGCGGCTGGCGGACCAGGCGGAGGTGGAAGTCCGCGCCTCGGGGGCGGCGGCGGACGCGGTGTTCCACCCGCGCAAGGGCCGCATCCGCATCCAGGACCCCGGGCCCGGCCAGCTCGAGATCATCCTGCCCCGCGAAGCGCGCCGCGTGACGGTGCGGGTCAACGGCCGGCCGCAGCTCGTCGCGGAGGACGGCCGCATCGACGTGCTTCGCCAGGCGCACGACACCATCGATTCCGAGATCGTCCTCTCGCCCGTCCCCCGCTGATCCCCAGAGGAATCCCGTGCTCTCCGCTCTTCTCCTCTTCGCCCTGCAAAGCGCCACCCTGCAGGGCACCGTACGCGCCGAAGGATCGGGCGCCCCCGTCCCGCACGCCGTGGTCCGGGTGGTGGAGCTGGGGCGCGGCGCCCCCGCCAACGCCGGCGGCCAGTACTCGCTCGCCGTGCCCGAGGGGCGCTGGAAGCTGCGCGTGCAGGCGCTGGGCTACGACGCGTACGAGGCCTCCGTGCAGGTGCCCGCGAGCGGCACGGTGCGCTTCGACTTCGAGCTGACCCCCGTCCCCGTGCGCCTGCAGCCGCTCAGCGTGGAGGCGGGCGGATCGCGAAGCGCGCTGCGGGCGCTGCAGGAGCGCGAGGTCACGCCGGGCATCGTCACCCTGTCCCAGGCGGAGATCCGCTCCGCCCCCGCGCTGGGCGAGCCGGACGTGGTGCGGGCGCTGCAGAGCGTGCCCGGCGTGGTGGCCCTCAACGACGTGAACGCGCAGCTTCACGTGCGCGGCGGCGGGCCGGACCAGAACATCTTCCTGCTGGATGGCGCACGGGTGTACGCGCCGTACCACCTCTTCGGCATCGTGGGCGTGTTCAACGCCGACGCCGTCGCGAGCGCGGAGTTCTACCGCGGCTCGCTCCCCGCCCGCTTCGGGGGGGCGCTCAGCTCCGTGATCCAGCTGGAGCAGCGCGAAGGCGCCGACCGCGGGCTGGAGGGCGACGCGGGGGTGAGCCTCCTTTCCGCGCGCGGCGTGGTGCGGGGAGCGCTCCCCGGCGGGCGCTGGATGCTGGCGGGACGCAGCAGCTACCCGTACGCGGGGAACTACGCGTTCTTTGGCGGCAACTTCCCGTACTCGTTCCACGACTTCCAGGGCCGCGTCACGCTCGATTCCCGCCCCGGCTCCTCCATGCAGGGCTCTTTCTTCTCATCCGCCGACGACTTCGCCATCGGGCAGGGCGAGTCGGAGCTGCAGGAGCTGCGCTCCAGGTGGCGCAACCACGTGGGCTCCGTGCGCTGGGTGCGCGACCCCGCGCGCGGCTGGAGCACCTCCGCCTCCGCCTGGGCCAGCGGGTACGCCGGCGACATGGCGGTCGGCGTGACCGCCCCGGGGCGCGTGGAAACGGCCACGGTGGAGAACCGGGTGGTGTCGGGAGGGCTGCGCCTGGACGCCGCCCGCGGAGTCGCGGGGAGGAGCTACCGGATGGGCGTGGAGGTGGAGGGCGGAAGCGTGGCGCTGGACGGATCGCCTTTCCCCGGCGGGTACTTCCAGGGGCACGAGCGGGCCACCTACCTGCGCACCGCCGGATACGGGGAGGCCGACCTGCGTGTGGGGGCCGTGCGGCTCTCGCCGGGGCTGCGCGTCTCCCTGGATGCGCACCGCGGGGAGCTGTTCGCGGAGCCGCGCATCTCGGCGCGCTACCCGATCGCGGAGAACACCACCTTCACGCTGGGCGCGGGCCGTTCGCAGCAGGTACTCTCCACCCTGCGCGACGACCGCCAGGTGCTGCCGGGCACGGTGCTCTGGTTCGTGCACCCGGACAGCGCCCCCGCGTCGCGCACCGACGGCGCGAGCGCCACGGTGGACGGCTGGCTGGGCCGCGCGTGGAGCTACTCGGTGGGCGCCTACGCCCGCCGCTTCCAGGACGTGGCGAGCTGGACGCCGGAAGGCTCGCGCGAGCTGTCGCGCCTGGCGTGGGACGACGGCAGCGCGCAGGGGGGCGAGCTCTCCGTGCGCCGCCATGGCCGCGTCCTCTCCGGCTGGGCGGCCTACGGCCTGGGGCGCGTGCGGATGACGAGCTCGGAGACCGGCGCCCGCTACGACGCCAGCTGGGACCGGCGCCACGCGGTGGACGCGGCCGTCATCTTCCGCCCCCGTCCCGCGCTCACCTTCTCCACGCAGGGTTCGTACGGAAGCGGGATGCCCTTCTGGCCGTGGGTGGGGAATGTCGTCGCCGAACGCCTGAGCCCGCTGATCGGCCGCACGGCGGAAGGCATCGAGGCTCCCATCTACGGTGACCAGCAGATGCGCTTCCCGGCGTACTTCCGCATGGACGTGGCGGCGCGGTACGGATTCGGGTTCCGTGGCGCCGAGCTGCAGCCCAACCTCACGCTGCGCAACCTGACCATGCGCAGGAACGTGCTCTACTACAGTGCGGGCGGCGCCGGCAACCACCGGGACGGGCGGTCCGTGTTGTACCCCGCCGCCCCACCCTTCCCGCTGCCGATGGCGGTGTCCATCGGCCTCGACGTACGCCTCTAGGATCCCCACGAATGAAGCGTCTCCTCCTCCTCGCGCTCCTCGCGGCGTGCGACAACCCGAGCGCCGTGCGCGAACCCCCGCCGATCCGCTCGATGACCTTCTTCATGATCCTCGATCCGGACGCGGCCACGCAGCCGCTCCTGGTCCGCCCCGCATCGGCGTACGGACGCCTGGAGCAGCTCGCCGGGCGCGTGGAGCGCGGCTCGCAGGTGGTCGCCGCGCTCGCGCCCGCGGAGGACGAGAGCCACGACTTCTACGCCTGCTCCGGGCGCTACGGCGGGCTCAACGGGTACGCCTATCCGCGCTGCCTGGACTTCGACTTCCGCCCCGAGTTCGGGGCCACGTACACCGTCCGGGGCACGGCGCGCGGCTACCCCTCCGCCTCGGCCACCACCACGGTGCCCGGCGACTTCCGCATCGTGTCCGTCAGGGCCACGGGCACGCCGCCGGGCACGCAGGGCCTCCAGGCGACCTGGACGCGGAGCGCGGGCGCCTTCCGCTACGTAGTCGCGCTGCGCTCGCAGGGCCTCGTCAAGTGCCTCTACAGGAGCACGGAGTGCGCGGTGGACTACGAGCCGCACGACTGGCTGCTGGTGACCACCGACACCACGTTCTCCACCATCGTTCCCGCCGAGGGCGTGGGGCGCGGCCAGCCCGGCGAGTGGCTGCTGGACGTGTACGCGATGGAGCGCTCCGTCTTCGAGTACCTCACCACGGGGAGCGTGGCCCAGCCCTACCCGATCCCGCCCGTGCAGAACGTCCGCGGCGGCTACGGCGCGGTCGGCGCCTGGGTGCGGCGCTCGGAAAACCTGGGCTCACACAGAGACACAGAGGCACAGAGGTGACTTGACCTCTGTGCCTCTGTGTGAGGCCATGCCTTTCAAAAGGAGCGTTCAGCGACCACTCTGGCCCACCCGGAGAACGACTTGCGCGCCTTGCGGAATCAGCCCTTGTCTCTCGTTCCGGGGGGCGCGTAGCTTCGGTGGACGGTGCCGTGTTCCCCGTCGTCGCCGGCGCACCGTTGGGGATACCCGAGGCGTCCTGTCGTGTCGAACCAGGTTCTCGGATGGGCACCGCTCGTGTGGACGCTTCGGGTCGCTTCCACCGCACTCATCGGAGCGGCAAGCGCCGTGGCGTTCCTTTATCTGCTGCGTTTTCTTCGACCCCGCCACATCGCCGAGATCGTGGGCGGCGACCTGCCCAGCATCCGTTCGGTTGGCGCGACCTCGAAGCTCCTTGGCACCGAAATTGAGGCCAACGCGGTGCTCGACACGGAGCAGGACGAGCAGATGGAGCTGGTGAAGACCGGTATTTTGGACTTGCGGCGCCGAGTCCAGCACCTCGAGTTCCGCACCGGCGAGAGCCTCGACGAGGAGCGCACGAGATGAAGGAAGCCGACGGCACGGCGGGGCGCGATTCCGCCCAGGAGTCCGCAGACGTTCCGGACTGGCTCGTTCGGTTCGATGCAGCCGAGGAGCGGAAGCGGCTGGTCAAAGAAGCCCTGTTCCGCCAGATGGTTCGCCAGGGCGGAATGGCTGGAGCACGCCGTTATCGACGGATGTACGGCAAGCGGCGCAAGAAGACGTAACAGATAGGCTCACACAGAGACACAGAGGCACAGAGATACTTCATCTCTGTGCCTCTGTGTCTCTGTGTGAGCCCCCGCAGTTTACCTCGGCAGGAGCACCTTGTTGACGACGTGGATCACGCCGTTAGACTGCGTGACGTCATAGGTGGTGATGCTGGCGGTGTTCCCGGACTCGTCGCGCACGACGACGTTCATGGGGCCGTTCATCATGGCCGTGAGCGTGCCGCCACTGGCGGTGCGCAGGGTGGCGCTGCCGCGGCCCTGGCGGATCATGCGCATCAGGTCGGCCGCCGTGTGCCGGCCCGGCACCACGTGGTAGGTCAGCACTTTGGTGAGCGCCGCCTTGCTCTCCGGGCGCAGGAGGGTGGCCACGGTGCCCTCGGGGAGGTTCTCGAAGGCGTCGTTCACCGGCGCGAACACCGTGAACGGGCCGCGGCCCTTGAGCGTCTGCACCAGGTTCGCCGCCTTCACCGCCGCCACCAGCGTGGTGTGGTCCGCCGAGTTCACGGCGTTGTCCACGATGTCGCGCGAGGGGAGCATCGACTGGCCACCCACCATCACCGCGCTCATCGAAGCGCCCGCGGCGTGCGAGCGGCTCGCCTGCGCCGAAGCGGACCCGGCCAGCGCCGTGGCGGCCAGCACCATCGCGATCGTCCTTTTCATCTGAGCCCGTCCTTGTTCAATGTTTGTGAAAGGTGCCGCACGGAGAGGGATACGCACCGGGCGCGCGATTGGATCTCCCGGGGCTCCCGAGCACGGCGCGGCTCACGCGGAGGCACAGGGAATAACGGTACCGGATTGCGGGCGGCGCGGCGGGGCGATAGCGTCAGACGTTCCCCATCCACGCGCACCCGAGCTCCGCGCCCATGTCCGACGACGCTTCGCCCCGCAACGACGGGATCACCCGCAGAGACCTGCTCCGCATGGGCG
>CADCTW010000147.1 GCA_902805735.1 uncultured Gemmatimonadota bacterium | reverse complement strand
CGCTGGCGGACGCGCGCACCGCCTGGCGCCCCCTGGCCCCCGAGGAGGTCTCGGCCGCGCGCGCCGCGCCGGTCCTGGCCGGCCTCACCCTGCAGCTCCTCCCCGAGCCGCGGGCCGTGCGCGTGGAGGCGCGCCCCCGCCGCGACCACGCCATCCCCGCGCGCCTGTACGACGGCGGCGCGTGGTGCCGCGTGGCCGAGGCCGCGGGCCCGGACCGCGTATCCGGCGGCCACACGGGCGAGCGCCCCTTCGCGCGCGAGTACTTCCGCTGCGCGACGGACGACGGGCGGCTGGTGTGGCTTTATCACGATGCGGTGGGGGAGGGATGGTTTCTACAGGGGTGGTGGGATTGATGAACGGCGGTCTCACACAGAGGCACGGAGACACGGAGGGAAGCGTTCCGTACGTGGAGCTCCGCGCGCGCTCCGCCTTCTCGTTCGGCGACGGGGCCGTCGCGCCGGAAACGCTGGTGGAGCGCGCGGCGGAGATGGGATTTGGCGCGCTGGGGCTGTGCGACGCGGCGGAGCTGGGGGGGATCATCCGCTTCGCGCTGGCGGCGAGGACGGCGGGCGTCCGCCCCATCGCGGGGGCGGAGCTGCGGGTGGATGGGCACCCCGTGGGGCTGCTGGCGCGTGATGAAGTTGGCTTCCGCAACCTTTCCGCGCTCGTGTCACACGCGCGGCTGGAGAGCGGGCGCGGGGAGCCGGAGGTCGCCTTCGAGGTGCTGGCGGAGCGCTCCGCGGGGCTGCACGTGCTCACGGGGCCGGCCACCGGGCCCGTCGCGGCGCGCATCCTGGAGCAGCGGCCGGAGGAGGCGCGCTGGGAGCTGGCGCGCTGGCGCGGCGTGTTCGGGGAGAGGTTGGCGGTGGAGGTGCAGCGGCACCACGTCTCCGGCGCGGAGGGGGCGCTGGTGGACGCGCTCATCGAGACGGCGGAGGGCGCGGGGGTGCCCTGGGTGGCCACCAACGAGCCGCGCTACCTGGACGCGGAGGGGCGCCGCGTGCACGACCTGCAGACCGCGCTGCGCCACGGCGTGGACTACGACACGGCGCTGCGCCGCGGCCTCCTCCTCCCCAACGGCGAGTGGCGGCTCAAGAGTCCCGCCGAGATGGCGCTGCTCTGGAAGGGGCGCGAGGCCGGGCTGGAGGAGAGCGCGCGCATCGCGGAGGCCTGTGAGTTCGACCTGCGCTGGCTGCGCCCTCCCCTCCCCCGCTTCGACCTGCCGGAGGGGCACACGGACGACTCCTTTTTGGCCGCCAGGGTGCTGGAAGGGGCCCATACGCGCTGGGGCGGGATCGACGCGAAGCAGCAGGCGCAGATCGAGCACGAGCTGCGGGTGATCGAGAAGCTGGGCTTCGCGGGCTTCTTCCTCATCATGTGGGACGCGGTCCAGTTCGCCCGCCGGCGCGGCATCCTGTGCCAGGGGCGCGGCAGCGCGGCCAACTCCGCCGTGGCCTACTGCCTGGAGATCACGGCCGTCGACCCCGTCCGCCACGGGCTCCTCTTCGAGCGCTTCCTCAGCGAGGCGCGGGCGGACGGGGGCACCGAGGCGCCCGACATCGACGTGGACTTCGAGGCGGACCGGCGCGAGGAGGTGCTGGACTACGTGTACGGCAGGTACAGCCGGCAGCACGCGGCCATCACCGCCGTCACGCAGGTGTACTCGGCGCCCACGGCCATCCAGGACATGATGCGCGCCCTGGGCTACCCCGCCGAGCTCGCCTTCCGCCTCTCCAAGCGCCTGCACTGGGCCGGCCCCGCCGAGGGCGCCGACGCGCTGGCCGGCGAGCTGGGAGAGGAGCAGGGGCTGGACGCGGCCACGCCGCGCGGGCGGGCGCTGGTGGCGGCGGTGCGGGCGCTGGAGGGGCTGCCGCGCATCCGCTCCACGCACCCCGGCGGCTTCGTGCTCTCGTCGCGGCCGCTGGGCGAGTCGCTGGCCATCGAGCGCACCACCATGGGGCGCACCATCCTCCAGTTCGACAAGGACGACCTGGACGCGGCGGGGGTCCCCAAGTTCGACTTCCTGGGGCTGGGCGGCCTCACGGCGGTGCGCATCGCCTTCGACCAGATCGAGCGGCGCACGGGGGTGCGGCCCCTGATGTACGGCCTGCCGCAGGACAACCCCAGGACCTTTGGCATGATCGCGCGCGGCGACACGCTGGGCACCTTCCAGATCGAGAGCCGCGCGCAGATCCAGAGCCTGGTGCAGACGCGGCCGGAGAAGCTGTACGACATCGTGGTGCAGGTGGCGCTGATCCGGCCCGGCCCCATCGTCGCCCACTTCGTGAAGCCCTATACCCGCCGCCGCCGGGGCACGGAAGAGGTCACCTACCTGCACCCGGCGCTGGAGCCGATCCTCGCGCGCACGCAGGGGATCCCCATCTTCCAGGAGCAGGCGATGGCGATCTCCATGGCGCTGGGCGGCTACACGGCGCTGGAGGCGGACGAGCTGCGCCGCACCATGGGCAACTCGCGCAAGGCGGCGCGGCTGCGCGTGCAGATCGAGCGGCTGCGGGAGCGCATGGTGGAGCGCGGGATCGACGCGGAGGCGGCGACGACCATCACCGAAGACATGCGGATCTTCGCCAACTACGGCTTCCCCGAGAGCCACGCCTGGTCCTTCGGGCTGATCGCCTACGCCACGGCGTACCTCAAGGCGCACCACCCCGCCGAGTTCCTGCTGGGGCTCCTCAACGCGCAGCCCATGGGCTTCTACTCCCCCGCCACCCTGGTGCACGACGCCATGCGCCACGGCGTGGAGGTGCGCCCCCCCTGCCTGCGCGACGGCGAGTGGGACTCCACCCTGGAGGAGACCGCCGACCCCGCCCGCCCCGCCGTGCGCGTGGGCTGGCGCCAGATCCGCGGGATGGGCGCGAAGGCCCGCGACGCGCTGCGCGAGGCCCACGCGGCGGGCCCCTTCCGCTCCATCGAGGACCTGGTCCGCCGCACGGGCTTTGGCCGCGCGGAGGCGCTGCACCTGGCGCGCGCGGGTGCGCTGGAGGCGTGGGAGCCCGGCCGCCACGCCGCCGCCTGGGAGGCCCTGCGCGCCGCCGCGGACACGCTGCCGCTGGCCCCCGCCCACCGCCTCCCCTTCCGCGCGCGGGAGCTGGAGGGAGCGGAGCGCATCTTCCTGGACTACCTGGCCACGGGGATCAGCGTGGCGGGCCACCCGGTGCAGCACCTGCGCCCCCGCCTGCGCCGCCTGGGCGCCCTCTCCAGCGCCGACCTGCCGCGCGAGCGCGCGGGCTCGCACGTGCTGGTGGCGGGGCTGGTGGTGGCGCGGCAGCACCCCTCCACCGCGAAAGGCACGGTGTTCGTGCTGCTGGAAGACGAGTGGGGCTTCATCAACGTGATCGTCCCCTCGGCGCTCTTCCAGGAGAACAGGGAAACGGTCAAGCACTCCCCCTTCCTGCTGGTGGAGGGCAAGTTCGAGCGCCAGGGCCCCGTCCTCAACGTCGTCGGCCGCCGCTTCAAGCGCATGGAGGTGGGCGCCCTCGCCCACGCCTCGCGCGATTTCAGGTGAGGGCCTCCCCACCCGAGTTATCCACACGCCGCACCACCCATTTTTCCGCGGATTTCCAGGCCTTTTCGCACACGCGCCGCGGTCCTCTCGCCGAGGCTGCGGGATGCGCCGGTCAGGCCCACCGGGATGATTAGGCCATCGTGAGTGCGTGACGTGGAGACGCGAACGAGGTACTTCCCAAATGACTGCGCCCCAACAACTTGCAGACCTCGCGCTCAGATTGCGCCGCCGGTGGGACGTAACAGAGGAGTTTCAGTTTGCCTGCTCCAGGCGCACTGCGACGTGCCGGAATCGTAGTGGCGGGAAAGGGCGGAGGGAGGCTATATGGCCCTCTGACGCAGACTTCGGGGCACCCGGCGGGAACACACGACTCAGAGAGTTTTCCACATCGTTTGTGGACAACCCGGAGGGGGGATCTGGCTAAGTGAAGGCGCCGCTTGGGTTCGCCGGGACGGCCCCGGGATTGCCGTGCGGGAGGTCCAGCGTTCGTCCAACCTCTCGTGCGACCGGAGCCTCGCGATGACCGATCCCCACTCGACCGCCTCGCCCCTGCGAGTGGCCGTTACCGGCGCGTCCGGCCTGATCGGGGGCGCGCTGGTGGAGCGCCTGCGCCGCGACGGGCACACCGCCATCCGCCTGGTGCGCCACGATCCCCGCGCGCCGGACGAGGTGCGCTGGGATCCCGCCACGGGCGCGGTGGACGCGGCGGCGCTGGACGGGACGGACGCGGTGGTGCACCTGGCCGGCGAAAGCGTCGCCCAGCCATGGACGGAGGCGAAGAAGCGCGCCATCCGCGAGAGCCGCGTGGATTCCACGCGCCACCTGGCCGATACGCTCGCACGCCGCTCCCATCCGCCGCGCGCGCTGGTGTGCGCGTCGGCGGTGGGAATCTACGGGAGCCGCGGCGACGAGGTGCTGCACGAGGAGAGCACGGCGGGCGACGACTTCCTGGCGCACGTGGGCCGCGAGTGGGAGGCGGCATCCGGCCCCGCCAACCGCGCCGGTATCCGCGTGGTGAAGCTGCGCTTCGGCGTCGTGCTGAGCCCGCGCGGCGGGGCGCTCGCGGCCATGCTCCTCCCCTTCCGCATGGGCGTGGGGGGGCGCGTGGGAAGCGGCCGCCAGTGGATGAGCTGGATCTCCCTGGACGACGCGGTGGAGGTGGTGATGCGCGCCATCACGGACGGGGGGATGAGCGGGCCCGTGAACGCGGTGGCCGGCGCCGTCCGCAACGCGGAGTTCGCCCACGCGCTGGGCCGGGCCCTCTCCCGCCCCGCCATCCTCCCGGCACCCGCCTTCGCCCTCAAGATGGTATTCGGCGGCGAGATGGTGGATAGCACCCTCCTCGCCAGCCAGCGCGCCGAGCCCCGCCGCCTCCGGGAAGCCGGCCATCGCTTCCTCCACCCCGATCTCCCCGGCGCCCTGCGCGCCGTTCTGAGGACGGACTAGCGGTCAGGCGTCGGCGGGCGGGCCGAGGTCCTCGAACTGGTTGATCCGCACGGAGCCCTCCGGGAAGCGCGCGGTGATCTCCAGGTCGCCGCCCATCGCGCGCAGGTAGCGGCGCAGCGTGCTCACGTACATGTCCGTGCGGCGCTCCATCTTGGACACACCGGCCTGGTTGGTCCCGAGTACCTGCGCGAGCGTTTCCTGCGAGAGCTGCCGTGCCTGCCGAAGCTCGTGCAGCGGCATCTCCCGCAGCAGCTCCTCCGTTTTGCGCGCCGCGCGCTCGCGCGTCTCGGGACGCGCTTCGCCGCGCAGGTCACTCCATCGATTCCGTCCGCTCATCACAGCAACCCCTCCGCTCTAAGCTGTTCAAGGTGATCATCATAAAGGGCGTCGGCCATGGGAACGTGCGTCGCGTACCAGCGGTCGTCGCCAGTCTTGTCGCCCCCCAGCAGGAGAATGGCGGCGCGGCGCGGATCGAACGCGTAGAGCACGCGGTAGGGACGCCCAGCATGTTGGATGCGCAGCTCGCGCATGTGCGCGTGGCGCGACCCGTGGATGCCGGAAGTGTGCGGAAAGCCGAGTTGAGGCCCCCGCGCCTCCAGCAGGTCCACGCTCGCGATCACATCCTCCTTCTCCCCCTCGTCAAGGGCGCGGAACCAGGCCGCGAACTCGTCGGTGCCTTCGATCTCCCATGGCATAGAAGGAATGTACGTGGCGCGTCGCCATTCCGTCAATGGAATATCGAGGACTCATACCGATATCACGCTTGTGCATAGCTCTTGCCTCGGATATACGCGCCGTTCTGGCGAAATAGGGTTCACACAGAGGCACAGAGGAGGAACGGCGATGGCGAGGTTCAAGGTTCTGGCGGCCGGGGTGATGGCACTCACGGCGTGCGCGCCGGCGGGGGGCGCGGGGGTGAGCGCGCCGGTGACGGCGATGACGGACGCGAACGTGGCGGCGGTGGCGCACGCGTCGAACGTGGACGAGATCCAGACGAGCCAGGTGGCGATGCAGCGCTCGCGGAACGCGCAGGTGCGGCAGTTCGCGCAGCAGATGATCACCGAGCACCAGGCGGCCGACCAGCAAATGCGGCAGATGCTACAGGCAAAGGGGATGACGATACAGCCCGACGCGTCGGCGCAGGCCACCGCCGCCACCGTCTCCAACCTCGGCCGCCGCACGGGGATGGACTTCGACCGCGCCTACATGATGCACCAGGTGCAGGCGCACCGCTGGACGCTCACCACGCTGGACCGCACCCTCATCCCGTCGGCCAGTGATCCGGAGCTGAAGGCCCTGCTCAGCACCCGCGTGCGCCCCGCCGTGGCCATGCACCTGGAGACGGCCGAGCGCATCCACGCCGCCCTGGGCGGCACCAACCCATAAAAACCGGAGGCACGGAGATGAAGTTCATCTCTGTGCCTCCGTGTTCTCCGTGTGAGCCCCGCTTTTCAAAGCTCGGGCGGCGCGATCTCTTGTTCCTCGTCGTGCCGCGGCGGCCGGGTGGACCCGCCGCGCTGCAGGTTGCACACGAGACCGGTCACCTCGGCGAGGAGCTCGGGCGAGAGACGGGGATAGAAGCTGCGGGCCAGCTCCTCGATCTCTACCTCCGTGGAGCCGGGACGCGCGGCGCTGCGCACGGCGAGCACACGCGAGTCGCGGATGGCGCGGGCCGTTTGTTCGGTGCGGCGCTTCCTGGCGGCGGCCATCTCGGCGGCCAGATCCACCACGTCGGACATCGGCAATCTCCGGGAGCAGGTTCTGAGGGGCAGGGTACACCCTGCGCACTTGTGCTGAACGCAATATAACCTGTTGCGCGCGGAAATGGGCCTTTTCGCTTCACGCGGCGCATAAACGTACGATTCTCAGCGGTCCTGGGGCCGGATCCACTTCTCGGTGGACGGGGCCTGGAACGCCGCCATCCGCTCCAGGAGCTCGCCCGGCTCCGCCGCCTCCAGCACCAGCTCGCGGTACGCCGGGCGGACGAATCCCTCGCCGACGGAGTGGTCGAACAGCGCCAGCAGGGCGTCGAAGTAGCCGTCCACGTTCAGCACGCCGCAGGGCTTGGCGTGGATGCCGAGCTGGGACCAGGTGAGCACCTCGCACAGCTCGTCCAGCGTGCCGTAGCCGCCGGGGAGCGCCACGAAGCCGTCCGCCAGGTCGGCCATGCGCGCCTTGCGCTCGTGCATGGTGCCCACCACCTCCAGCGTCGTCAGCCTCTGGTGCCCCACCTCGCGCTCCATGAGCTGCCGGGGGATCACCCCGGTCACCTCGCCCCCGGCGGCGAGCACGGCATCGGCCACCTCGCCCATCAGCCCCACGTTCCCCCCGCCGTACACCAGCCCGATCCCCCGCTCCGCCAGCAGCCGTCCGGTGGCCCGCGCCGCCTCCGCGTACACCGGCCGATTTCCCGCACTGGACCCGCAGAACACGCAAACCCGCTTCATCGTTTCTCTCTGTGTCTCTGTGTCTCTGTGTGAGATCAAGCCGTTTCCGCCGCGCGCCGCACCGTGCGGAGCATCTCGTGGCGGATCAGGCCGCTGAAGGGCCCCACCACCGTCCAGTACGCGCGGAAGCGGCGGCGGCTGGCCGCGTCGGTGATGCGCACGCGCGTCTCGGTGGCCAGGCGCACGGGGCCGGCGGCGGGGCCGCGCACCGTGAAGTTCCACGCCGCCACCGCGAACCCGGGGCGGTTGAACGAAGCGAACTCCTCCGGGGCCACGCGCACGATCCCGCCCGACGGGGTCCAGAAGCGCCCCACCAGCCCCAGCACCACCTCGTCGCCGGGCGCCTCGTCCAGCAGCACGAACCCGGTGCGCAGCAGCCCCTCCATGTCCATCCCCAGGCCGCGCCGCGCCGGGCTCCCGCGCGACAGCAGCCCAGGGAGGGAGCGCAGGCCGAAGAGCACCTTCACCACGGGCGAGCGCGCCAGGTCCAGCGTGCGCGCCGCGGTCCACGCACGCTCCGCGGGGGCGTTCACCCCCGTCTCGTGGCGCGAGCGCACCTCGGGCTCGGGGAGGAAGCGGTCGATCAGTATCACGCCGCTCCTCGCGTGAACGCCACGCCGCCGTCCTTCCAGCTCCACCAGCGCAGGAGCTCGGGGTCGTGCGTCTCCTCGCTGGCGAAGTACACGGCGCAGCGCAGGACGTACAGCATGCACCGGTCTACGTGCGTGCCCTGCTCGCGGCACAGGTCCTCGTACAGCGCCTGCGGATCGCGCCCGCGCAGCTCCACGACGCGGCGGAACCCCAGGCGCCACAGGTCGTCCGCGATGGTGGGGCCCACCCCCGGGATACGGCGGAGGTCGCGGAGCGCGGCGGAGCGTGCGGAGTCGTTCATCTGGGCCTAATAATAAGTTGCAACCTTTCCGGCGTGTCCAACGTCCTAAAGATCGGGAAAGGGAACGCCATCCGAAACCCGGGGGGGATTCGCGGCGCGACCTGGCCCAGCAGGCGTACGAAGCTTCACGGTCCCCTAATCTCCACGCCGCAACACGCGTGAGAGAGGGTGGTACCACAGGACGAGCACCGGGCAGGCATCGAGAATGCCGACGTTACCCCCACCTTCGCGTTACTGCGTCCTCCGGGTGGGCACGGCTGAGAACCATGCTACGGGCTCAAGGAAGTCGGGAGCGACTGATGGGGGAAGCTGGGCGATGAAGCCCGCCAGCCGAAAGGCCGGCGGGTTTCTCGTTTGGCGGCAGGGCCTGGTGCTTCTCTCTGTGTCTCTGTGCCTCTGTGTGAGCCCGCAGTCGCCGTTCACGACGAGTGGTCGTGGATGATGCGCCAGCCTTCGGGGCGCCGCTCCAGGGCGAGCGAGAAGAGGCCGGTGGCGTCGGCCTGGCCGGGGCCGCGCTCGGTGACGATGTAGCGGCCCACGGCGAGAGCGTTGCGTGGGCCCAGCATCCGCACCTCGACGTCGCGGAAGTTCAGGGTTCCGCGCACGCGGCCGGGGCCGAAGTAGCTCGACAGGTACTGCGCGCGGATCGCCGGCTTGCCGCGCAGCAGGCCGCGGCTCCCCACGAAAGTCGCATCCTCCGCGTAGGGGAGCAGGAAGGCGTCCAGCTCGCCGCGGTTCCAGCCCTCGGTGGAGGTCTCCAGCATCGACACGATGGCCGAGCTCCCCTGCGTCACGGCGGCCGGCGATGCGGCGGGCGCGGCCGGCGCGCAGCCCGGCGCGGCAGCGAGCAGGAGGAGGAAGGCGAGTCGTTTCATGCGGGATCGCTCCGGGAACGGGGTGGATGATGGGCGGCACGGGGGACTGCACGAAGTCCGCCAGGGAAAAGGAAAAGCGGAGGCGCGGAGGAAATCCCCCCGCGCCTCCGGTTTTCTCGACCGCTCCGGTTCAGCGGCCTTCGCGGGAGCGCGAGGCGACGCCGGCGAGCATGGGGTACGGGTTCACGTTCTCGCCCTCCCACCAGCGGCGGGGGTCGGCCAGGCGCGAGACGCTGAAATGGAGGTGGTAGTTCCCCGCCCCGGCGTTGCCGGTGTCGCCCACGTACGCCACCACCTGGCCGCGCGCGATGGGGAGCCCTTCGCGCAGGCCGGCGGCGTAGCGCTGCAGGTGCGCGTAGTAGTAGAGCGTGCGGCCGTCCGCGCCGAGCTGGTAGATGGTGATCCCGCCCAGCCCGCCCGTGCGGAGCTTCAGGATGGTGCCGTCCGCCGCGGCCAGCACGGGGGCGCCCCGCGGGGCCATGATGTCGATGGCGTGGTGCACGCGCCCGCCGGAGCGCGGGTCCGAGTACGTGTCGCGAAGCTGCTCGGGACGGATGCCGCGCACCGGCATCGCCAGCGACGCGCCCGGCGCGACGTACGCCGTCCCGTGCGCGGACGAGGGCGACGTGGCGGGAGCTTCGGCGCGGCCGGCGCAGGCGGCCAGGAAGAGCGCGGCGCACAGGGCGGCGGCGCGGCCCAGGCGCCCCGAAAGGGGCCTGTGGGAGGGATGCATCGGGTGCGGCGGGGAAACGGGTACGTCGGTGGGTTGCTTCGGGGGAGGCTATACGTTGCGCTCCCAACGCCCCCAGCGCAAGGTTTCTCCTCTGTGCCTCGGTGCCCCCTGTGTGAGCCGATCGGTTCAGGGAAGCCGCCACCTCCCCCGCAGCCTGCGGTACTCCGCCTCGGGAAGCTGCACGAGCACGGGCCGCGCGCGGGGGTCCAGCCAGGCCAGGATGCGGCGCACGTCCGCTTCGGCGAAGGCGGTGCACCCCACGGTGGGCGCGCCGGGCCGCGCGCGGATGTGGATGAAGATGCACGAGCCCCGGCCCGGCGCCGCGGGGCCGGTGTTGTGATCCACCCACACGCCCCAGCGGTAGAGGCCATCCGTGCGGCGCATCTCCTCGTGGCTCGTCCAGTCCGGCGTGACGGTGTCGCGGTCCACGCGCTGGTTGTAGAAGCGCGACGCCGTGTCGTCCACGCACTCGATGGTGGGGTCGCTGGCATGGTACGGCAGGCGCACCCAGCGCGCCGAGTCCGCCGGCGCGTACCCGAAAGCCGAGCTCAGGCGGAAGATCCCCGCCGGCGCGCGGCCATCCCCCTCGCGCTTCACGGGACCCGCGCCCTGGTCCGCCGCGGCGTGCATCCCGATCCCCCACCCCAGCCCCGCGCGCCCCACCGACGCGTCCATCGCGGCGCCCACCTGCACCCACGGCGACCTGGGGGTGCGCCGCGCGAAGAGACGCACGCGGCCCGTGGGCGCGTCCCACCCGGCCGTGGTGGTGACGATGGCCTGCAGCGGCGGCGCGGGCGCCTGGGCGGAGGATGCCCCCGCCGCGAACACGGAGAGCGCCGCGACGAGGGCGGCACGGAGACGGAGCTGCATGGGACGATTCCTCGCTTGGGGAGTGGGATCGGGTAGATTGTACCGCGCCCGGGGGCGGGGCGGCAAGCCGCTGGCCGCTAACATCTGTTTGCCAGAACGGGGCACGGTCCCTTATCTTTGCGGCCATTCCATCGATCAACCCCCTTCTTCATACCCCACGTGATCCTCCGGCTCCTGCGCCCCGCGGCGTTTGCCCTCGTATTCTTTGCCGCCGGCGCGGCGCACGCCCAGAACCGCCTGCCCGTGCGCGCCATGGACCAGCGCTGCGCGGTGGTGCCGGACACCATCCGCGGCCCCACGCCGGGCCAGATCGCCGAGCGCCAGCAGCTCCGCGCGCACATCCTGGAGATCGGGCGGCGCAACGGCGTGGCCGAGCCGCAGGGGCTGCTGCTGGTGGACGTGGACAGCATGCGCCGCGGCGCGCTGCTCTTCATGGACTCCAACTACCCCGCGCCGGCCGTGCAGCAGGTCACCGCCCGGGTGGGCGAGTACCTCACCAGCCTCCCGTCCGGCCGCGGGTACCAGGCGCTGATCCGGGTGGACGGGGAGTACCCGGCCATCCTCCCGGGGCGCCAGCGCTGCACCCCGGTGCTGCTGAACCACGACGAGCGCGTGCGGCTCATCGCGGAGGCCTCGTCGAAGCACCCCATGCGCGGCAAGCTCCCGGAGTCCGTGCGCCGCGAGGTGGTGGTGCTCCTGGTCTCCAACCGCGATGGCGGCGTGTCGTACTCCGCCATCGCCCGCTCCTCCGGCGACGAGTACCTGGACGCGGCGGCCGCCGGCATCGGCCGGAAGCTGCGCTTCGCCCCCGCCACGCTGGACGGCGTGCCCTTCGACGCGCGCTTCCGCTTCACGGTGGGCTTCGCCCTAGAGTAGCGCGGCGCGCGGGCGGCACCCGGGACGCGGGAGGGGCACCATCCCCTCCCGCGTCTTTGCGTTCCGGGGCGCGGGGGAGTAGCTTCCCGACCTCCCGAGACCGGCCCCCGCACCCGTTTGGCCCCGTACGATGGAACTGCTGCCGCTGCTGACCGCCCTGAGCCTTGGCTTCCTGCACGCGCTGGAGCCGGACCACATGGCCGCGGTGACCACATTCGTCTCCCGCCGTCCGCGCCCGCTGGAGGCCACGGGCTTCGGGCTGCGCTGGGGGCTGGGGCACTCGGCGGCGATCCTGGTGGTGGGCGGCGTGCTGATCGCGCTGGGCATCCGCCTCCCGGAGCCGGTGGTGAGCGGGCTGGAGTTCGGGGTGGGGACGATGCTGCTGGGGCTGGGGGCCTGGCTGCTGTGGAGCGTGGTGCACGGCGAAGCGCACGCCCTGGCCGATCCGGACCACGGCCATCCGCACCACCACCGCGGCGGCAGCCTGTGGGTGGGGATGGCGCACGGCGTGGCCGGCACCGCCCCGCTCGTCGCCGTCGTCACGGTCACCGCCAGCAGCTCCGCGTGGGCGGCCGGCGTGTACCTCTTCCTCTTCGGCGTGGGGACGACGGCGGGGATGGGGCTCTACGCCGCCGTCGCCGGCCTCCTCTTCCACCAGGCGCAGCACCGCGTCCCCGCCCTCGGCGGGACGCTGCGCACCCTGACGGCGCTGGGCAGCGCGGTGCTGGGCGTGTTCTGGATGGTGAACGCGGTGGTGTAGGGGGGGCCCTCACCCCCCCGACCCCCCTCCCCCAAACTGCTGGGGGAGGGGGGCGATTTCCACGGATCACCGCGACGCGGCGGGCGGAAGGCGGGCATGCCGAAAGCCGCTGCGACGACCCCCGGGGGCTACAAGTTTCCGGCTGAACCTGAAGAACAGTCCACGCAGGTGGACTTCGTGCGGTTGTTGCCGCGACTTCAGCCGCCGCGCTGGCACCCATGCCGCACCGACACTGAAGATGCGCCCCCCTCCCCCAGCAGTTTGGGGGAGGGGGGTCGGGGGGGTGAGGGCTCTCGCCCGCCCCCCGGTTTCCCTTATCTGCACCAAGGAGCACGCGCATGACCGAAGGCACCGAAGCGAACGCGCCGGCAGACCCGGCCGTCACGATCCTGGCCAAGCACAACGGCCCCTTCCTGGTCGAGGGCCCGTTCCGGCTGATCGACGCGGACGGCAACGAGTTCCCGGTGGTGGCCGGCAAGAAGGTCTCGCTGTGCCGCTGCGGCGCATCGACCCGCAAGCCCTTCTGCGACGGCACGCACAGCAAGATCGGCTTCGACGCGGCGGAACGCGCCGTGCGCGAGCTGGAAGAAGGGAAGTAAGGGGAACGGGGAACGGCGGCTGCCAAACGCGACCCCCCGGGTGACCAGGGCTGTTCGCTTCTACCGTTCCCCGTTCGCCAACGTCCACGCACCCAGGCACTCAGGACACCCGCATGCCCGACTCCACCCCGATCGAAGCACGGGGCTACGCCCATCCCGAAGCGCTGGTCTCCACCGAGTGGGTGGCCCAGCACCTGGACGACCCTTCGGTGCGCCTCGTCGAATCGGACGAGGACGTGCTGATGTACGATGTCGGCCACATCCAGGGCGCCGTCAAGATCGACTGGCACACCGACCTCCAGCACCCGCTGAACCGCGACTACCTGGACGAGGAAAGCTTCGCCCGGCTGATGCGCGAGCGCGGGATCTCGCCGGACACCACGGTCGTGTTCTACGGCGACAAGAACAACTGGTGGGCCACGTACGCGCTCTGGGTCTTCCGCCTCTTCGGCCACGAGCGCGTGCAGGTGATGGACGGCGGACGCAAGAAGTGGGAAGACGAGGGGCGGCCCATGATCGCCGAGACCCCGTCGTACCCGCCGGCCGAGTACCCCGTGCCGAAGCGCGACGACGAGCGCATCCGCGCCTTCCGCGAAGACGTGCTGCAGCACATCCAGCAACGCGGCCAGCTCGTGGACGTCCGCTCGCCCGAGGAGTTCAGCGGCGAGAAGCTCCACATGCCGGACTACCCCCAGGAAGGCGCCATGCGCGGCGGCCACATCCCGGGCGCCAGGAGCATGCCCTGGGCGCGCGCCGTGAACCCCGACACGGGCGAGTTCCGCTCGGCCCAGGAGCTGCGCGCGCTCTACCAGGAGCAGCTCGGGCTGAACCCGGACGAGCCGACGATCGCCTACTGCCGCATCGGCGAGCGCTCGTCGCACACCTGGTTCGCGCTCACGTACCTGCTCGGCTTCCAGAACGTGCGCAACTACGACGGCTCGTGGACGGAGTGGGGGAACTCGGTGCGGCTGCCGATCGAGAAGTAAACTGGTCGGCTCACACAGAGACACAGAGGCACAGAGAACGATGCGGATTCTCGCCGTCTTTCTCGCCCTGCTCGCCTGCGCGGCGGCCCCGCTGAACGCGCAGCTCGCCCTGACGCACGCCAACGTGGTGGACGTGGAGCGCGGGGTGGTGCTCACGGACCGCACGGTGCTGATTTCCGGAAATCGCATCACGGCCGTGGGCACGGGCGTGCGCGTGCCGGCCGGCGCGCGGGTGCGGGACGCGAGGGGCAAGTACGTGATCCCGGGGCTGTGGGACATGCACGTGCACACGTCGCGCGAGGGGCGGGCGCTGCACTTCTGGCCGCTCTTCCTGGCACACGGCGTCACCGGCGTACGGGAGATGGGGAGCTACCTGGACACGCTGCGGCACTGGCGCACCGTGGCGCGGCGGCCGGGGAGCGGTGCGCCGCGCATCGTGTGGTCCAGCCCCATGCTCGACGGCGTGCCTACCTCCTGGGTGCACGGCTACGGCGTGCCGGACTCCGCCAGGGCGCGCGCGGCCGTGGATACGATGAAGCGGCTCGGCTTCGACGCCCTCAAGGTGTACGACCGCCTCCCCCGCGACGCGTACCTCTCCATCGCCGCGGAGGCAAAGCGGCGCGGCCTCCCCTTCGCCGGCCACGTGCCCCAAGCGGTCACCCCCATCGAGGCGAGCGACGCGGGCCAGCGCAGCATCGAGCACGTCACCGACGCGCTGCACCTCGCGTGCACTCCGCGCGGCGCGGAGCTGCTGGACGCCTTCATGAAAGCACGCGGGTCGCTCGGGCGGGACGCGGACTCCACGCGGGCGGCGCTCGGCCGGCTGCGGTCCGCGGTGGGCGCGGGGCCCGTGGCGGGTGCGTGCCGGCCCACCTTCGCGCGGATGGTGGCGAACGGCACCTGGCTGACGCCCACGCTCGCGGTCACGCGCGGCCAGGTGCCCACGGACTCGCTCGCCGCCGACCCGCGGCTGCGCTTCGTGCCTCCCTCCCTGGCCGTGCGCTGGAGAAGCGGCCACGCCTCGGCCCAGCCGGACGACGTGGAGTTCGGGCGGCGCATGGAGGCGAACTCGTGGCGGCTGGTGAGCCTGGCGCATCGCGCGGGAGTGGGGATCCTCGCCGGCACGGACGCGAGCGACGAGCCGTACGTCTTCGCGGGGTCGGGGGTGCACGACGAGCTCGCGCTCCTGGTGCGCGCCGGGCTCTCGCCGATGGAAGCGCTCCGGGCCGCCACGCTGAACCCGGCCCGCTACCTGGGCGCCGCGGACTCGCTCGGCACCGTCGCGCCGGGCAGGCTGGCCGACCTCGTCATCCTGGACGCCAACCCGCTGGCCGACATCCGCAACACCACCCGCATCCACGCCGTGGTCGCGAACGGCCGCCTGATGGATGCGGCCGAGCGCGCCCGCCTCCTGGCCCGCGCCGCCGCCGAGGCCGCCCGCGCCGGCACCGCCCCGCCCGCGCGCCGCTGAACCCCAGCGGGACGATACGCGGGAATTGCCAGACGCGGGGAGTTGATGTAATTCGTGCGCACCGCACCTCTCCGGATGGTGCGGGCCCGTCGCGTTTCCGCCC
>CADCTW010000146.1 GCA_902805735.1 uncultured Gemmatimonadota bacterium | reverse complement strand
GCGCGTCCCGGTCGAGCTGGGCGGCGAGGGCGTTGAGCTGAGCGCGCCGGGCGCTGCCGCGCGCGCGCTCGGCGCGGGTGAGGGCGGAGGCGATCGCGGAGGTCCGCGCGGCGCGGAGCCCGCGGTTGCGCACGAGCTGGTCGAGGTACGAGCGGACGACCGGGAAGGCGGCCGGCCAGGTGATCCGCGGCTGCGCCTGCGGGTTGTACTCGTCCATGCGGGCGAGCTTCGCCGCCTCGATCTCGTTGCGCGACAGGTGCTCGCCCGGCACCAGCTCCAGGATGTCCAGCCCGCGCGAGAGCTCGGACGAGTAGATGTACCCGTTCCAGTAGTACGCGCCCCACGAGCCTCCCATCACCAGCGTCTGCGCGTCCACCGGCCCGCGGTCGAAGTAGGCGATCTCGACGGGACGCCGGGGGTCGGTGAAGTCGAACACGTCCACCCCGCCCTGGTACCACCCCTGCACCATGATGTCGCGCCCCGGCACGGGGATCAGCCCGCCGTTGTGCGACACGCAGTTCTCCGTGTTCGTCTGCGCAGCCGGCATCTTGAAGTAGCCGTGCTGCGTCATCTTCCCGCCGGCGATGGTGAGCACGGTGTTGCCGCCGAGCCGGAACGGGTCGGTGGCGCGGCAGCGCGGGGCCGTGCCGCCACCCCACTCGTCCGTGAACACCACGCGCTTCGCGTCGTTGCTGAACACGGCGGTGTGCCAGAGCGAGAAGTTGAGATCCGACTTGGCGTCCAGCACCACCGGCCGCTCCGGGTTCCGCGCGTCCAGCAGGATGCCGAAGCTGCCGCACGAGCCGGCGACCAGGTGGAAGGCCGGGTACGAGGTCAGGTCGTGGCACCCCGAGGGGCCGGTCGCGCCGCGGCCGGTGGCGGTGTCGCTCAGGGCCACGCCGCCGCGGCCCGGCGGGCGCGGCAGGTTCTGGAAGATGCGCGCGTAGCCGGCGACCGCCGCCTGCTCCGGGTTGCGCAGCGGCACGCGGATGATGTCGACCCGGTAGTCCGCCGTGTTCGGGTTCTCGGCCACCGTGCCCGTGGAGCACGCGAGCTCCGGCACCTCCGCCGAATCGCGCACATTGGCCGACCCGCCGACGTAGATGTAGATCACGTCCCGGTCCGTCGGGTGCGGCACGATGGTGTGCGTATGCGAGCCGCGGCACGTCTGCACGTTCTTGATCAGCTTCGGAGCGCGCGGGTTGCTCACGTCGAAGATGCGGACGCCGCGCATGCGGTCCTTGCCGTCCGCGACGGGCTGCATCCCGCAGTCGGTCCGCGAGCGGGGCGACTCGGCGGAGATGAAGAGCAGGTTGCCGTAGATCGACGGGTCGGCCTGGTCGGTGGCGCACACCACGGTGCTCAGCTCCACCGGGCGCGCGGGGTTGGCGACGTCCCAGATGCTGAAGCCGCTGAAGTTGCCCTGGTACACGGTGTTCCCGCGGAACGCGAGATCCGAGTTGATGTACGCGAGCCCGCGCGCCGAATCGAGCTGCGCCGGCTTGGGGGTGTACGAGACCAGCCGCATTCCCCGCGCGGCCACTCCCGCCGTGTTGCGGGTGCCCGCCGCCAGGTTCACCCGCGGATCGTTGGTGGTCGCGATGGTGTCCTGCTGCGCGAAGGCGGGCGCGGCGGACTGCATCGCCGCGACCATGGCCAGGGCCGCGACTGCCCGATGGGTGCGATCTCTCATCAGCATGATTCTCGTTTGAGGTGGCGTACGCCCGGCGATGGCGGGTTCAATCCTGCAGGGTGCCCAGCAGCCGTTCCATCACCAGTATCTCGTCGCGCTGGTCCGCGTCGACGTCGGTGACGAAGCGGAAGATGTCCGGCTCCTGCCCGGCGCCCGGGGTCCGGAACAGCTCCTTCACCATCTGCAGCGCGCCCTCGTGGTGCCGGGTCATGAAGGTGAGGAACAGCCGGTCGAACTCGCGCCCGCGCGCGGCGCCGAGCTGCGCGAGCTGCTCGGCCGTCAGCATCCCCGGCATCGCCATGGCGCCGGAGTGCGCGTCGTCGGGCACCGCCTGGCGCCGCTCCTGGAGCCAGCTCTTCATCATCGCGATCTCGTCGCGCTGCGAGATGTCGATCTTCTGCGCCAGCCGCACCACGGGCTCCGATGCGCCGTGGCTCGGCGCCATCGCCGTCATCCGCAGCGCCTGCGCGTGGTGGCCGATCATGTGCTGCATGAAGCGCACGTCCGCCACGGTGTACCCGGCCCCCGCTGTCGCCGGCAGGTCGTGGTGCGCCGAGTGATCCACGGAGGGCGCCACAGTGGGGGGCGTCTCCGGCCGCGACGCACAACCCGTGAGCGCAATGGCGAGAACCAGGCCCGACCTCAGCACAAGCATATTCCTACCTTTCATGTAGAACGAAGGCTCGCGTCCGCAATCTAGACACAGCAGGCCCTACCCGCGAGGTGCGCTGAAGTTCTTCTCTGTGTCTCCGTCTGAGCTTCAACCGAACAGCCACTGGTACGCCGCCGGGAACTCCCGCCGCCAGAACCACTCCGCGTGCTCCCCGTCCGGGCGGATGGCGGCGCTCACCTCTTCCCGGAAGCCCAGCGCCGCCAGCGTGTCCACCATCCGCCGCTGGTCGCGCACGTACACCTCCGGCGCGGCGCCCTCCCGCGCCCCCGTGACGAAGTAGAAGCGCGGGCGCGGGCGGCGCGGGTCGGCCGCGGCGGCGTAGGAGAAGATGGCGGGCGAGAACCAGAGCGCCGGCGAGAACACGCCCACGCGCCCGAACACTTCCGGGTACTTGAGCCCCGCGTACAGCGAGATCAGCCCGCCCATGCTGGAGCCCATGATCCCCGTGCTGGCGCTCCCGGGGCGGGTGCGGTAGTGCCGGTCCACGTAGGGCTTGAGCGTGTTCGCGAGGAAATCGACGTACGCGTCGCCCTCGCCGCCGCCGTGGCGCGCGTTCTTCCAGGGCGAGTACTCGTCCAGCCGCTTCTGCCCCCCGTTGTCCACCGCCACCACGATCGCGCCCGGGTCGCCCTGCGCGTGCAGGGCGTCGAGCGCCTCGTCCACGCCCCACTCGCCCGCGAAGGCGGTGGCGGCGTCGAAGACGTTCTGCCCGTCGTGCAGGTAGAGCACCGGGTAGCGCTTGCCCGAGGTGGCGTAGCCCGGCGGCAGGTAAAGCCACACCCGGCGCGTGCGCCCGAGCTCCGCCATGGGGAACGCCTCGCTCAGCAGCGACACGCCGCGCGTGGCGGTGGATGCGGCGCGCGGCCTCGTCCGCGGGTCCACCCACCCCGTCACCGCGCCCGTGTAGGTGGCGACCCCCGTTGCGGGCACCGTGACGATGCGGTTGGCGACGTCGCGCCCGGCGGGGTCCGCCTCGGCCGTGTCCCACGAGCCCAGGGTGAACTTGAACTCCACCGGCCCGTTCACCGGCTCGCGCAGGGTGATGAAGTACTCGCCGCCCTGGGCGGTCATGCGGTAGTCGGGCGAGGCGGCGTTCCAGCCGTTGAAGTTGCCGGCCACGTAGATGGCCGCGTCCGCCGGCGTCCCGGGCGGCACCTGGGTCAGGCGGAGGGTGAGCTGCGCATGGACCGGCGCGGCGGCCACCACGGCCCCCGCCACCAGCATGGAAAGCCTGTCGCGCATCGGGTGAAGCGAAGATGTCATGGAGGCGAGCGGTTGCTACGCGGGTCGGGCGGGGTGACCGGGGGGTTGCGCAGAGCACGAAGCTCGGACGTACCCCTCAGTATAGTTAGGGGCCCAAGTGTTTCGCTACAGGCCTCACACAGAGACACAGAGGCACAGAGAAAAACTGATCTCTGTGCCTCCGTGTCTCTGTGTGAGTCAAGCGGTCAGGGGTCTCGCGCGGCCTGCTCGAGGACGGCGGCGAGGCCGGCGAGCAGGTGGTGGACGAAGGGCGCGTCCAGGCGCAGGGGGTTGAAGGCGGCGGTGGCGTGGAGGGCGCCGCCGCCGGCATGCACGTCCAGCACGAGCTCGCACGGGGTGAGGATGGGAGCACCGGCCCCGTCGTGGGGCACCGGGGCGACCTCCAGGCCGGGAACGGAGGGGGGAGCGGCGCCGCCTTCCTGGAAGAGGAACATCACCGGGAGCAGCCCATCGGCATCGTACCCCGTGTCGCGCGCGACCTGGTCGAACGGGAGGTCCTGGTTGGCGTGGGCCTCCATGGTGGTGCGCGCCACCCGATCCACCGCCTCCCGGAAGGGGGGATCGCCCGCCAGGTCGGTGCGCAGCAGGACGGTGTTCAGCAGCGGTCCCACGATCCACTCCGTCTCGGCCAGGGTGCGCGCGGCCAGGTTGGTCCCCACGCGCACGTCCGTGCTCCCCGTGAAGCGGGCGAGCACCACCTTGAGCGCCGTGAGGATCACCACGTACAGCGTGCTCCCCGTACGGTCGCCCAGCGCCCGCGCGGCTTCCTCCACCCCGTCGGGAAGACGCACGGAGACGCGCTGGGTCGCGAGCCCGGCGCCTTCGCCGCTGCCCAGGGTGAGCGGGGACAGGTCCCGCAGCCGCTCCCGCCAGTACGCGCGCTGGGCGTCAAAGTGGCCGTCGCGCAGGCACTCGCGCTGCCAGCGCAGATAGTCCGAGAACTGGAAGGGCGCGGCCTCGGTGACGGCCGAGCCGGCGTCCGCCACGCTGCGGTAGGCGTGCAGCAGCTCGCGCAGCAGCAGGTCCAGCGACCAGCCGTCGCCCGCGGCGTGGTGAAGGACGAGCGAAAGCCGGTGCTCCCCCGCCCCGGTGCGCAGCACGCCCAGCCGGAACGGGGGCTCCGTGGCCAGGTCGAAGGGCCGCCGCGCCTCGTGCCGGGCCCAGAGCGCGGCGATCTCCCCGGCTTCGGCGGCGTGGGCCGGGTCCAGCTCCACCACCTCCAGCGGCGCCACGGCCCCGGCGGCCTCCTGCTCCCACCCCGCGGGGCCGCGGCGGAAGCGGGCGCGCAGCACCTCGTGGCGCGTGGCCAGGGCGGCGGCCGCTTCGCGCAGCGCGTCCAGGTCCAGCGGCCCGGTCACCCGGTACTCCGCCGCGAGGTGGAACAGGCCCGCGCCCGCGGCCAGCGCGACCAGCTCCAGCAGCACGGCCTGCAGCGCGGACGCCGGCACCGGCCCCCGCTCGCCGCTGGCCGACAGGGGCGGGAGCGCGCCGCTGGCCGGGCCCGACGCGAGCTCCCGGATGGTGGGGCGCGCGAACACGTCGCGCACCCCGATCTCCAGCCCCAACTCGCGCTGGGCGCGGAAGGCCACCTGCGCGGCCCGCAGGCTGTGCCCGCCCAGGCGGAAGAAATGGTCGTCGATCCCGATCCCCTCGCGGTGGAGCACCGCCTCCCAGATCTGCACCAGCCCCCGCTCGCGCCCGTCGCGCGGGGGGACGTACGCCAGGCCGCCCCCCATCTCGTCCGGCTCCGGCGCGGGGAGGGCCCCCCGGTCCAGCTTGCCGCTGGAGTTGAGCGGGAGGGTGCCGAGCCGCACGTAGTGCGCGGGGAGCATGTAGCCGGGGAGGCGGGCCTCCATCCAGCGCCGCAGTGCCGGCGTCGCCAGCTCCGGCGGCGCGACCACGTACGCCACCAGCGCATCCTCGCCGGCGTGGCGGCGCGCGGCCACCGCGGCCTGGCGCACCCCGGGGCACCCGGCCAGCACCGCCTCCACCTCGCCCGGCTCCACCCGGTGGCCGCGGATCTTGACCTGCGTGTCGATGCGGCCCAGGAACTCCAGCACCCCCTGCGGCCGCCAGCGCCCCACGTCGCCGGTGCGGTACATGCGGGCGCCGGGCTCGTCCGGATCGGGGACGAAGCGGTCGGCCGTGAGCCCCGGCTGGCCGTGGTAGCCCCGCGCCACCCCCGCTCCCCCCACGCAGATCTCCCCGGGCATTCCCAGGGGCACGGGCCGCAACCCGGCGTCCACCACGCGCACGCGCGCGCTCCCCACGGGCCCGCCGATCACGGGGAGGGCGGCGTCCGCTCCGTCCAGGTCGGCCGCGGTGCAGCAGACGGAGCACTCGGTGGGGCCGTACTCGTTCACCAGCCTCACCCCCGGTAGCCGCGCCCGGTGCTCGCGCACGAGGTCGGCGGTCACCGGCTCGCCCGCCAGCGTCACCGTGCGCAGCGCCGGGAGCGGCTCGTCCAGCCGCTCCAGGAGCAGGCGGTACAGGCTGGGGACCACGGCGAAAAGGGTGGCGCCGTGCCGCCGCGCCAGCGCCTCCAGCAGGGCGGGGTCGGCGCGCTCGCGCTCGCCGGCCACCACCAGGCAGCCGCCGGTGAGCAGGGTGGAGAAGAGGTCGGAGACGGAGCTGTCGAAGGCGAGCGAGGCGATCTGCAGCGTCACGGTATCCCGCCCCAGCCCGTAGAACGCCGCCTTCCAGCGCAGGTAGCTGAGGATGGCGCGGTGCTCCACCGCCACCGCCTTGGGCGAGCCCGTGGAGCCGGAGGTGTAGATCAGGTACGCCAGATCGCCGCCCTGTGCCGCGGCGGGTAGCGGCGCGCCCTCGGGAAGGTCGGTCTGCACGTCCGCCGCGAAGAGCCCGCCCGTCCAGTTCTCGAGCTGGAACAGGAACTCCGATTCCGTGACCAGCAGCGTGGCGCCCGAGTCCGCCAGCATCCGCTCCAGCAGGGGCAGCGGGTGGCCGGGCGAGAGCGGAACGTACGCGGCCCCCGTCCTCAGCACGGCCAGCACCGCCGCCACCGCCACCTCCGACTTGTGCAGCAGCACGGCCACCCGCGTGCCCGGCCCCGCGCCGTACTCGGCCGCCAGGTGGCGCGCCGTGCGCTCCACGCGCGCATCCAGCTCGGCGTAGCTGAGCACCTTTCCGCCGCAGACGACGGCGGGCTGGTGCGGCGTGCGGCGGACCTGCGCGGCGAAGGCGGCCTGCAGCGTCTCGCCCTCGAACGGCACGCCCGCCGGGGGTGCCTGGCCGGCGGCGGAGAGCCACGCCGTCTCGGCGGCGCCCGGCGCGGGGCCCGTCTCCGCCAGGGGGAGCGAGGGGTCGGCGAAGCGGGCGAGCACGCCGTCCGTGGCGCGCAGGAGCGCATCCACCACCCAGGGCTCCAGGACGGCGGCGTCAAAGGACGCCACCGCCCGCAGCTCGCCGCCGTCTCCGCGCCCGAAGCGCACGGCCAGGGCGAAGCCGCCGCCGTGCGCTTCGTGGACGCCGTCGAGGGCGGCGAGCACCCCGCCGCCGGCGCCCCCTTCCGCGCCGTGGCGGTAGGCGCGGACCACCGCCGCGTCCGTGTCCATGATCCACTCCTCCACCGTGATGCCGTCGCGCGGCGAGGCGGTGAGCGCCACCGCGGGGCCGCCGGTGCCGGCAAGCGGAGGCGCGTGCACCTCCACCGCGTCCGCGCCCCCCCAGCTGGCCAGCACGCGAGCGAGCGCCGCCAGCAGCACCACGAAGCTCTCCACCCCGCCGCCGCCCGCCAGCCGCTCCACCACCTCCGCGGCGACGGGGTCCACGGGGCGCAGCAGGGTGCGCGGCTCGGGGGCTCCGCCGGGGGGACGGCTGCCGGGCAGGTGGAAGGGAGCGGCGCGCGGGGCCGGCGGAGAGAGCAGAGTATCCATTCAGCGGGTGCGTTGGGGATCAGGACCCAGGTGCGGGAGCGGGGATCTCAGACGGAAGCGGCGGCGGAAAGAGGGGCCGCCGAGCGGCAGGCCCCGGTCCCGCGCAGGCGCGACAGGATCGACCAGTAGGCGCCGCGCTCGCCGGCGGCCACGGCTTCCGCCAGCAGGTCGTTGCCGTTGTAGTTGAAGGTGGCGGCGTTGATGGGGAAGAAGCGCGGGTCGTCGCCCATGCACTCGGCGATGAAGGCCACCGGGTCCGGAGCGATGGCCGCGGAAAGGTAGTAGAGGGGGAGGAGGAGGTCGTCGTTCCCCTCCACAGCGCCGTGCAGGTTGGGGTTGTCGGGCGTCACCCCCTCCGCGCGCACCATCCGCTCCAGCTCGGTGCCGGGATAGACGCGGATGCCGGCGGTGACGGAGACCAGCTCCGCGTCGATCTGGCGCATCAGGCCGATGCTCTCGCGCACCGTCTCGGCCGTTTCGCCGGGAAAGCCGACCAGCAGCTCCAGCATGTAGGGAAGCCCGTTGGCGCGGCACGTCTCCACCGCGCGGGCCACGTGGTGGGGCCGGAAGGTGCGGCGGATCACGCGCAGCATCCGCTCGCTCCCGCTGTCCACGCCGAAGTTCATCCCCGCGCACCCGGCGCGCACCATCAGCGCGGCCAGCTCGTCGGGAAAGGGGGTGGGCATCCCGTAGGCGTACCAGCGCACCCGCTCGGACAGGCCGCGCTCCAGCAGCGCGCGGCAGAAGGAGGCGGCGTGCCGCACGTCCAGGTTGAACTCCGAGTCGTTGACGTGGAAGACGTCCACCCCCTGCTCCAGCAGCGCCTCCACCTCGTCCGCCAGGTGCGCGGGGTCGCGCAGCCGCACCTTGCGCCCCTTGGCCAGCGGCTCCACGCAGTACACGCACACGCGCGTGCACCCGCGCTTGGTCTCCACCCCCGCCATCCCCCCCGTGCTGAAGTAGTGGGGGTTGTCCACCAGCCCCCGGCGGTGCGCGGGGACGGCGCCCAGGTCCGCGAACACGGGGGGATTGCAGCGCACCGTGCCGCCCTCGCGGAACACCAGCCCGGGGATGTCGCGGTAGGGCAGCCCGTCCACCAGCGCGCGCACCAGCGCGGGGAACGAGGCCTCGCCCTCGCACACGATGCCGAAGTCGGCGCCGCAGTGCTCCAGCAGCGGCGCCGGGAGCACCGAGAACCCCACCCCGCCCAGCACCACCGGCGCGGGCGCCGCGCGGCGCAGCCCGGCGATCATCTCCCGCACCAGCTCGTGGAAGGGCTCGCGGCTGGCGAAGTAGCAGTCGTCGGTGTTGCGCAGCGTGACGCCCCAGCAGTCGGGGCGGGCGTCCGTGGCGTAGCGGGCCAGCTCCGCGCGCCAATCGTCCGTCGGGCACAGGTCCAGCAGCTCCACGCGGAACCCGGCGTCCACCAGCGGCTCGTGCAGGTAGTCGAAGGCGATGGGCCCCACCTGCGGACGGATGCGGTTGGTGTTCACCAGCGTAACCAGCGGCCGGCGGTCGGCGCCCCCCACGGGCGGGCTCATGAGGGGACCGTGGCCAGGAACTCGCGCAGCGGCTCGCTGTACATCGGCCGGTCCCACTGGTTCTCCAGGTCCTCCGGCACATGGTGCTCCGCGCACGGCGCGCCGTTGGGCCCGTACACCCGGATCACCGGGTGGATGAACACGCTGCGGGTGCCGTCCGTGGGGTAGCGGTAGATGTTGAAGGGGTCCTCCGCCGGGTCCAGGTGCCCGTACTCCATGGTCACCGTGGCCGTGCGCCGCCCGCCAAAGGGCGAGCCGGGCCCCATCCCGGTTTCGAACAGGTAGTCGGTGGTGAGGTCGCGGTAGTGGCGCAGCGGACCGCCGTCGTCGGGCACCACGTACACGTCGGCCATGTACCCGGGCTGCTGGAACATGGAGGAGGCGCGGTTCACCCGGTCCAGCACCACCGCGGCCAGCGCGTCCCCCTCCGGCTCCACGGGGGCGAACTCCAGGGGCGCGTCCTGGTGGCGGTGCTCCAGCAGCCGGTCCAGCAGCTCCACGTTGTAGCGGAAGCCGTGGATGAAGCCGGAGAAGCTCTTCCGGTAGTCGCGCATGTGCATCAGCGTGCCCGCGAAGTACAGCCCCGGCACCCCCTCGGCCTCCCACGCGCTGGTCATGCGCGGGTAGCGGCCGCACGGGGTGAGCTGCACCGGGCAGCTGGCGGGGTCGAAGGGCGAGGCGTCGAAGCGGAACCCGGTGCACAGCAGCACCCGGTCCACCATCAGCTCCAGCTCCTGCCCCTCGGCGTGGGTGTAGCGGAAGTGCACGCGCAGCCCGCCGTCGCGGCGGGTCACGGAAAGGACGTGCGCGTCCAGCACCGTGTTCTGGCTCTTGAGCTGGTAGGTGTCCAGCAGGTTGTTGTTGACCGCGCGCAGGTCGCCCACGTAATGCGTCTTCCAGGCCAGGCGCACCGGGTTGGGGCTCAGCAGGTGCAGGGCGGCGGTCACGGGGATCAGCGCGTCGGCCGTTTCCATCCCCGAGTTCCCCTTCCCCAGGATCATCACCCGCTGCCCCGTGAAGTCCCGGGGGTCCACCGGCATGGTGTCGTACGGCTCGCACAGCTCCAGGCCGGGAAACTGGGGGAGGTTCATGAGCGCGCGGCCGGTGGCGACCACCATCCTGCGCGCGCGGAAGCGCTCCCCGCCCGCCGCCTCGGCCACGAAGGCGCCGTCCTCGCGCAGCACCCGCTCCACCCGGGTGTTGCAGCGCACCGGGAGGGCGCCGCGCTCCGCGTAGTCGCACAGGTAGTCCACCAGCCGGTCGGCGGGGGGGAAGTACTCGTGCGAGTACTCGCGGAAGAGCGGGGCCTCGCCCCCCAGCAGCGAGTTCCAGTCCCAGCGCAGGTTGGTCTCGCGGTCGGCGATCCCCGTGTGCACCTTGTTGATGGAGATCAGCTGCCGGTGCCGGGGATAGCGCCGGAAGAAGGTGCCGGGGGTGGGGCCCTCTTCCAGCACTAGGTGGCTGCGCCCGCGGCGCGCCAGGTGGTACGAGAGCTGAAGTCCCGCCGGGCCCGCGCCCAGCACCAGGTAGTCGAGCAGGTCGGTGTCGTGCGCGGTCATCGGTAGCTCAGCTCCCTCTCGCCGAAAAGGCGCTCGGCGGTGCGCCCGGTGGTGCGGCACTCCTGCAGCAGCCGGTTGGAGGCGATGATGGGGTTGGATTCGTCGGTGTAGCGGTAGGCCATCATGTAGCGCAGCCACGGCTCCTGCCCCATGGCGTACACGTACACTTCCTTGCACCCGAAGCGGTTGACGATGTCGCTGGCCCGCTCGTAGTTGGAGCCGGCCAGCCGCCGCGAGTGGTCCCGGTCGCGATCCAGCGGCGCGGAGAGCAGGGGCCCGTACAGCCAGCTCAGCGGCGCGCCGTCGCACTCCATCCCCAGGAAAAGGACGTCCACGTCGCCGTACATCGCGTGCACGTGGCGGTACAGCTCCGGCTCGATGTTGCACGAGTCGGCGGCGAACACGATGCTGCGCGGGCCGGTGCGGACCAGGTAGGCCAGCTTGGTGCGGATGTCCAGGTCCGAGTGCTCGCCGAAGAAGGGGAGCCCCGCGATGGAGCCGCCGGGGATGGGGAGCTCCTCCAGCTCGCCCAGCTCCACCACGCCGCGGAAGCCCAGCACCTCCAGCATCAGCTTAAGGCTGGGGTCCTGCAGCGACCCGCCGCCGCTGCGCGGCACCACGATGGTCCCCACCTTGTGCCGCAGCTGCAGCATCGTCTCCAGGAGGATGTGGTCCTGGTGGTTGTGGGTGATCAGCACGTAGTCGATGTGCTCCGGGAGGTCGGCGTAGGTGAAGCGCGACACCTCCGCGTCGTAGCCGTAGCTGATCACCGGGTCCACCAGGATGGAGAGCTCGCGCGTCTCCACCAGGATGCAGGCGTGGCCGAAGTAGCGCACCCGGATCCCCGGACCGTCGTACGGCGGCGGCAGGGCCGGCGGCTCCTCGGTGAAGAACGAGCGGAACAGCGCCTCGCCCGCGGCCGGCACCTCCATGCGCTCGCGGATGGCCTGGTACGAGCCGGGTACCCGCTGCATGCGGAACAGCTCGTCGATGGCCCCGCTGCGGAAGGGGATGGGGAGCTGCAGGACGTCCGGGTCGTCCAGCACCGGGGTGCTGAGCACGAAGGGGCGATGGTCGCTGTAGATCAGCGACAGCGCCAGCGACTGGTGGCGGGTGTCGTAGAAGCGGCTGCGGTACAGCAGCGGCTCCACCAGCCGGTACCCCGGGCGATGCCCCAGGTCGTACACCAGCTCCACGTACCCGCGCAGCGGGGCGGGAATGCGCGCGTAGAGCGGCTCCAGCGAGTATCCCTTCGCCTCCGCGGCGAGCATGGCGTCCAGCGCGTGCAGCGCCCCCGCCAGCTCCACCAGCTCGGCCTGCTCCGCCAGGGTGCGGTCCAGCAGCGCCCGCACCTCGTCCACGCGCCCGCCGCCGTAGTCCATGAAGGGGCCGCCCAGCATGGCCGGGTTGGCCACCGCCGCCGCGTGGATCTGCGGCGCCTGGACGTACGACTTCATGATCTTGGCGTGGCGCCCCACCACGTTGAGCGCGGCGGTGGCGGGGGGGATCAGGTGGGCCCAGGCGTACCACTGCCCGAACAGGGGCTGGGGGACGACGTTGGGGCGCAGGTACACGGTGTCGGGGGGCATGGAGTACGGGGAACGGGGAATGGGGAACGGGTGGGGCTCAGGCGGGGTCCACGGCCTGCTCCACCAGGGCGGTCTTGGCGGAGGTGGCCGCCAGCACCGCGTCGAGGACGGCGGGGAGGTCGCGGCGGAGGACGTGGATCCCCTCTTCGGTGATGCCGCCGCGGGTGGCCACGCGGTCGATCAGCTCGTCGGGCGGCACCTCCTGCTCCCACAGCAGGCGCGCCGTACCCCAGAGCGTGGCGAGCACCATCCGCTCGGCGCGGGCGGGCGGGATGCCGCTGGCGGCGGCCACGGCGCGTGCCACCTCCTGGCAGGCGGCGGCCACGAAGGCCGGGGCGCTGCTGGTCAGGGTGGTCGCGGCGTCCAGGTCGGCTTCGTCCACCACCATCACCTCGCTCACGGGGGCTAGCAGGCGGTCGATGTACCGGGCGTCGTCGGCTCCCACCAGGGCGTTGTGGCACACCAGCGAGACGCCGGAGCGGGCCGAGGCGGTGACGCTGGGGATGACGCGGGTGACCTTGACGGGCGCGGCGCGGGTGATCACCTCCAGGCTCACGCACGCGGCCAGCGACACCAGGTGCGCGCCGGGGCGCAGCACGGGGGCCACCTCCGCCAGCACCTCCGGCACCTGCACGGGCCCCACCGCCAGGAAGATGCGGTCGCAATCGCGCGCCACCTCCGCGTTGCCCGCGGCCAGCCGCAGCCCGTGGTGGCGCAGGGGCAGGTCGTGCACGCGCTCCGGCGTGCGCGTGGACACCACCACCTGCGCCGGCCGCAGCGCGCGCGCGCCCAGGAGCGCCTCCACCAGCACCCGCCCGATGCGGCCGCAGCCGATGAACCCGATCGCCTGCATCCCCGCCCCCCCGCTCAGAAGGTGAAACGCTCGCCCACCACGCGCCGCTCGATGCTGAAGCGCCGGAAGTCCGCAGCCCTGCGCAGCATCCCCTCGTCGCCCGAGCGCCGGGCGATCTCCATCAGCCAGTCGAAGCACTCGGCGGCCCCGGCCTGGCGGTAGAAGTGCACCTTGGCCAGCACACCCATCACGTCGCGGAAGTTGACGGGGGCCAGCATCCCGGCCAGGCCGTACAGGGCCTCCAGGAAGCCGGGCTCCAGCGGCGGGCGCTCCACCCGGTGCGGGGCGGGAAGCGCCTCTCCCCGCGCCCTGACCAGCGCCTCCGGCGGGGTGCCGGCGGCCTCGAAGTCCAGCACCAGCGAGATGCGCTTGAGGCTGCTGAGGCTGCACGCGGAGTGCACCGTGTCCGCGTCCAGGAACCACACCTCGCCCCGGCGCATGTGGTAGACTTCGTCTTCCTCGGAGTGGAGGCACCCCGTGTCGGTGCGCAGGGGGAGGTGCAGGCGCACGAAGCCGCGGTCGAACTCCACGAAGTCGCGATGGCTGATCAGCAGCCCGTTCTGCACCGTGAACAGGCGCACCCAGCGCAGCGCGTCCGTGTGGAAGGTGTCTTCGATCACCTGCCGCAGGTACGGCAGCGCCTCGCCCAGCGCGGTGGGGCGCATGGGGCCGTCGTAGCGGCGAAAGGTGGCGTCGTCCACCTCGCCCGTGCCGTTGGCCAGCACGTGGCTGCGCCAGCTTCCAAACGAGTACTCCGAGTAGTCGTCGCGGGCGGCCAGCCCGTCGATGCGGGCGATCTCGCCGGCCAGCCGGGCGTCGTCCAGGGCCACGGTGCTCAGGATGCGCGCTCTCATGCCGGCTCCGCGTGGATCGGGGGTGTCATGCCGTGTCTTCGATGTGGCGTGGATCCAAACAGCGGGGGCCACGCGGAGAAGTGTCTGTGCCGTGCATCACCGGGCCGGCGCCAGCTGGTAGCGGGTGGCGAGGCGCAGCTCGGAGCCCCACGCCACCGTTTCCACCGGCGACTCGGGGGCGGCGGCCGCCCGCTCCAGGATGCCGCGCAGCCCTTCCGCCATGCCCCGCACCGTCTCTTCGCGGAACACGCGGGTGGCGTACTCCAGCTCCAGGCGCAGCGCGCCGCCCTCCTCGGAGGCGTGGAGCCACAGGTCGTGCTTGGCGATGGAGAGGGCTTCCTCGAACGGGGGCGCCTCCGCCGCGGCGCCGCCGGGGCCCCCGTCGTCCACCGCCCAGGTGAGGCCCACGTCGAACAGCGCGGCGCGGCTGCGGTCGCGCCCGGGGAGGAGCTCGTCCACCAGCAGGTCGAAGGGGTACAGCTGGTTCTCGTACGCCTCCAGGCACGCGGTGCGCACCGCCGCCAACAGCGCGCCGAAGGGCTCGCGGCGGCGGAAGGCCACCCGCAGGGGGAGGGGGTTGATGAAGAAGCCCACCACCGGCTCCAGGTCGGGGTGCACCCGCCCGGCGCTGGGAAAGCCCAGCACCACGTCTTCGTCGCCGGAGTGGCGGTGCACCAGCACCGCCAGCGCGGCCAGCAGCACCATGAAGCCGCTGGCGCCGTGGCTCTGGCCCAGCGCACGCACCGCGGCGCCGAGCCCCGGCCCCAGCTCCAGCGGCACCGTGGCGCCGTCGTGGGACTGCACGGCGGGGCGCGGGAAGTCGGCGGGGAGGCGCGCGGCAGGTAGGGGGCCGGCCAGCCGCCGGTGCCAGTAGCGCCGCATCCGCTCCCCCTCCGGCCCCTCCAGCAGCCGCCCGTGCCACGCGGCGTAGTCGCGGTATTGCACGGGGAGCGGTGGAAGCGGATCGCCCCGGCCCGCCTCCATGGCCGCGTAGAGCGCCGCCAGCTCCGCCCCGAAGCGGCGCATGGACCAGCCGTCGCTGACCACGTGGTGCATGGCCACCATCAGGCGGTGCCGCGCCGGGCCCAGCCGCAGCAGGGTGCAGCGCAGGAGCGGGCCACGGGCCAGGTCGGTCTCGCGCACGGCCTCGGCGCGCATCATCTCGCGCCCCCGCGCCTCCGCGTCCGGGTGCGCGGAAAGGTCCACCACCTCCAGCGGCGGCAGCCCGGGGGGCGACACCCGCTGGCGCGGCTCGCCCTCCACCACCACCAGCGTGGTGCGCAGCGCCTCGTGCCGGGCCGCCAGGGCGCCCAGGGCGCGCCGCATGACCTCCGCGTCCACGGGGCGGTCCCACACGTACCAGCCGCACAGCCTGTAGGCCCAGCGCTCGTGCCCCACCTGGTCGAACACCCACAGCCTGCGCTGCGCGTGCGACACGGGGTGGTGCGGCGCCGGCGGGGTGCGCGGGACCTCGCCCCAGGGCGTCCGCCGCCGGCCGCGGATGCGCTCCGCCAGCGCCGCGGGGGTGGGAGCGGCGAACACGTCTTCCACCTCCACCCGCACCCCGAAGTGGCGGTGCAGCCGGGCCGCCAGCTGCGCCGCGCGCAGGCTGTTGCCCCCGGCCGCGAAGAAGTCGCCCTCCGCCGCCGCGTCCCCCAGCACCTCGCGCCACAGCCGCGCCACGGCCGGCTGCTCGCCCTCGCCCGGCGCCGCCGGCTCCGGGGCG
>CADCTW010000145.1 GCA_902805735.1 uncultured Gemmatimonadota bacterium | reverse complement strand
CCACTACCATGGTGGACCAGCTCTCGACCTTCGCCTCCGAAGTAACCCGAGTGGCGCGCGAGGTGGGCACGGAGGGCGAGCTGGGCGGCCAGGCCAAGGTGGAAGGGGTGGCCGGCGTGTGGCGCGACCTCACGGACAACGTGAACCAGCTGGCCGGCAACCTGACGGTCCAGCTCCGCGACGTGTCCGCGGTGGCCACGGCCATCGCCGACGGCGACCTGACGCGCAAGATCACCGTGGAAGCATCCGGCGAGATCCTGCAGATCAAGGACGTGATCAACGCCATGGTGGACCGCCTCTCCATCTTCGCGGACGAAGTGACGCGAGTGGCGCGAGAGGTGGGCACGGAGGGCGTGCTGGGCGGCCAGGCCGAGGTGCCGGGCGTGGCGGGCACGTGGAAGGACCTGACGGACGCGGTGAACTTCATGGCCGGCAACCTGACCGGCCAGGTGCGAAACATCGCCCTCGTCACCACCGCGGTGGCCAACGGCGACCTGTCGCAAAAGATCACGGTGGACGTGAAGGGCGAGATGCTGGAGCTCAAGAACACCGTCAACACCATGGTGGACCAGCTCTCCGCATTCGCCTCCGAGGTGACCCGGGTGGCCCGCGAAGTGGGCACGGAGGGGGTGCTGGGCGGCCAGGCCAGCGTGGAGGGTGTGGCCGGCGTGTGGCGCGACCTCACCGAGAACGTGAACCAGCTCGCCGGCAACCTGACGGTGCAGCTACGCGAGCTGCGCGACGTGGCCACGGCCATCGCCGACGGCGACCTGACGCGCAAGATCACGGTGGAGGTGCGGGGCGAGATCCTCCAGATCAAGGAGGTGATCAACTCCATGGTGGACCGGCTCTCCGTCTTCGCGGACGAGGTGACGCGAGTGGCGCGAGAGGTGGGCACGGAGGGCGTGCTCGGCGGGCAGGCGCAGGTGCCCAACGTGGGCGGCACGTGGAAGGACCTGACGGACAGCGTGAACTTCATGGCGAGCAACCTCACCGACCAGGTGCGGAACATCGCCGACGTGACCACGGCGGTGGCGCGCGGCGACCTGAGCCAGAAGATCACGGTGGACGTGAAGGGCGAGATGCTGCAGCTCAAGAACACCGTCAACACGATGGTGGACCAGCTCAGCTCCTTCGCCAGCGAGGTGACCCGCGTGGCCCGCGAAGTGGGCACCGAGGGGGTGCTGGGCGGCCAGGCCGAGGTGCCGGGCGTGGGCGGCACGTGGAAGGACCTGACGGACTCCGTGAACTTCATGGCGAGCAACCTCACCAACCAGGTGCGGAACATCGCCGACGTGACCACCGCCGTGGCCAAGGGCGACCTGAGCCGCAAGATCACGGTGGACGTGAAGGGCGAGATGCTGCAGCTCAAGAACACCGTCAACACGATGGTGGACCAGCTCAGCTCCTTCGCCAGCGAGGTGACGCGAGTCGCCAAGGAAGTGGGCACGGAGGGCCGCCTGGGAGGGCAGGCCAACGTGGAAGGGGTCGCGGGCGTGTGGCGCGACCTGACGGACTCCGTGAACTTCATGGCCGGCAACCTGACCGGCCAGGTGCGGAACATCGCCGACGTGACCACGGCCGTGGCGCGCGGCGACCTGAGCCGCAAGATCACGGTGGACGTGAAGGGCGAGATGCTGCAGCTCAAGAACACCATCAACACCATGGTGGACCAGCTCAGCGCATTCGCCTCCGAGGTGACCCGCGTGGCCCGCGAGGTGGGCACGGAAGGGAAGCTGGGCGGCCAGGCGCGCGTGGAAGGAGTCGCGGGCGTGTGGCGCGACCTCACGGACAACGTGAACCAGCTGGCAGGCAACCTGACGGTGCAGCTTCGCGACGTGTCCGCGGTGGCCACGGCCATCGCCGACGGCGACCTGACGCGCAAGATCACCGTGGAAGCGGCCGGCGAGATCCTGCAGATCAAGGACGTGGTCAACGCGATGGTGGACCGCCTCTCGCTCTTCGCGGACGAGGTGACGCGGCTGGCGCGCGAGGTGGGCACGGAAGGGAAGCTGGGCGGGCAGGCGGAGGTGCCCGGCGCGGCCGGCACCTGGCGCGCGCTGACCGACAACGTGAACGCCATGGCCAACTCGCTCACCGGCCAGGTGCGCGCCATCACGGACGTGGCCATCGCGGTGACCACGGGCGACCTGACGCGCTCCATCACGGTGGAGGCCAAGGGCGAGCTGGACGAGCTGAAGCGCAACATCAACCAGATGATCTCCAACCTCAAGGAGACCACCGAGCGCAACCAGGAGCAGGACTGGCTGAAGACCAACCTGGCCAAGTTCAGCCGCATGATGCAGGGCCAGAAGGACCTGGAGGCGGTGTCGCGCCTGATCATGAGCGAGCTGACGCCGCTGGTGGGCGCCAACCACGGCGCGTTCTTCCTGATGGACCAGGAGACCAACGCGCCGCTGCTGAAGCTGATCGCCAGCTACGCGTACAAGGCGCGCAAGACGGTGAGCAACCGCTTCCGCCTGGGCGAGAGCATCGTGGGGCAGAGCGCGCTGGAGAAGAAGCCGATCCTGCTGACCGGGGTGCCGGACGACTACATCACCATCTCGTCCGGGCTGGGGGAGGCGCCGCCGCGCAACATCATGGTGCTCCCCGTCCTCTTCGAGGGCGAGGTCAAGGCCGTGATCGAGCTCGCGTCGTTCATGCCCTTCAGCCAGATCCACCAGGTGTTCCTGGACCAGCTCACCGAGAGCGTGGGCGTGGTGATCAACATGATCTCCGCGAACATGCGCACCGAGGAGCTGCTGGAGCAGTCGCAGAACCTGACGCAGGAGCTGCAGAGCCAGTCGCAGGAGCTGCAGAGCCAGCAGGAGGAGCTGCGCCGCACCAACGCGGAGCTGGAGGCGCAGGCCCGCACCCTGAAGGCGTCCGAGGAAGCGCTGCGCGACCAGCAGGAAGAGCTGCAGCAGGTCAACGAGGAGCTGGAAGAGAAGGCCAGCCTGCTGGCCGAGCAGAACCGCAAGGTGGAGCAAAAGAACGCCGAGGTGGAGACGGCGCGCCGGGCGCTGGAGGAGAAGGCGGAGCAGCTCGCCCTGTCGTCCAAGTACAAGAGCGAGTTCCTGGCGAACATGAGCCACGAGCTGCGCACCCCGCTCAACTCGCTGCTGATCCTGGCCAAGCTGCTGGCGGACAACAAGGACGGCAACCTCACGGAGAAGCAGGTGGAGTTCGCCCAGACCATCCTGGGCGCGGGCACCGACCTGCTGAACCTGATCAACGACGTGCTCGATCTTTCCAAGGTCGAGGCCGGGAAGATGGAGATCAGCCCCACCAACGTGTACATGAAGGACGTCACCGCCTTCGTGGACCGCTCGTTCCGCCCGCTGGCGGACCAGAAGGGGCTGCAGCTCAACCTGCAGGTGGACAAGGAGGTGCCCGAGTTCGTCTTCACGGACGGGCAGCGGCTGCAGCAGGTGCTCAAGAACCTGCTCTCCAACGCCTTCAAGTTCACGGAGCGCGGGGGGATCACGCTGGGGATCCGCCAGGCGGACAAGGGGCGGCGCTTCAACAACCGCATCCTGGACGCGGCGGACATGGTGATCGCCTTCTCGGTGCAGGATACCGGGATCGGGATCGCGCGCGACAAGCAGCAGCTCATCTTCGAGGCGTTCCAGCAGGAAGACGGCACCACCAGCCGCAAGTACGGCGGCACGGGGCTGGGCCTCTCCATCTCCCGCGAGATCACGCGCCTCCTGGGCGGCGAGATCCGGGTGGAGAGCACGCAGGGCGAGGGGAGCACCTTCACCCTCTTCCTGCCGCGCACCTGGCCGGGCGACCCCGACGCCGGCCGCCGCGCCGCCGAGGAAGACTCGCCGCGCGGCTCGGGGGCACCGGCGCGCCCCGCGCGTCCCACGCGCCCGGGACGGGCCCCGCAGCGCGACACGCAGCGTGACAACCAGCGCGACACGCAGCACGAGCAGCCTGCCCGCGCCGAGGCGCGCGACGAGGGAGCCGAGGAGCGGCGCCAGGGGCCGCGCGACCCCGCCGAGGTGGGGATCCGCGACGACCGGGCGAGCATCGAGCCGGGCGACCGGGCGGTGCTGATCGTGGAGAACGACCCCACGTTCGCCCGCATCCTGCTGGACATGGCCCGCGAGCGCGGCTTCAAGGCCATCGTGGCGCTGGACGGCGAGACGGGGCTGGAGCTGGTGAGGGACTACCACCCCGACGCCGTCACGCTGGACATCGACCTCCCCGGCATCGACGGGTGGACGGTGCTGGACCGGCTGAAGCACGCGCCGGAGACGCGCCACATCCCCGTGCACATCGTGAGCGGGGTGGGGATGCGGCAGCGCGGGCTGCGGCAGGGCGCCTTCAGCTACCTGGAGAAGCCCGTGTCGCAGGAGGCGCTCGACAACGCCTTCGAAAAGATCGGCAACTTCCTTTCGGACGGCGTCAAGCGCCTGCTGGTGGTGGAAGACGACGAGCGCCAGCGCGAGAGCATCATCGAGCTGGTGGGCGACGAGGACGTGGAGATCACGGCCGTGGGGACGGCCGCGGACGCCCTGGAGCGGCTGCGCGCCACGCACTACGACTGCATGGTGCTGGACCTGGGGCTGGGCGGCGACGACGGCTTCCAGCTCCTGGAAGAGGTCAAGAGCACGCCGGAGATGCAGGACATCCCCATCATCATCTACACGGGGAAGGAGCTTTCGCAGCAGGAAGAGACGCAGCTCCGCCGCTACGCGGAGACCATCATCGTCAAGGACGCCAAGAGCCCCGAGCGGCTCCTGGACGAGACGGCGCTCTTCCTCCATCGCGTGGAAAGCAACCTGCCGGACACCAAGCGGCGGATGCTGGAGCAGCTCCACCAGTCGGACAGCGCGTTCGCGGGCAAGAAGGTGCTGGTGGTGGACGACGACGTGCGCAACATCTTCTCGCTCACCAGCGTGCTGGAGGGGCAGGGGATGGAGGTGGTGTTCGCGGAGAACGGGCGGGCGGCCATCGAGGTGCTGAAGGCCAACCGCGACGTGGACATCGTGCTGATGGACGTGATGATGCCGGAGATGGACGGCTACGAGACCACGGCGGCCATCCGGCAGATGGAGGAGTTCCGCGACCTTCCCATCATCTCGCTGACGGCCAAGGCCATGAAGGGCGACCGCGAGAAGTCGATCGCCTCCGGCGCGTCGGACTACATCACGAAGCCGGTGGACACGGATCAGCTCCTGTCGCTGATGCGCGTGTGGCTCTACCGGTAAGGCGGGACTTTGGATTTTCCCGAGCGGAGGAACATGGCCGACCTGGAGGCGGTGCGCGCGCGCGCCGCCTCCGCGGCCGAGCAGGCGGCCGACGGCGACCGGCTGGACCTGCGGGAGCGCCGCGACGAGGTGGCCCTTCCCGACACGCCGGACAGCTACCGGCGCGACGTGGAGAAGCTGGAGGTGGAGCTGCTGATGGAGGGGGTCTTCCGCCAGTACGGCTTCGACTTTCGCAGCTACGCCTACTCGTCGCTCAAGCGGCGGCTGTGGAAGCGCATCCTGGCCGAGGGGCTGGCCACCGTGAGCCAGCTCCAGGACCGGGTGCTGCACGACCCGGCGATGATGGAGAAGCTGCTGCTGGACCTCTCCATCAATGTGACGGCCATGTACCGCGACCCATCCTTCTACGCGGCGTTCCGCGCGGAGGTGGTGCCGCTGCTGCGCACCTACCCCTTCATCCGCATCTGGCATGCGGGGTGCTCCACGGGGGAAGAGGTGTACTCCATGGCGATCCTCCTGCGGGAGGTGGGGCTGTACGACCGGGCCCGCATCTACGCCACGGACATCAACGAGGTGGTGCTGCAGCGGGCGCGCGCGGGGATCTTTCCGCTGGACAAGATGCAGGAGTACACGCAGAACTACCTGCGCGCGGGGGGGAGCGAGTCGTTCAGCCAGTACTACACGGCGATGTACGACGGCGCGCGCTTCGACCCCGGTCTCACGCGGAACGTGGTGTTCTCGCAGCACAACCTGGTGACCGACGGGTCGTTCGCGGAGTTCAACGTCATCGTGTGCCGCAACGTGATGATCTACTTCGACCGGGAGCTGCAGAACCGGGTGCACGAGCTCTTTTACAACTCGCTCGTCAACTTCGGCATCCTGGGGCTGGGGAGTAAGGAGAGCATGCGCTTCACCCGCTTCGAGAGCCACTACGAGGCGGTGAACGCCAAGGAAAAGATCTACCGGAGGCTTTCGTAAGTGGCGGCCGCGGCGGAAGATCCGGGGTACCGCATGGTGGTGGTGGGGGCGTCGGCCGGGGGGTTGTACGCCCTGCGGATGCTGGTGGCGGCGCTGCCGGCCGGGTTTCCCATGCCGGTGGCCATCGTGCAGCACCGCAGCAAGGACTCGGAGCTCCTCTGCGAGCTGCTGCAGGAGTGCACCGCCATGCAGGTGTTCGAGGTGAACGACAAGGAGGACGCCCGGCCGGGGTGCGTGTACATCGCGCCGCCGGACTACCACATGCTGGTGGACGACGGGTTCTTTTCCCTTTCCACGGAGGCGCCGGTGAGGTTTTCCCGTCCCTCCATCGACGTGATGTTCGAATCTGCCGCGGACAGCTACGGAATGGACGTGATCGGGGTGGTGCTCACGGGCGCCAACGCGGACGGCTCGCGCGGGCTGCGCCGCATCGTGGACGCGGGGGGGCTGGCGGTGGTGCAGGACCCCGCCACCGCCGAGGTGCGGGTGATGCCGCAGGCGGCGCTCCGCGCGGTGCCCGAGGCGTGCTCGCTCCCCATGGAGGCGATCCCGGCGTACCTGGCGGGGATCCGCCGCCGGCGCGTCCCCCCCTGCGCTCCGGGGAAAGGATGACGGGCGAGCCGCGCGCGAGCATCCTGGCGGTGGACGACCGCCCGGAGAACCTCTTCGCCCTGGAAGCCATCCTGGAGCCGCTGGGCCACGAGGTGGTGCGCGCCAACTCCGGCGAGGAGGCGCTGCGCAAGGTGCTCCAGCAGGACTTCGCCTGCATCCTGCTGGACGTGCAGATGCCGGGGATGAACGGCTTCGAGACGGCGCAGCTGATCAAGTCGCGCGAGCGGTCGCGCCTCACCCCGATCCTGTTCCTCACGGCGATCTCCAAGGACGAGGAGTTCATCTTCGAAGGGTACTCGGTGGGGGCGGTGGACTACATGTTCAAGCCCTTCAACCCGGACATCCTGCGCAGCAAGGTGGCCGTGTTCGTGGACCTGTACCTGAAGACGCAGCAGCTCCAGGAGCAGGAGCGCCGCCTGCGCGAGAGCGAGCGGCGGGAGATGGAGCTGCGCCACCGGGGCGAGCTGCTGGCCAGCGAGGCGCGCATGGCCGAGATCGTGGGCTCCGCCATGGAGGCCATCATCACCTTCGACGCCGCGGGCCACATCACCCTCTTCAACGCCGCCGCCGAGCGCATGTTCGGCGTCCCCTCCGCCGAGGCGACGGGGAAGACGGTGCAGGACTTCTTCGAGCCCGACTTCGACGCCGCCTCGCTGGACGCCATCTGCGCCGAGGGGCGCACCCCCGCGCAGGACCGCGACCCCGCCGCCATGCCGCAGAGCCGCGCCCTTACCGGCACGCGCCCCAGCGGCGAGAGCTTCCCCGTGGAGGCGTCGCTCTCGTGCCTGCAGCTGCAGGACGAGCGGGTGTTCACGGTGATCGCGCGCGACGTGTCCGAGCGGAAGCGCGCGGAGGAGGCGCTGCGGCAGCAGGCGGTGTCGCTGGCGCAGACGTCGGAGCAGCTGAAGCAGCTCAACGACCAGCTCCAGACGCGGCAGCGGGAGCTGGAGTCGGCCATGAGCGCCCGGTCGCGCTTCTACGCCAGCATGAGCCACGAGCTGCGCACCCCCATCAACGCCATCCTGGGCTACAGCTCGCTCCTGCTGGACAACATCTACGGCGAGCTGAACGAGCAGCAGGCGCGGGGGATCGAGCGGGCCAACAAGGCCGCCCGCCACCTGCTGGAGCTGGTGAACGACATCCTGGACCTTTCCAAGATCGAGGCGGGCAAGGTGGACCTGGAGATCCAGAAGGCCACCTTCCCGGACGTCATCCAGGATCTCTTCATCACCGTGCGCCCCCTGGCCGACGAGCACGGGAGCGAGCTGAACCTGGCCCCCGTGGACGAGCCCGTCAGCATCGTGACGGACCCCCGCCGCGTGCGCCAGATCCTCCTCAACCTCCTTTCCAACGCCATCAAGTTCGGCGAGGGCAAGCCGATCACGGTCACCTGCCGCCCCGTCGAGAGCGGCGGGGTGGTGATCAGCGTGGAGGACCAGGGCCGCGGCATCCCCGAGGAGGACATCGAAAAGGTGTTCGACGAGTTCGTGCAGCTCCAGCAGCCGGATCCGCAGCAGGGCACCGGCCTGGGCCTCCCCATCTCGCGCCGCCTCGCCGAGCTCCTGGAGGGCTCGCTGAGCGTGGAATCGCGCGTGGGCACGGGAAGCACCTTTACCCTCACGCTCCCCGACAAGGTGACCCCGCCGCCCACCATCCGCGACGACCCGTTCGCGGTATCGACAGCGGCTTAGGGGTCACACAGAGACACAGAGGCACAGAGGAAGATGCGTTTTCCCTGTGCCTCTGCGCATGGGGCCCTCACCCCCCCGACCCCCCTCTCCCGATAACGGGAGAGGGGGGCGATTTCCACACATCCCTGCATGGCTGAGGAGCTGGTGGAGCCCTGGCCCTGACGAAAAACGAGTCCCGAGCGACACAGAAGATGCGCCCCCTCTCCCGTTATCGGGAGAGGGGGTTGGGGGGTGAGGGCCCTCTCGGCACGCTCCATTCCCTGCTCGCACCTCGCAGCTCGTCAGTTCGGCGGCGCCGGAACCGGTGCCGGCGTCGTCGCAGGTGCCGGCCTGGTCGGCGGTGTGCCGCGCTCGCGGGGGCGCTGGCCGGTTCCCTCGCGGCGCTGGCCGCCGAACCCGCCCGGGCCGCCGAAGCCGCCGAGGGGGTTGCGGAGGGCGGCGGGGACGCGGCGCCAGGTATCCGGGGGCAGGAGCGCCTCCAGGTCCCGCAGGGCGCGCTGGATGTTGCGGCGGCCGGGCTCCAGGAGCGGGCCCACCCGGCCGAACAGCTCGCCGGCGTTCTGGGGGGTGGCGTCGGCCGGGACGGCGGCGCGCACGGCCGCGCGCACGGGCTGGTTGCGCGCGCGGAGCGAGTCGCGGACCGCCTCGATCCCCGCGACCTGGGCCGGGGTGAGGCGCAGCGTGTCGCGCAGGAGGAGGATGGGCGACACCGGGTCCGGGAGGAGCCGGTCGAGGAGCGCGTCCACGTCGACGCCGCCGCCCTCGCGCACGATCCCGCCGAAGCCGCCGCCCCGCCCGCCCCCGCCACCCGGCCCGCCTCCCCCGCCGCCGAAGCCGATCTGCGCCAGGCCCCCCTGGCCCTGCTGCGCGCCCACGTTGATGCGGGCGGAGAGCTGCACCTGGAAGGGCGAGCCGAAGCCGCCGCGCCGCGAGCGCGTCTCGCCGAAGCGCTCGTTGACCTGGTAGAGGAAGCGGTTGGCAGCCGCGTCGAAGCCGCGCGGGTACAGGAGCACCTCGTCCCGCCCGAAGCCCTGCTGCCCCCACCCGCGCAGGTTGTCGCCGCCGTTGAAGAGCAGGTCGGCGCCCGCGAACAGGTTGGTCACGTCCAGCGAGACGGAGAGGCGGCGCGCCAGCGACGGGAGCCGCGGGCGAAGGGTGGTGCGCAGGTCCAGCGTGGCCGTCCACGGGCCGCGGCAGCTGTTGCGCCCCGCGATGGAGCCCGCCTGCGCCTCCAGGCACTCCCGCACCCTCCCCTCCGCGCCCTCCAGCAGGCGCGCCATCCCGTTGGCCACCGCCGTGTCGCCCCCCGCGCCCGGGGCAAAGATGAACGCGCGGTCGTTGCGCGCGCCGTCGCCGTTGATGTCGCCGCCCACCAGCGGGGTGAAGGGCGAGCCGCTGGTTGCGCGGCCGATCAGCGTGAGCTCGAAGGATTGGCCAACGGGGACGCCGAGGACGGTCACGTACGCGTGGCGCCGCTCCAGGTCGCTCGTGGCCCAGTCGCGCTCGCCGGGATCGCCCGCGGTGGTGGATTGCGCGAAGCCCGAGCGCGGCGCGCCGGAGGAGAACGACGACTGGTCGCGGACGCGCGAAAAGGTGTACGACGCCTGGAACGAGACCCGCCGCGGCAGGAGGATGCCGTTGAGGCCCACGGTGGCCTGCGTGGTGCGCGAGCCCAGATCCGAGTCCACCGCGAAGACGTTGGCGAACTGCGGGTGCTCGCGCGAGGCGAAGAACGGCACCTGGCCCGTGCGGGTGATGGAGCCGGCCGGCGCGTACACCGGCCGCCCCCCTTCGTCCGTGAGGATGAACGACGGCGCCCCGTCGCGAAGGTTCAGGTCGCGCACGCCGTACAGGTTCACGCCCCACGCCTGGCTCACGTCCACCGACGCGTTCACGCCCCGGCGCACCGCCGTCTGGAAGCCCAGCGAGGCCCGCCTGGAGCGGGGCGCCCCGAAATCCGGCTCGAACACCGTGACCGTGGGAAGGCGCTGCACGGGCGCTCCCAACCCGCCATCCGCGCAGGACGAGGGGATGGAGGCGGGATCGCGCGCGTACGCCGCCCAGTCCGGCGCGGGCACGCGCGCGCCCACGCACTCCAGCAGCGTCACCCCGCTGGCGAGCCCCGTCTGGTCCAGCGCCGAGGCGAAGAGGGAGAAGGGCGCGCGCCCCCGGAACTCGCCCACGCCACCGCGCAGGAGGCGCAGCGGCGTCCCCTGCTGGTTGAGGCGCCACGAGAAGCCCAGCCGCGGGCTCACGTGCAGCTCGGAGGGGATGCGGTCCGTGCGGCGGCCGAAGAGGCGCTCCACCTCCGGGTTGCGCGCGGGGGACCCGTCGAAGCGCGTGACTTCGCCGCGCAGGCCCATGGTGAGCTGCACCCGGTCCGCGGGGCGCCAGGTGTCGCCCAGGTAGAGGGCGGCGTTGAGTCCGCCGCCGCCGGTGCCGCGGGTGCCGAGCGACCGGGTGAAGCGCGTGGCCTCGCCGCGCTCGAACGCCTCCAGCGACTCGAACTCAAAGGTGCCGAAGCGGTCCGGTGTCGTCTCCTGCTGGAACGACGAGTGGTTGAAGAGGCCGCCCACGCGCAGCCGGTGCCGGTCGCGGAAGAGGAAGGAAAGCTCGTTGCTCACCTCCGTCGTCGTCTCGCGCGAGAGGCTGGGGAGCTGCCGGTCGCCGCCGAAGACGAGCGTGGCCACGCCGCGCTGCCCATCCCCCAGCTCCGACGCCACGCGCACCCGCCCCTCCGGGACGTCTTCGTACGCGTTCTGCTCGCGCCGGTCCTGGTTGACGGAGGCACGCAGCTCGTTGATCCACCCCGCGCCGAAGCGCGAGGTGAGGGTGAGCTGCCCCCCGCCCCCCGTGGTCCCCACCTCGCCGCCGTTCCCCAGCGTCTCCAGGAAGCCGATGCGGGCGTTCTCCTGGCCGTACAGGCTCAGGTTGCCGCGCAGGGCCAGGGTGTGGCGCTGCGTCACGTTCCAGTCCACCCGCCCCAGCGTGGTGAGGGCGTCGCCCGTGCGCTCGAAGCGCCCGCTGCGCCCGTCCGCGGCGTAGCGCGTCCGCAGCGCGCCCAGGAAGCGCCGCACGGACTCCTCGCTGACGCCCAGGGCGTTCACCGCGTCGGCGTCGTCGGGGGTGAGGGAGTAGAGCTGGTCGCTGCGGCGCTGCGCCTGGAAGGAGACGAAGTAGAAGAGCCGGTCGCGCAGGATGGGGCCGCCCACTCCGCCGCTGAAGCGGTTCTGGGTGAAGCCGCCGCCCCACTCGGGCACCCCCGCGTTCCCCTGCAGCGCCGGATCGCGCAGGTTGTACTGGAACGAGCCCGAGAACTGGTTGGCGCCGCGCCGCGTGGTGAGCGCCACCTGGCCGCCCGCGAACTGCCCGCGCGCCACGTCGTACGTGCTCGTCACCACCTGCGTGTTGCGCACCCCCTCCTGCGGGATGCCCAGCGGGGACCCGCCGCCCGCCTGCCCGCCCGTGAGCGCGGAGTTGAACGACGCGCCGTCCAGCGTCACCTGGTTCAGCGACGCCCGCTGCCCCGCCACCGAGAACGACCCGCGCGCCTCCGACGAGTCGCCCTGCGTGACCGCGATCACGCCCGGGGTGAGCGTGGCGATGCGCGCCGGGTCGTTGTCTTCCAGCGGCAGCCGGTTCACCACCTCGCCGGAGAGCGAGCGCTCCGTGCCCCCCGCCGAGGCGTTGCCGGGGGGCGGGGTGCGGCCGGCGCGGGCCGTGATCCCCTCCAGCGCCACCGCCTGCTCCCCCAGGCGGAAGTGGGTGACCAGCACGTCCTCGTCCGCCTCGCGCGCGGCGATGGCCGTGGCCGCCGCGAACCCCAGCGCCGTGACGCGGAGCTGGTACCTCCCGCCGCCGTCGGGGAAGGTGATGGTGTAGCGCCCGTCCGGCCGCGTGGTGGTGGCGCGGCGCAGGTTCCCCTCGGCCGACACCGCCTCCACCCGCGCCGCCGCCACGGGCGCCCCCGTGGGCCCCGTCACGCGCCCGGTGAGCACGTCCGTGGTGACGCCCACCTGCGCCGCGAGCGCCGCGGGGGCGAAGAGGGCGCACAAAAGCATTCGCAGGTACCGCATGCGTCTCCACGATGGAACGGAATCACGGCCAACCGAATGAAAACACCCGAAGCCCCGCAAACGTTGGGTCATCCCCGTCGCCCCACCGTTACCCCTGCGTTACGCGCGCCCGTTACACTCTGCAACACTGGGACTCGCACCGGGCCTCTGTGCCTCTGTGTGAGACCGCAGTTTGCTCCTTCGACGAGGTGAACCTTGCCGACCGCTTCCATGCAGCAGCATCTTCCGGGCGCGCTCTCCGAACTGGTGGGAGCGTCCAGCCCCGCGAAGAACGACGCCGTGAAGCCCGTGAGCTCGCACATACTGGTGGTGGACGACGAGCCGGACATCTCCGCGCTGGTCGCCTACCACCTCGCGCGTGAGTCGTACCGCGTGCGCACCGCCGCCAGCGGCCCCGAGGCCATCCGCGCCGCGGAGCTGGAGCGGCCGGACCTGATCGTGCTGGACCTGATGCTCCCCGGGATGAGCGGCCTGCAGGTGCTGGAAGAGCTGCGCGGCCGCCCCGAGACGCGTGACATCCCCGTGATCCTGCTGACGGCCCGGCGCGAGGAGCAGGACCGCATCCAGGGGCTGCGGCAGGGGGCGGACGACTACGTGGCCAAGCCCTTCTCCCCGCAGGAGCTGATCCTGCGCGTGGCCGCCGTGCTGCGCCGCGTGCAGCAGGCGCCGCCCGCCGGCAGCGGGGGGAAGGTGGTGCGCGTGGGGCCGTTCTCGGTGGATTCCGGCGCCGCGAGCGCCGAGGTGAACGGCGAGCTGCTGGAGCTGACCCCCACCGAGTACCGCCTCCTCCTCACCCTGATGGAGCGCCGCGGCCGCGTGCAGACGCGCCGCCAGCTCCTGGAGGCCGTGTGGGAGGTGACGGCCAACATCGCCACGCGCACGGTGGACATGCACGTGCAGCGCCTGCGCAACAAGCTGGGCGACGAGGCGGACTGGATCGAGACGGTGCGCGGGTTCGGCTACCGCTTCCGCACCGAGCCGCCTCCGCGCTGAACGGATCGGGCTCACACAGAGGCACAGAGACACAGAGAAGGAGTACCTTGCGGCTTCGTGCGGACCAGAAGCTATTCCTATCCTACCTGGCGCTGAGCGCGGCCGTGGTGGTGGCGCTCACGCTGGGGGTGGGCTCCACGCTGCGGTCCCATCTCACGGAACGGCTCTCCTCGGACCTGCGGCGGGAGCTGTTCCTGTCGCGCGCCCTGTACGCCAGCCGCCCCGCCGGCGACCCCGACCAGGTGGCGGACTGGCTGGGCGGGCTCGCGGACCGGCGCGTGACCATCGTGGCGCCGGACGGCAGGGTGCTGGGCGACTCGGAGCTGCCGCGCGACTCGCTCACGACGCTGCAGAACCACGCCGCGCGTCCGGAGATCGTGAGCGCGCGGCGGGCGCGCGGGCAGGTGGGGACGGCGGTGCGGTTCAGCACCTCGCTGGGCAACGAGCAGCTGTACATGGCGGTGCAGGCCGCGGACGGAAGCGTGATCCGCGTGGCGGACCCCATGAGCGAGATGCACGCGGCGGTGGCGCGGGTGCAGCGCGGCATCTTCGGAGTGGGGCTGGTGTCGCTGATGCTGAGCGCGCTCCTCTCCTTCGGCTTCTCGCTGGCCATCACCCAGCCCCTCCGCCACATCGTGGGTGCCGCGCGCGCCATGGCCGCCGGCGACCTGTCGCGCCGGGCCAGCCTGCGCGGCAAGGACGAGCTGGGGGAGCTCGCGGACGCGCTGGACACGCTGGCGGGCGAGCTGCAGCGGCGCCTGCGGCAGCTGGAGGGGGAGCGCGCGGAGATGCAGGCGTTGATCGACTCCATGGCCGAGGGGGTGATCGCGCTCAACGCGGAGGGGCAGGTGCAGCGCGCCAACCCCGCCGCCCGCCAGATCTTCGGCCTGGTGGGCGACCCCCGCGGGCTTTCTCCGCAGGAGGTGGCGAGGCGGCCGGCGTTCCTGGAAGTGGTGCGGCGGGCGCTGCACGGCTCGCAGGTGCGTCCCGTGGAGCTGACGCAGGATGGGCGCAGCCTGCTGGCCACCGCGCAGCCCCTCCCCGGCGGCGGCGCGGTGCTCGTTTTCCTGGACGTGTCCGCCCTGCGGCGGCTGGAGGACGTGCGGCGCGACTTCGTGGCCAACGCGTCGCACGAGCTCAAGACCCCCCTCACCGCCATCCGCGGCTTCAGCGAGACGCTGCTGGACGACGAGCTGCCCGCCCCCCTGCGCCGCCAGTTCGTGGAGACGGTGAAGGCCAACGCGGACCGCCTGCAGCGCATCGTGGACGACCTGCTGGACCTGTCGCGCATCGAGTCCGGCGGCTTCCGCGTGGAGCCGGAGATCGTGTCCGTCACGGAGACGGCGCACGAGGCGATCGCGCCGGCGCGCGCGCAGATGGACCAGAAGCGCGTCCGTTTCGTGACGGACGTGCCGCCGGAGTGCGAGTTCGTGTTCGCGGACCCTTCGGCGCTGCGCCAGATCTTCTCCAACCTGATCGGCAACGCCATCCGCTACGTGCCGGAGGGCGGGCGCATCGAGGTGACCGCGCGCTGGGCGGGCACCCTGCCGGGCAGCCCGGCGGACCCGCGCGAGTGGGTGCAGGTGTCCGTGGGCGACAACGGCGCGGGCATCCCTTCCGCCCACCTCCCCCGCATCTTCGAGCGCTTCTACCGCGCCGACGCCGCCCGCTCGCGCGAGGAGGGGGGCACCGGCCTGGGCCTGGCCATCGTCAAGCACCTGGTGGAGGCGCACGGCGGCACCGTGGACGCCGAGAGCCAGGTGGGGCGCGGCACCATCATCCGCTTCCTCGTCCCCGCCCCCGACGACCCCGAGACGGACGACGAGCTGATCGGCTCACACAGAGACACGGAGGCACAGAGATGAAGTTCTTCTCTGTGCCTCTGTGCCTCTGTGTGAGATTGCTGTCCGTTCGTGACGCGAAAGTGACCGCCCCAAGCTTCTCCCGATGCGTGCCCCGCCTATCGTAACGGGAAGACCTGGTCTCCTCTCGAACGGGGTACGAACGAAATGCTGAGCCGATCCTTTTTCGTGGGATTGCTTCTGCTGGCAGCGCTTCCCGCAGCCGCGCAGTCGGGGCTGGTGGGCGGGCGGGTGGTGGATTCCGCCACGGGAC
>CADCTW010000144.1 GCA_902805735.1 uncultured Gemmatimonadota bacterium | reverse complement strand
CCGTCCGCCCGCCCCGCCGCGCCCGCGACGCCCGCGCCCGCCACGGGGAACACGACGACGGGGGGGACGCGCCCGTGATGCAAGGCCGGCTGGCACGGATGGTGGCGGAAGTACCCCCGTCCGACGTATCTACCCTGATCGCCCTGCGCGCGCTGGTGGCGCGGGACGACGGCGTGCACGACGTGGCCCGGCAGGAGTGGCTCACGCGGATGCGCGAGGAGTACCGCCGCTGGTACGGCCCGCCCCGCGGCCACACCGAGGCGCACGGCGACCTGGGCTCCTTTCCGGACGAGGAGACGCAGCGCTACCTGGAAGAGCAGGTGGTGAGCCGCCTGCGCGCCGGCGAGGTGGTGGAGCGGCTGCGCGAGGGCGGCGAGCCGCACGCCAACGGCGACGGGGGGTGGAGCGCCCTGCGGCTGGCGCCCTGGGTGCTGAACGAGGTGGGAGCGGAGCGCCACGACGCGCTCGCCCTGCTGGACTACCACATCGGCGCCATCCTCGCGCGCCAGGAAGACGAGTCCGCCACCGTGCAGGCGGAGCAGGCGGCCGGCGCCGACGCGGAGTACGAGCAGCCGCGCATGCAGATCGTGATGATGCCCGAGCCGGAGGCGGAGCAGGCGCCGGTGCGGCGCGGGCCCATCGTGGGCGGGCTCACGCTCAAGGCCACCGGGCTCGTGAAGAGCTACCGCAAGCGGCGCGTGGTCAACGAAGTGGACGTGCACGTCACGCAGGGTGAGATCGTGGGGCTGCTGGGGCCCAACGGGGCGGGGAAGACCACCTCGTTCTACATGATGGTGGGCCTCATCAGCCCGGACAAAGGCGACGTCTACATCGGCGACCGGAAGCTCACCGGCGTGCCCATGTACCGCCGCGCGCGGGCGGGGATCGGCTACCTGGCGCAGGAGCCCTCCATCTTCCGCAAGCTGACGGTGGAGCAGAACGTCATGGCGATCCTGCAGACGCTCGGCATCCCCCGCGCGGAGCAGAAGCGCCGGCTGGAGCGGCTGCTGGACGAGCTCAGCATCAAGCACGTGCGCAAGTCGTACGCGTACTCGCTCTCCGGCGGCGAGCGGCGCCGCCTGGAGATCACCCGCGCGCTCGTGGGCGAGCCCAAGTTCATGCTGCTGGACGAGCCGTTCGCCGGGGTGGACCCCATCGCGGTGCACGACATCCAGCAGATCGTGGCGGACCTGCGGCGCCGGGGGATCGGCGTGCTGATCTCCGACCACAACGTGGAGCAGACGCTGGACATCGTGGACCGCGCCTACATCATGTACGAGGGGCGCGTCCGGGTGTCCGGCACCGTGAGCGAGCTGGTGTGGAGCGAGGAAGTGGCGGATCTTTACCTGGGGCCCACGCTGGCGGCGCGCATGCGCGAGCGCTACCCCAACCCGTACGAAGCCGGCCCCCACGCGGAGCCGGCGCTCTGAATCCGACGAAGCACCAGCGGAATCCCCAACAGGACGAAGCGGTATGAAGACCGGTCTCTATCAGGGAACGACCCTCAAGCAGGAGATGAAGATCAACCCTCGCCTGTACCAGGCGATGGATCTTCTCTACATGCCGCTCCTGGACCTGCAGCAGCACCTCAAGCAGGAGCTGCTCAACAACCCCTTCCTCGATCTCGTGGAGAGCGACGTCGAGGACCAGGTGGAGCCGCAGCCTGAAGAGGAAAAGAAGACGGAGGCCGACGAGATCGACTGGGAGGAGATCCTCCTGAACGGCTTCGAGACGGGCGGCCGCCGCGAGGAGTACGAGGAGCGGGAGTACTACGAGCCCGTGTCGGTGGACACCAAGGACCTGGGCGACCACCTGCACGACCAGCTCACCCTGCTGCGCCTCTCCGAGCGCGAGCTCCTGCTGGGCGAGGAGATCATCGGCAACATCTCGGACGAGGGGTACCTCACCTGCACGCTGCAGGACATCGTCGACTCGCTCAACGACTTCGTGCGCGAGAGCGGCGAGTGGGGCACCACCAAGCCGTACACCCTCGAAGAGGTGGAGGGGATGCTGCGCGTGGTGCAGGGCTTCGACCCGCCGGGCATCGCCGCGCGCGACCTGCGCGAGTGCATCCTGCTGCAGCTGCGCGACAGCGTGGTGCAGGAGCTGGTGCACGAGACGGGCGAGGGCGACCCGCCGCTGGACGAGATCCGGCGCCGGCTGGAGGAGAGCCTGGCGTTCCGCATCGTGGAGCACTACTTCGACCAGCTCATCAACCACCGGTGGAGCGAGATCTCCAAGGAGCTCTCCATCACCCCGCGCGACGTGCAGAACGCGGCGGACGAGGTGGCCAAGCTGGACCCCAAGCCGGGGCTGAAGTACGCCAGCGGCGGCGACAACTACATCATCCCGGACCTGATCGTGGAGAAGATCGAGGGCGAGTACCTCGTCTTCCTCAACGACACCAGCCTGCCGCGCCTGAAGCTGTCGCGCACCTACCGCGACATCGCCAAGGACAAGAAGAAGTTCGTGGGGGAGAACAAGGAGTTCATCTCCAACAAGCTGAACTCGGCCAACTGGATGATCCAGGCGATCGAGCAGCGCCGGCAGACGATGCTCAAGGTGATGAACTTCATCGTGGACCGGCAGCGCGACTTCTTCGACAAGGGCGTGCAGTACCTCAAGCCGCTCACCCTGCGCGAGGTGGCCGAGGTGATCGACATGCACGAGTCCACCGTGTCGCGCGTGACCAACGAGAAGTTCGTGCAGACGCCGCGCGGCGTGTTCCCGCTCAAGTTCTTCTTCTCGTCGGGCCTTTCCACCACGAGCGGCGAGGACGTGTCGGCGCGCGGCATCAAGGCGCAGATCGAGAAGCTGGTGGGCGAGGAAGACCCCGCGCACCCGCTGACGGACCAGGCCATCGTCAACATCCTCAAGGACGACGGCATCCAGATCGCCCGCCGCACCGTGGCGAAGTACCGCGACCAGCTCGGGATCCTTTCCGCGCGGATGCGCAAGCGCGTGTGAACGGCCGGGAACGGGGAACGGAGAACGGGGAACGGGGGGGCATCGCGACGATGCCCCCCGTTGCCATGCCGACGCTGGCGATCCCGGACCGGCTGCGGACGGACTTCGCCGTGCTGGTGCCGGCCTTCGACGAGGCGGAGAACATGGCGGCGCTCTTCCGCGAGCTGCGCGACACCTTTGCGCGGCACCGGCTGGGCGGCGAGATCATCCTGGTGGACGACGGCTCGCGCGACGGGACGCACCAGGCCGCCGTGCGCGAGAGCGTGGGGATGCCGCGCGTGAAGGTGCTGCGGCACCGTCGCAACCAGGGGAAGACGGAGGCGATGGTCACCGGGGCGCTCGCCGCCGAGAGCGAGTTCCTGGTGCTCTTCGACGCGGACCTGCAGCACTCGACGGAGGACATCCCGCGCTTCCTGGCCGAGCTGGCGGCCACGGGGTCGGACATCGTGTGCGGGCGCAAGGTGGGGAACTACGAGAAGGCGGCCGTGAGCGGCGTCTACAACCGCCTCTCGCAGCGCCTCTTCCACGTCCCCGCGCGCGACCTCAACTCCATGAAGGCGTTCCGCGCCGAGATCCTGCGCGAGATCCCCCTGCGCCACGACTGGCACCGCTTCTTCGTGGTGCTGGCGCACGACCAGGGGTACTCGGTCTCCGAGATGGACATCGAGCTCTTCCCGCGGCGTGCCGGCGTGGCGAAGTACTCGGGGCGCCGGCGGGTGCTGGTGGGGGTGGCCGACCTGGTGGTGGTGTGGTTCTACCTCAAGTTCACCGAGAAGCCGATGCAGTTCTTCGGCGGCGGCGGCCTCGCGCTGATCCTGCTGGGCGTGCTGGTGGGCCTGCTCACCGTCGTGCTGCGCATCGGCAACTGGATGCCCCCCTTCGGCTTCCGCCCCCTCCTCACCCTGGTCGTGCTGCTGGAGACCGTGGGCGTGGTCCTCTTCGGCTTCGGCTTCATGGCCGAGCTGATCGCCACGCTGCGCTCCGAGGTTCATCAACTAAGAAGGGGCTCACACAGAGGCACAGAGGCACAGAGATGAAGTTATCTCTGTGCCTCTGTGCCTCTGTGTGAGCCCGCTTCCTACTCTTCTTCTTTGCGCTCCGCCATCTGCGCCAGCGTGGTCATGGACTTGATCTTCAGCTTGCGCTCGCCGCGGGGGAGGGTGAGGGAGACGGTCTCGCCCTTCTTCTTCCCCATCAGCGCCTGGCCCAGGGGCGACGCCACGGAGATCTGGCCGCTGTCGATGTCGATGTAGTCGCCGAAGACGAGCGAGTACGTCTCTTCTTCGCGCGTGCGCATGTCCACCACCGTCACGCGCGAGCCGAAGCCGATGCGGTCCGCCGGGATCTGCGACATGTCGATCTTGGACAGCTCGCCCGCGCGCCGGGTGAGGTGGTTGAGGCGCGCCTGCACGAACTGCTGCCGCTCCAGCGCCGACTTGTACTCGGAGTTTTCGCGCAGGTCTCCGTGCTCCACCGCCTTCTTGATCGCCTCCGGAAGCGTCACCTGCAGCTCGTGCGTGAGCCGTTCGATCTCTTCACCGAGCTTGTTCTTGAGTTCTTCGAGCATGGTCTTCGGTCTGATCAGTCCGGGGGCGATGTAACAAGGGTGCAAATGTAAGCGCGGATCGGTCCTTTGCGCTACGGCGACGGCACGGCGCGGCACGAGAAAGCCCGGACGGGCAGCGGGCGGGAATCCTCTGCTCCTCCGGGCCGGCTCCGTGTCCGCGTGCTACAGCGTGCCCGCGCGGAACAGGTCGAACACGTTGGTGGAAGACGTGACCCGTGGATGCAGCATGTGCCGCATGCCCACGCCGCCCCGCGTGTACCTCGGGTCGGACACGGAGTCCAGGAGCTGGCCGTCCAAGTAGATCCGGATGGTGGAGCCCTGGAACTCGGCGCGTACCATCCTCCCTCCGCGCGGCCACACTACGTCGCGGGAGTAGATCTGGGTGAAGTTCCCGTTCACCGCCCGGTACAGCGCGACGTTCTCCGTGCGAAATTCCGACAGCGAGGCTGCGTCGTCGCGGACCGCCAGCAGGTAGTAGCTGCCGGCGTTCTGCACACGGAACACCAGGCCGGCATCGTCGGCCCGATCCACTTTCGCTTCCACGTACCCGTCGGTGAGGTCGCTGCCTTTCCGGATTAGCAGGCTGTGGTTCGCCGGGCCGCTCGCGGTCAGCAGGCCCCCGGCCACGGACCAGACTCCGCGCGTGTCGGAGAGATCGAGTTCGTCGTAGTCGGCGAGGCCGGCGGAGGTGAAGTGATCGTCGTACCGAGCCATCGCGTTCGCCGTATCCGCGCGGCCCTCGGCGGCGGCGATGATCTGCGCGGCTCCTGGAGCGATCGCGCTGACCAGCCCCGACTGCGAAACGCGGAGCTTCGTGGAATCCGTGCTGCTCCACGCCACCTGGCGACCCGTCAGCAGCTTTCCGCCGGCGGCAAAGGCCTCCGCCGAAAGCTGCCGCGTGGACCCCACCGCCACGAGCGCGGTGTCGGGCGAGATCACCACCGAGCGCACCGGTTCCGGCCCCGCGGAGTTGTTGCAGGCAGAGGCGAGCACAGCTCCCGAAACGATCAATAAATTACGTAAAGGATGACGGGCTTCGATCATCGTGATTCTGTAGATCCAGAGGAAGGGTGTCGGCGCGGGAGAGCGATTCTAGCGGCGGCGGCTGGAAACCTCAAGGTTCTTACCCCCGCGGGATGTCACGGCAGGACCCGCTGTTCCGGGGCGGAGCGCCGCACCAGCCAGAGCACCAATCCGCCGCCGATCAGCTCCGCCGCGATCGTCCACAGCCGCGCCGCCACCGAGAGCACCGCGGCGACGGCGGCGGGGAAGAAGGGCCCCAGCAGCCCCTGCATCGCCACCTCGCGTACCCCGCCGCCGCCCGGGGAGGGGGAGAGGAAGCCGATTACGAACGAGAGCGCGTTGACCCCCGCCAGCGGCACGATGGTGCTCGAGGGGAGGGGGACCAGCGAGTGGAGGAACAGGTAGTACGCGCCGCCGTAGAACACCCAGCTCAACACCGAAAGCGCCAGCAGGGCCACGCCATCCACCCAGCGGCCGCCCCAGCGCACCACGTCCTTTTTGAGCACGCGCCGCAGCAGGCCCAGCGGGTAGTTGAGCGTGGCCGGGTGCACCAGGAGGAGCGCGGCGGCGGTGGCGGCGCCGCCCGTCCACCAGGGGTTCAGCCCCGGGGCCAGGTGCTCCGGCAGCGTCCACGCGGAGAGGAGGAGGGCGGAGAGCAGCGCGAGCCCGGTGTGCACGGTGAGCGACGTGAGCAGCACCGCCCCCGACAGCCCCGCCGACCGGCTGAGCTGCGCCACCGCCACGATCTGCATACCGGGCAGGTACCGGGCAAGGGTGGAGAGGAACCAGATGCGCATCAGCGCGGGGAGCGGCACCGGGGCGTGCTCGAAGTGGCGCTGCACGCGGCTCCACACCCACACACCCCACGCGAACACCCCAACCAGCGCCGCGATGCTGGCCGCCAGCCGCAGCGGCTCCACCCGCCACTCCACCTCCCCGAGCTGCCCCCAGTTCCGGTAGACCGTCCGCGCCAGGAACAGCGCGGCGGCCGCGATGAAGAGCAGGCCCAGCGCGCGCCGGGTCCCCGGGGAGATGCGAAGCTTCATCGGCGGCAGCCGCTCATCCGTGACTCTGTGCCTCTGTGTGAGCCCCGCTGTTGCCGGTGCCCGCCCGGCGGCGGCGGACCAGGAGGTAGATGCCGTACGCGGCCAGCAGCGCCAGGCTGGCCAGGTGGATGTACAGCCCCGTGTACAGCTCCGCCGGGTGGAAGGTGAACTCCACGCGGTGGGCGCCGGCGGGGACGACCACGCCGCGGAAGGTGTGGTTGGTGCGGTAGATGGGGACCTCGCGGCCGTCCACCTTCGCCACCCACCCCTTGTAGTAGTTGTCGGCCAGCACCATCAGCGCGGGGCGGCTGGCGCGGGTGTTCACGACCACGCGGTCCGGCTCGTATCCGGCCACCTCCGCGCTCCCCTGCAGCGGCGTCGCGGGGAGGCCCAGGTCGCCCGCCGCCTCCACGAACGCCGTCCGGCGCGGATCCCATCCCTGCGCCTGCAGGCGGGGAATGGCGTTCTCGCCGACGCCGATGCGCTGCGCCTCGGGGACCAGGTACGCGCGGGGGAGGGCCAGGGTATTCTCGTAGACGATGGCCTCCTGCCCCCGGTACGCCTCGCGCAGGAAGGGCACCTGCAGCTCCTGCGACGCCACCAGCCAGCGGACATTTCCGGCCGCCAGGAAGCGCGGGTCGTTGTAGTTGTGGAAGTCGACCATCGAGGTCTGGCCCGCGCCGGCGAACTGGTTGTACCGCTCCAGCTGGTTGCCGTGCTCGCCGCCCGCCAGCTCCAGGCCGTAGCGCATGGGGTAGTCGATGTACCGCGGCCAGGCGCTGGCGCCCGGAATGGGCCAGACGCGCGCCCGCTGCGGCTGTCCCGTGAGGAAGGTGGTGATCTCGTCCGGCGCGTACATCGCCTCGGGCGACTCCACCGTCATCATGAACTTCTTCCCCACCAGCCACAGGTCCGCCGTGGTGATGATGGAGAGCGCGATCAGGGCGGCGCGGCTCGTCATCCGCCCCTCGGCCCACATCCACAGCGCCGCCGCGGTCGCCGCCGCGAAGATCGCGAAGCGCAGCCACCCCTGCGACGGCGTCAGCCCCGCCGTCCCCTCCGCCATGGCCGCCGAGCCGCCGCCGATGGCCACCGAGCCCACGAACGCGAGCACCGCCACTCCGCCGGCCACCCACACCAGCCGCGCCAGCGGGTCCTCCGCCGCCGTGCGCCGGGCGCGGCCCTCCTCGCGCAGCGCCGCGATGCGCTCCAGCGTGATCGCCGCCATGGCGATCAGGGAAAACGCCAGGACGAAGTACGCCAGGTCCGGCGCGCGGAAGCGCTTCAGCCCCGGCAGCACCTCGTAGTACAGGCGGTAGAGCGGAGTATTGCCGCCCAGGGCCAGCGACAGGGCGAAGAGGCCCAGCCCGGCGAAGAACCACCACTCGCGGTTGCGGCGCGAGTAGAGCGCGCCCAGCGCGAGCAGCACCATCACCAGCGCGCCCACGTACTCCGTGTGCAGGCGGAACGCGTTTTCGCCACGATACACCGGGAAGACGTACTCGCCCCGGTCGTTCTGGATGGTCGCGCCCACCTGCTCGGGTACCGCGAGGCCCACGATGGCGCGCGGGGGCATGGAGTAAGAGGTGGAAAATTCGTAGCCGCGCCCCCCCGTCTGCCCGCGCGGCGACTCGCCCACGTAGTCCGCGAAGGGGAGGAAGTTGACCGCGGCCATCACGAACCCGAACGCCACCGCCGCCAGCCCCATCGCCACGACGCGGCCCAGGCGCGCGGGCGTCGTCGCCGTCCTCACCTGCACGATGCAGAACACCGCCCAGATGGCCGCGGCGAGCAGCAGGTAATACGCGTTCTGGATCTGAAAGGAGAGGAGCGCGAACCCCGTCGTCGCCGCCACCCCCGCGAAGTCGCTGACCCGCCCCGTGCGCACGCCGCGGCGCAGGAAGAAGAAGAGGAGCGGCATGAAGGTGACGACGATGATGCGCCCGTCGTGCCCGGCGTACACCCACGACGTGGTGATCCCCGTCCACTGGAAGGCGAGGCCGGCCACGAACGCCACCCAGCGCCGGCACCCCAGCTCCACGGCCAGCAGGTACATCCCCAGCCCCGCCATCCCGAACTGGAACCAGAAGAGGAGGGGGAAGAACTTGGACGTGGGCAGCAGCAGGTCCGCCACCCAGCGCACGGGGTAGTACGTGCTCCCCGGGTTGGAGAAAAGCGGCACGCCGCCGTACACGTACGGCACCCACTTGGTGAGCGAGCCCTCGGCGGTGCGCTGCGAGATGAAGTCGTAGAAGAAGTACCCGGCCTGCAGGTAGTCCGTCCCGAAGATGTGCCGCCCCGGCAGCATGGCCGGGAGGAAGTAGAGCAGCGCCAGGGCGAAGTACGCCGCGGCCGCCGCCCGGGTGCTCACCCCCGGCTCGGCTTCCGCGGGCGCGGTGCGGCGGGGTGCGGGTGCGGTGGGTTTCATGACTCCAGGGTGGACGGGGGCGCACTGCGCGCCGAAGCGATTCCTTCGAGAAACTCCAGGTGACGGTCCGCCACCGCGCCCCAGCGGAAGCGCTCGGCGGACCGGCGCGCGGCGGCGGAGAGCGCCTCGCGCGCCGGGCCGTCGTCCAGCAGCACGGACGCGGCGGACGCGAGTGACCGTGCGTCGCCCGCGGGTACCAGCACACCGCCGTCGCCCACGACCTCGGGAAGCGACCCGGCGGCGGCCGCCACGAGGGGGACGCCGGCCGCCATCGCCTCGGCGGCCACCATCCCGAACCCCTCGAAGCGCGAGGGCATGAGCTGCACGGCCGCGCCCGCGAAGAGCGCCTGCCGCTCCGCCTCGGAGACGGCCCCCAGCAGGCGCACGCCGTCCTCGATCCCCAGCTCGCGCGCCATCCCCCGCACCCGCTCCGTGTCCTTGCCGCGCCCGGCCATGCGCATTTCCAGCGACGGACGCGCGCGGCGCAGCTCGGCGAAAGCCTCCAGCAGCGTGTCGAGGCCCTTCTGGAAGACGTCCAGGCGGCCGAAGTAGAGGAGGAACTCTTCCGGGCGGCGCGGCAGCTCGAACAGCTCGTCGGGGACGCCGGCGTACACCAGGTCGATGGGGATGCCCGGCGCCAGCTCCCGCAGCAGCTCGTACGTGGCGGTGGACGTGGCGCTGAGGCGCGTGGCGCGGCGGATCATCGCGCGCTCCAGCGCCGCGATTCCCGGCGCCAGCACGGGGCCCCATCGCTCGCGCGCGGTGGGGCCGCTCACGTGGTGCACCGTGATCCCCACCGGACGCCCCGCGGGCATGAAGATGGGCGTGTAAGTGGAGAAGTCGAACACCGCCGCGTCGTAGGCGGCCGTGCGCAGGAGCGCGTTGGCGGCGCGCGCGTAGGTCAGGCGGCTCCACGCGTACGGGCCCGCAGCCCCCAGCCGCAGGTAGCGCACGCCGTCGTGCACGCCGTCCGCCGCGCCGGGATAGTTGCCGGTGACCACCGTGGCGTCCACGCGCGCGCCGAGGCGGCGGTACAGCTCGAAGACGCGCACCGCGCCCCCGCCAGCCACCCAGGGGTTAGCGGGGTCGTCGTAGATGAAGTGGAGGACGCGCAGCGTCACGGGTCCCGGCGGGCGATGAAGAAGTTGGAGCCGATGGACACGTCCCAGAACCAGCGCATCGCCGGGTTCTGGAACGGCCAGCTCCGCTGGGCGAAGTACGAAGAGAGCTGGCGCTTGAGGCCGGGACGCACTTCCTCGGGACGGGCGATGCGATTGCGGAGGTAGTGCACCCACAGCTCGCGCGGCGGCACCACCGGCGTGAGCCCCGCCGCCCGCAGCATCCGCTTGATGCGCCAGCGCGTGGGGATCACCTCCACGTCGTACGTGCCCTCGCCGCCGCCGCGCACCTTCTCGAAGTACCAGATCTGCGCCTTGCGCGGCAGAAGGACGAGCCCGGCCAGGTCGTAGTGCGGGTCGTTCCACAGGGAGTAGAGCGAGAACGGCTTGGGCGTCACCATGTAGAGGAAGCCGCCGGGCCGCAGCACGCGGCGGATCTCGGCCAGCGTCTTCTCGCGGTCGCGCACGTGCTCCAGCACGTTGTCCAGGATCACCAGGTCGAAGCTGCCGTCGCCCCAGGGCAGGGCCTCGGCCACGCCGGAGCGCAGCTCCACCTCCACCCCATGCTCCTCCGCGCGCAGCCGGCCGCGCTCCAGGCTCTTCTCGTCCAGTTCGATCCCCGCCGTGCGCGCGCCCTGCTCGGCGATGGCGATCAGCACGCCCGCGTCACCGCAGCCGATGTCCAGCACACGTGCGCCGGCGATGTCCAGCTCGGGTACATACGTGCGAAGAGTGTCTGCTACGTAAAAGCCGCGCGCGTACTCGCTCACGTACAGGTTCTTCCACGTGTCGAAGTTGTCCGAGCTCCACCACCCGGCCCGCTCCGCCTCCAGCGCGGCCAGGTAGCGGGGCTCCACCTGTGATGTGTCCGTGCGGCTCACCCTCGTTTGCGACGTCGCCAAAGCGCTCTCCGGTGCAGGGCGTTCACGGGCGCAACGCCCGTTGGGATCGTTGTTTCTGTTGATGTGGCGGAAGCGTACAACTTGTTACGCCCGCGCCTTCCACCATTCTTTACGGCTGTGTTATTCGTCGCTCGCCGCGACATCTTCACCGCTGCAACGACACCGACTCGTACAACGTTTTCAATCTTTCCGCGATCACGGACCACGAAAAACCCTTTTCCACATCCACGCGCCCCTGTGAGCCCAGGGCCCGCGCGAGTTCCGGGTTCTCCGCGCAGGCGCGAATGGCGCCGGCCAGCGCGCCCGCGTCGCCGGGGGGCACGAGGAAGCCGTTCTGACCGTCGCGCACGATGTCCACGATGCCGCCGGCGGCGCTGGCGATCACGGGCTTGCCGTAGGTCATCGCCTCCAGCAGCACCACGCCCAGCCCCTCCGTGTCGCCCTTGGCGTCGATCACGGCGGGGAGCACGAACGCATCGCACCCGGCCAGCCGCTCCGCCTTCTCCTCGGCCGAGATGAAGCCGTGGAAGACCACGTCGTCCGCCAGACCCAGGCGCGTGGACAGCTCCTCCAGCCGATCCCGCTCGGGCCCGTCGCCGACCACGCGCAGGAGGGGGCGGCCGTGCAGGAGCGCGAGCGCTGCCAGCAGCAGGTGCACCCCTTTGCGCTCCACCAGGCGCCCGATGAAGAGCAGCTCCGGGCGCGCGCCGGCGGGGCGGGGAGGGGGCAGGGCAGGGGCCGCGTCCACCGCCGCGCCGAAGGGGATCACCTCCGTACGCACCCCCGGCGCCACCCGCCGCAGCCGCTCGGCCGTGTAGGTGGAGATCGCCGTCACCGCGTCCGAGCCGCGCACGATCCGCCGCAGCATGGGCGCCAGGAAGGGGAACTGGCTTTCCATCCACGTCAGCTCCACCCCGAAAAAGGTGGAAACCAGGGGGAGGCCGGATGCGCGCTTGGCCGCCAGCCCCAGCACCCCCTGCGGGATGGGCCAGAAGGCGTGGAGCACGTCGAACTCGCCCGTGCGCGCCAGCCTCGCCGCCGCCGCGGAGCCCGCGGCCACGTAGCCGGGGACCAGCCCCAGGAACCAGGGGCGCTCGCGGATGCGGTCCGGCGCCGTCTGGTCGTGCGTCAGCGTTTCCCAGGGGCGCGGCGCGTAGCGGAAGCGGTGCACGCGCACCCCCTCCACCGTCTGCGTCGCCAGCCCGCGGTACGCGGGGGCGAGGACCTCCACCTCCACCCCGCGCTGGCCCAGGCGGCGGATCGTCTCCACCATCCAGGGGGTGATCACGTCCGTGGGGTGGCGGGGATAGGCCGTCACCAGGTACAGGACCTTCACTTGTGGGGGGTCTCCGGCGGGCGTATGTTGTACATCTGTCCCAAGGTACCGCCTCCCACCAGTCGTTTCAAGCACACACCCGTTCCATTGCAGCGCGCGCTCGTCGTCATCCCGACGTACAACGAGAGGGACAACCTCCCGCGGCTCGTTCCATCGATCCTCTCGCGCGATCCGCGGCTGGAGATCCTGGTGGTGGACGACGGCTCGCCGGACGGCACCGGCGCCATGGCCGACGAGATCGCCGCGGCCGAGCGCCGCGTGCACGTGCTCCATCGCGCGGGCAAGCTGGGGCTGGGCACCGCGTACCTGGCCGGCTTCGGCTGGGGGCTGGCGCGCGGCTACGACGCGTTCATCCAGATGGACGCGGACTTCAGCCACGACCCCGCGCACATCCCCCAGTTCCTGCGCGCCGTCGAGGAGTACGACCTGGTGCTGGGGTCGCGCTACCTGGAGGGCCGCGTCACCGTGGTGAACTGGCCCATCACGCGCCTCCTCCTCAGCTACTTCGCCAACGTCTACGCCCGCTGGGTCACGGGGCTCCCGGTGGGCGACGCCACGGGCGGCTTCAAGTGCTTCCGGCGCGAGGTGCTGGCCACGCTGGACCTGGACCGCGTGGAGAGCAACGGCTACTCCTTCCAGATCGAGATGAGCTTCCGCGCCTGGAAGCTGGGCTTCCGCATCGGCGAGATCCCGATCATGTTCGTGGACAGGGACCTGGGCGAGAGCAAGATGTCCAAGGCCATCGTACGCGAGGCCATCTGGCGCGTGTGGCGGCTGCGCCTGCTCTCCGCCTTCCGCCGCCTGCACTCGCCGCGCGCCGTGAGCGCCGCCGGCCCCACCCTCCCGCCGCCCTCCGACCCACCGGCCGCATGAGCGAGCTTCCCTCCGTACGCTTCCTCCGTGCCCTGTGCGCCGCCGTCCTCCGCGACGAGCCGCCCGCGGACGCCGCGGCGCGCGCGCACGCCGCGCTCCAGGAACTCTGGGGTGGACAGCGCTCGCTCGTGCTGGAGGTGCAGTTCACGGGGTTCGTGGCCAGGGGCGAGCGGCTGGGGGGCGTGGAGCCCGCCTTCCTGCGCGCCGCCGGCCAGCTCATCGTCAGCCGCGTCAACCGCCTGGGCTTCACCCCCGAAGCGGAGCTCGCGGACGTCGCCGCGCTCTTTGAGATCATCGCGCGCCTCCCGGCCGAGCTGGGCGAGGGCGGGGTAATGGGTGCCGTCCGCGCGGCCGCTCCCTCCGGCATCTACGCCGGCACCTCGACGGGCGAGACGTACAAGCCCGCGCCCAAGAGTGCTCCGGCAGTAACATCCGTTCCGGCGGGGGCATCGGGCAACGTCGCCGCTCCGGCGTATGGAGGCGCGCCGGGCAACGTCGCCGCTCCGGCCAACGGAGGCGCACCGGGCAATGTCGCGGTGCCGGCGGATGCGGCCGATTCGGGCAACGCCACGGGGGGGAACGCAGGTGCTCCCGCCGGGATGCCGGCGCTGGTGGACGCCGCGGAGGAGACGCCGGCGGATGTGGCTCCGGCGGGGATGCCGACGCTGATCGATGCGGCTGCTCCGGACGAGACGCGGGCGCTGGAAGATGCCGCTCCACGTGATTCGCTGGCCCCCGGTTCCGCTGCTCCCGCTGAACCGCGGGATGCAGCCGCGGCGGACGTGCCGCCGCCGAGCAGCGCAGCCGCCGAACCGCAGACGGCGGTTCCGTCGGCGCCCGCCGCGCCCTGGGGGTCCGGCGTGGGGGTGGATCTGGATGAAGACAACGAACTCTCGGCCTTCGAGTTCGTCGAGGATCTCGGGGACCTGACGAGCGCACCGGCCGCTTCGCCGGCGCCATCGGCCCCGTCCGTGCCCGCGGAGCCGGCGCGCGCGGACGAGCCCGCGGCCAACGACATGTACCACTTCTTCCGCGCGAGCAGCTCCGGCCGCGCGGACGAGGAGTCCGCCGCGCTCCCGGGCCTGCTGCACGCGACGGACAACATGTCGCGCTACGACGACCTGGCGGAGAGCTGCGCACGCAACGCGCTGCGCCACCTGCGCGCCGGCGACCACCTGCAGGCGGTCGCCCTCCTGGAAGCCCTCGCCATGGAGGCGGAGCGCACCGACCGCACGCGCCTGTACCGCGAGTCCGCGGCGCAGGCGCTGCGCAGCGTGGGCACCTCCGAGAACCTGCCGCACGTCATCGACCTGCTGCAGTTCGTGGGGAACGAGCGCGACCGCGTCCTCCACGTCCTCTTCTTCCTGGGCGGCGAAGCCGTCACGCTCCTCGAAAACCACCTCTTCCGCACGCCTGACGCGGAGGTGCGGCGCGCGATCTTCCGCCGCCTGGTGCGCGGGGAAGGGGGAGGCCGCCCCACTGTGGCCCGCGCCCTGGCCGATTCGCCGGTGCGCGCCCGCGCCATCCTGGAGCTCGTCACGCTGCCAGAGGTGGATCCGGAGCAGTCCGTCCGCTGGGCCGCCGACGCCGCCGCGAGCGCCGACGTCTCCGTGCGCACGGACGCCGCGCGGGCGGCGGCGCAGCTGGGCGGGCGGGGAGGCCTCCGCATCCTGGTGGACCTTCTCGGAGACGGGGACCGCGGGGTGCGCCGCGCGGCGCTGCACGGGCTCGCCTCGATGCAGGACCCGGCCTCGGTCCCGTTCATCACGCGCTTCCTCAACGACAACGCGGACGACGACCTGCAGCTCGCCGCCGTCGCCGCCCTCGGCCGCACCGGCTCGGCTGACGCGCTGCCGCCGCTCCTGGCCATCGTCAACAAGCGCTCGCTCTTCGGTGGCCGCAAGGCCAAGTCCCTCAAGCTCGCCGCCATCGAGGCGATCGGCCTCACCGGCGTACCCGCCGCCCGCGACGTCCTCGCCTCCATCTCCAGCGGCTCCGACACCGACCTGGCCTCCGAAGCGCGCCGCGTCCTCGCATCGCTCTCCTGAAAATCCAGCAGTGGAGAACTCCCCAGGGTTCTCCACACTTTTCCGTGCGCCTAGTTTACATAATATGTATTATACGAAGTGTGGAATACTGGATTCTAGCGACCGGGTTTTCAACGTCAGCCCCGCAATCAGCCCCCCGCGCGCGCGGAGGGCTCCGTCCGCGGAGGCGGCTCGCGGAAACGGCCCTTTGAGGCACGCGCGCAGCGTGGCAGGTGCAGCGTGACGTTCGCGGCGGAGATCGTCGCGCAGGAGGCATTTGCGTGCGTTCGGGGTTGGGAGGCCCTCACCCGGCAGCTTACAGCTGCCACCCTCTCCCAGAAACTGCCCTGGGAGAGGGGACCAATTCGTGTGCGACGAGCGGGCGGCGTCACGGTAGATGGCACGCGCAGCCACATGGGGCTGCCCCTACGTAGGGATCGATGGAGGCGCGCGGGGTTCGTCGCGCGCGGACGGCACGGGCGCGATGAATCGCGCCCCTACCATGCCGGTCGTCAGCGAGTGGGCCCGGCGGTATCCCAAGCGAAGTAGTCCCCTCTCCCATGCTGTTTATGGGAGAGGGTGGCAGCTGTAAGCTGCCGGGTGAGGCCCCCCAAACGACGAGGCACAGAGAAGAAGTTCTCTGTGCCTCTGTGTCTCTGTGTGAGCCCCGCGGTCAGTTGGTACGATACCGCCGGCTCACCTCGTCCAGGCGCCGCCGCTCGTCGTCGGTCAGCGAGCCGAGGCCCTGGGCGGAGATCTTGTCCAGGATGCGGTCCACGTCGTCCAGCAGGTCGCGCTCGGAGCGGCGCGTGGGGCTGCTCGGGTGCGGGGTGACCGTGGCGGTGGGCGCGGGCTGCGCGGCGGAGCGCTTCTTACCCACCCACGCGGCGATGGGGTTCTTCTTCTTCTTCTTGGCGCCGGCGCGGGCCGGCACCTCGCCCCAGTCGCTGGGGGCCCAGGGGCTCTTGAGGTAGAGGAAGGCCGCCGCGAAGCCGCCCAGGTGCGCCAGGTGCGCCACTCCCCCGCCCCCGCCGCCGGCCGCGTTCATCAGGCTCAGCACCACGGAGCCCAGGGCGATCCACTTCACCTTGATGGGGATCACGCCGAAGAAGTACACCTGCGCCTCCGGCCAGATCAGCGCCCAGGCCAGCAGCAGCCCGTTGATGGCGGCCGACGCGCCCAGCACCCCGCCCGGGATGAAGAGCGAGAAGATGGCCCCGCCCAGCGCGGCGACCAGGTAGAAGCGCACGAACGCCCTGCCGCCCCACCGGTCCTCCAGCGGCGGGCCCAGGAAGAACAGGCCCAGCATGTTAAAGAGGAAGTGCAGCACCTCCGCGTGCGTGAACGCGTAGGTGATGGGCGTCCACGGCCGCACCAGGAGGCGGTCGCGGTCCAGGATCAGGAGATCGAGCACCGTGGGCCCGAGGCTGGTGCGCCCCAGGAGGAGCGCGACCAGGAAGACGGCCGTATTTGCGAACAGGAAGCGCGCCACCCAGGGGGTGACGGAGCTCCTGAACGGAGCATCGTACGAGGAACGGTAGGCCATGGGAGCGCTGCCGCGGTTGGAAACGGCCGCGCCCGGCGGCGGAGTGCCGCGCGGGCCGGGCCGGAATGAAGGCGCGGTCGCGCCCCCTCACACTTTACCCTGCTGCCATCCGTACGATCCGCTCGCACAGCTCCGGGAAGTCGATCCCGTGCGCCGCGGCGCCCTTGGGGAGCAGGCTGGTGGCCGTCATCCCGGGAAGGGTGTTCGCCTCCAGGCAGAAGAGCTGCTCCTTGGACAGGATGAAGTCGACGCGCCCGTAGCCGCGCAGCTTCAGCACGCGGAAGGCGCGCAGGGCGTACGCCTGCATCTGCGCCGTCACCTCCTCGTCCAGCGGCGCCGGGCACAGGTACTCCGTCATCCCCGGCGTGTACTTGCTGTGGTAGTCGTAGATCCCCTTCTTGGGGCGGATCTCCACCGGCGGGAAGGCCTGGTCGCCCAGGATGCCCACCGTGAGCTCGCGGCCCTTGGCGTAGCGTTCGATCATCACCTCCGTGTCGAACTGCGACGCTTCGGCCACCGCCTTCGCCAGCTCCTCCGGCTCGTTGACCACGAACAGCCCCACGCTGGAGCCCTGCCGCGACGGCTTCACGATCAGCGGAAAGCCGATCAGGTCCTCGATGGTATCCTGGTCGTACGTGAAGTCCGGCGCGCGGGCCACCCGCCAGGGCAGCGTGGGCACCTGCGAGTCGCGCAGGAGGCGCTTGGTGACGTCCTTGTCCATGGCGATCCCCGACCCCAGCGGACCCGAGCCGGTGTAGCGGATCCCGGCCGACTGGAGGAGCGCCTGGATGGTCCCGTCCTCGCCCGTGCCGCCGTGCAGCGCCAGGAACGCGACCTCCGACTCGCGCAGCTCCGGCACCGCCGGAAGCTGCATCAGCTCCAGCGTGGCGCTCAGGTCCTCGGGGGGCGCGGAGTGCACCCCCTCCGGGAGGAGGCCGCCCTCCTGGTCCTGCTGGATGTAGCCGCGCGCCGTGTCGATGGCCCGCACGTCGTGGCCGCGCTCCCGCAGCGCCTTCACCACCGCCAGGCCGGACGACAGCGACACCTCGCGCTCGGCACTCGTTCCCCCCATCAGCACGGCGATCTTCATTCCCCCTCCACGTACGGTTCGGCGTTCGACGGCGTCCTGCGCGCGGGCCTACGCACGAAGCGTGCGCCGCCTCACGCCGCCCGCACGTGCTCCAGCACCTTGCGCGCGAGCGCCGGCCCGAAGCCGGGGAGCGACGCGATCTCCGCCTCCGACGCCGTGGCCACCGCGCGCAGCGACCCGAAGCGCGCCAGCAGAGCCTTCTGCCGCGCCGCCCCCACCCCCGGTATGGCCGACAGCTCCGAACGCACCGTGCGCTTGGTGCGCAGCTTCCGGTTGTAGCTCACGGCGAAGCGGTGCGCCTCGTCGCGGATGCGCTGCAGCAGGCGCAGCGACTGGCTGCGCCGCGACAGCCGCACCGGGTCGGAGCGGTGCGGGACGAAGACCTCTTCTTCCTTTTTGGCCAGCGAGATCACCGCCTGCTCCTCCAGCCCCAGCGCGGCGAGCGCCTTCAGCGCCGCGCCCAGCTGCCCCTTGCCGCCGTCGATCACCGCCAGGTCCGGGAGCGGGAGGTTTTCTTCCACCCGGCGCGAGAAGTAGCGGGTGACCACCTCGTGCATGGAGGCGAAGTCGTCGTTCCCCCACTGCCCCTTGATCCTGAACTTGCGGTACTCGCCCTTGTTGGGCTCGGCGTTCTCAAAGAACACGGCCGAAGCCACCGTTTCCGTGCCCTGGGTGTGCGAGATGTCGAAGCACACCAGGGTGCGCGGGATCTGCGACAGCCCCAGGCTCTCCTGCAGCTCGTACAGCGCGTCGGGCGCGCGCTCGGCGGCGCGGTTCCCGATCAGCTTGCGCTCTTCCAGGAGGTGGCGGGCGTTCTGGTCCGCGAGGCCCACCAGGCTCACCTTCTTCCCCCGCTCCGGCGCGGCCACGCGCACGACGCGCCCGCACAGCCCGCGCAGCAGCTCCTCCAGCAGCGCGCGGTCCGCGAAGTCCATCGGCAGCAGGATCTCGCCGGGGACCCCCTCGGCGTCGCGCTGGCCGCGGCCGGCGTACAGGCGGGTGACGAAGGCGCCGATGGCGTCCTCGTCGCTCTCGTCCGCCAGGTTGGTGAGGAACTGGGCTTCGCGGCCCAGCAGCTTCCCTTCCCGGATCTGCAGCACCACGCCGCACCCCTCGGCGCCGTCGCGCGCGAAGCCCACCACGTCGCGGTCGGCGCCCGCCATGTCCAGCACGCGCTGGCGCTGCTCCATCGACTCCAGCCGCTGCAGCGCGTCGCGCAGCTCCGCCGCCCGCTCGAAGTTCATCTCCAGCGCGGCCGCCTGCATGTCCTGGCGGATGCGGGCCGCGGCGCGCTTGGTGTGGCCGCCCAGCACGTCCAGGATCTCGTCGATCATGGCCGCGTACTCCTCCTGCGACTGCAATCCCACGCAGGGCGCTTTGCACAGCCCCAGCTCGTGGTCCAGGCAGGGCCGGTCCACCCTGGCGTCCGGCAGGTCGTGGCGGCAGGAGCGCACGGTGTACAGGCGCTTCACCAGCTCCAGCGACTGCCGCATCCGCCGCACGTCGGTGTACGGCCCGAAGTAGCGCGACCCGTCCTTCTCCAGCCGGCGCGTGACGTACACGCGGGGGAAGCGCTCGGCCGTGACCTTGATGTACGGGTACGTCTTGTCGTCTTTGAGGGTGATGTTGAAGCGGGGGCGCTTTTCCTTGATCAGGTTGCTCTCCAGGATCAGCGCCTCGGCCTCCGTGTCCACGACGATGGTCTCCAGGTCCTCGATGCGGCGCACCAGCTCGCGCGTCTTGATGGAGTGCGTGGTCCCCGCCTGGAAGTACGACCTCACCCGCGAGCGCAGCGACTTGGCCTTCCCCACGTAGATGACCTCGCCCGCCGCGTCCTTCATCAGGTACACGCCGGGGCGGTTGGGGAGGTGGCGGAGCTTGGCTTCTACGTTGTCGCTGGTCGGCATCGTCGCTGGGCTTCGGGGTTGCTTCGGCCTGTTGATACCCCGCCGGCAAACGGCGTTCCGGTCCTGTGCCACCGGCGGTCCCCCGATTGCGCTTCCCCGCCCCCCTACACGAGCATGGAGGCGGCGATGAACGGCAGTGCGATGGCGCGAGGGATGGTTGCCGGTGCGGCGGGGGTGGCCGCGATGACGCTGGGAGAGAAGCTGGAGCAGCTCGTGACGGGGCGCCCCAACTCGTTCGTCCCCGCCCACACGCTGGAACGGCTGCTGGGGCTCCCCGAGCGGCCGGACTCGGAGCGGCTGGGGCTGAACTGGACGATGCACTGGGGCCAGGGCATCTTTTTGGGCGCCGTGCGCGGGATGATGGCGGAGCGCGGCTTCCGGGGCCCGGTGGGCTCCTTCATGTACATGAACCTCCGCCTCCTCAACGACCAGACCCTCGAAAACGCGACCGGCGTCGGCGCCCCGCCCTGGACCTGGCCCGTGGACGAGCAGGCCATCGACCTCCTGCACAAGGCCGTCTACGCCTTCACCACCGGCGCCGTGGCCGACTGGCTGATCGAGGGCCCCGCGCAGCACCCGGCTCCCCGCGAGGGCTGGACGACCCCCACCCACAACGCCGCCGCCCCGGTCGGCGGCGGTGTGGGGCAGAGCGGTGCCGAGGCGGCCGCGGGCGCACCCGAATACTGGTTCCGCGGCTGATTGCGCGCGCGCCGGGGGATGAATCCCCCGGCTGGAACGACGGGAAGCCCGCTGAAGCGGGCTCGCATGGGTCAGGCGACCGAGCCCGCTTCAGCGGGCTTCCCGTGGTCTCAGCGGGGGGATTCATCCCCCCGCGGCGGGCGCCAAGACACAGAGGCACGGAGACGAACTTCATCTCTGTGCCTCTGTGTCTCTGTGTGAGCCCCTATCTTTTGATGATCCGCCCCAGCCGCGCGAAGAGCGCCCCGGACTGCTCCAGCCCCAGCATCGCCGCGACACCGAAGTAGACCACGCCAAAGGTGCCGCCGACCAGCACGCCGAGCGGGATCGGGTGCCAGCCGGGGATCAGCATGCGCACGCCCCACCCCGCCGCGGCGCTGGCCAGCGCCGCGGCGAACATCCGCATCAGCGGGCCGGCCCCCGCGCCCACGTGCCCGATGCGCGCCCGCAGCGCGCGCTTGAGCAGGAACCACTCGATCCACGCGGCGATCCCGGAGCCGAGCGCCAGCCCCAGCGTGCCCAGGGGCTTGCCGCCGATCTGGTACTGCGAAAGCCAACCGCCGGGGAGCTGCACGCCGCGGATGGTGATGCGCTCGAACGCCAGCATCAGCGTCAGCGACAGCACGATGGCGAGGATCACGCGCACCGTGGCGAAGCGCGCAGGCGTCTTCGTGTCGCGCAGCGCGAAGAAGGTGGACGACAGGAGGCGCGAGGTGGTGGTCGCCAGGAGGCCCAGCGTGAGCCCCATCAGCGTGAGCCACACGGCCAGCGTGTCGTTGCGCGTGAACATGCCGCGCTGGTAGAGGGTGGCGACCACCACGTCGCCCAGCAGCATGAAGGCGACGAACGACGGCACCACGTAGAACGCGATGCGCTGCAGCCCGGCCCGCGCCCGCTCGCGCAGCACCTCGATGGCGGCCGTGCGCTGCCTCGACAGCTCGGGGAGCTCCGCGGCGGCCACCGACATCCCGAACAGGCTCACGGGGAGGATGTACAGCGTCAGCGCGTAGGTGTAGGTCGACACCGCGCCCGCGGCCAGGAAGCTCGCCAGCACGATGTCCGCGTAGCTGCTCACCTGCACCACGCCGCGCCCCATGATCGCGGGCCCGGCGCTGCGGATCGCCGTCCGCACCCCCTCCCGCTTCAGGTCCCACCGTATCTTCAGCGAGCGCTCCAGCTTCAGCACGGTGGGGAGCTGGATGGCGAACTGGAGCACGCCGCCCAGCAGCGCCCCCCACGCCGCCGCCACCACCAGCCGCCCCGAGTCCACCCGCCCCCCGAAGGCGAAGAGCGCGCCGATGATGGACGCGTTCCACAGCACGGGCGCCACGTAGGGGACGAAGAAGTTGCGGTGGCTGTTGAGGATGCCCAGCGACCACGCGGAAAGCACCAGCACGCCCGTCATCGGGAAGATGATGCGGGTGATGGCGATGGTGAGCTCGCGCCGCTCGCCTTCGAAGCCGGGAAGGAAGACGCTGGTGAGCACCGGCGCCAGCAGGAATCCCGTCAGCGCCAGGGCGCCGGCCACGGCGAAGAGGAGCGCGAAGATGGCCCCGGCCACGCGCCCCGCTTCCTCCTTCTTCCCCTCGTGCAGCAGCTCCGCGTACACGGGGATGAACGATGCGCTCAGCGTCCCCTCCCCCAGCAGGTTCTGGAGGACGTTGGGCATGCGCAGCCCGGCCCGGAAGGCGTCCGCGTACAGCGACGTCCCCAGGAACTGCGCGCTCACCGCCTCGCGCATCAGCCCCGCGATGCGGCTCAGCAGGATGCCAGCCGCGATCATCGCCGACGCGCGGTTCCCCGAAGGGGCCGCGCGCGGCGACTTGGGTACCGCGTCCGGCTCTACCGCCCCCGGATCGTCCGGCTCCGGCGTGAACTGCGCTTCCCCGCGGTCGCGGGGCATGAGCAGCGTGTCGTCGTCGCTGGGGGCGTCCCCGTCCTTCGGATTGATCATGCGTGCACCGGGTTGGAGACGTTGCGGGCGAGTGAACTCGCGGCAACAACAGCACAAAGTCCACCTGCGTGGACTCGCGCGGACAGATCCCTCGCAGGGGCGCGATTCATCGCGCCCGGCCCTTCGCCCCGCTGCGCAACCCTCCCTGGCACACCGGGCGTTCCGCGGACCGATCCTGCACGTTCAGACGGAACCCTGTCGTCCCACGGGGGACTTCCTGCCGTCGTTGCAGAGGTTTCAACGGCCGGTTCTCAGCTCCACCTTCATCGCCGCCGCCAGGTCGTGCAGCAGCGTGGGCTGGCGCGCGAGGTACTGGAACACGGTGAGCACCCGCTCCTGAGGCAAGCCGCGCGGCCGCAAGTGGTTGCGCGCGATCGGGAGGCCACGCAGCGCGCCGTCGCTGCGCTTCACGTGACGGATGATCTTGCGCTCCGCGTCCGCCACCTGGATCAGCGCGCGGTTGCGGCGCGCGCCGATGGCCAGGTCCAGGTTGGGGTCGATGGCGTGCGCCGCGTCGATCAGCGCGCCGAAGTTGCCGACGAGCGCGTGCCGCAGCACCGCCAGCTCCCGCTCCACCTCCGCCGGGACGCGGCGGCGGGCGACGCGCTCCAGCAGCTCGTGGTCCGGCAGGCGCAGCTCTTCGTCCGTGATGGCCAGCGCGTCGCGCGCCTCATCCGCCTCCGGCGGGGCGATCAGCGCGGCGAAGCGCGGGAAGACGAGCGGCATGCGGATGCCGAGCGCGTCGAAGAGCGGACGGATCTGCGCGAAGTACGCCGTCTCCGCCGGCCCGCCCACGTACGCCAGCGTCGGGAACACGGCGGACTCCACAACGGGGCGCAGGAAGACGTTGGGGCTCAGCGCGCGCGGATCGTCGCGCAGCAGGGCCTGCAGGTCGTCACGGGTGAAGCGCCTCCGTGCGTCCGCGGCCACGAATGCGCCGCCGTCCCGCTGCAGCCGCTCGCGTCCCGCGGGTCCGTGGTAGAAGAGATTCGCCGCGCCCTCCGCGACCACCACCTGCGACGGATAACCGGCGGCTGCCAGCGCGGCAGTCTGCTCCGCGACCAGGCGCTCGTGCTCCGCGGCGTGCTCCGCTTCGGCCAGGAGGATGCCGGTGGAGGCGGTCTTGAGCGCCGGATCGGCGGCGTCCGTGATGAGCAGATCGAAGCCCGCGAAGAGCTCGGCGATGCTGTCCCGGAACGCCTCGGCTACCGTGCGGCCGGGCTGATAGGCACCTCGAAGCCGCGTGAAAACACCGCCATCAACGGAATGTCCGCCAACGGCTTGCGTGAAGCTATCGAAAGCATTTTCCGCGTCCCTTCCGAGCCTCATTTCAGACATCGGCACGGGGCGCCGCTCGGTGGCCGTGACCCCGAAGCGGAGCAGCTCCCCTGCCCCATCGGCCGCCCAGACGTGGTTCACCTCGGCGAAATCGTGGTCCTCGGAGGCGGCCCAGAACACGGGGAGGACGACCACATCCAGCTCCCGCTCCAGCGCTTCGGCCAGGCGGATGGCGGAGAGGATCTTGTGGATGGTGTAGAGCGGACCCGTGAACAGGCCGGTCTGCTGGCCGGTGGTGACCATCGCCCCGCCCTCTTCCACGAACCTGCGCAGGCGCTCCGCCGCGCCGGCCGAGGTAGGACGCAGGGCGGCCGCTGCGCGCTCGCGGGCCGGCCGGTCGAAGCGGCCGCGCACCTCGGCCAGCTTCTCCCGGTAAGCGGCCGCGTCCAGCGGGTGCCCCGCGTAAAACGCGGAGATCGCGGGCTCCCCCGCCATGTAGTCGCCCACCAGCCGTCCCCCCGCCACGGGCCCCGCATCGATGCGCAGCGTCAACGCCTCTCCTCTGTGCCTCTGTGTCTCTGTGTGAGACTTGTCTTTCAATCCCGCCCCTTGTGATACGGCTCGCCGCGCTGGATCGTCCCGGCGCGGTAGAGCTGCTCCGTGAGCACCAGCCGCGCCAGCTCGTGGGTGAGCGTCATGGCGGAGAGCGTGAGCTTCACCGGCGCGCGCGCCAGGATCTCGTCCGACAGCCCGTACGCCCCGCCGATCAGGAACGCCGCGCCCGGGCTCCCCTGCACCGCCAGGTCGGCCAGGTACGCCGCGAGCTGCGGCGAGGTCCACTGCTTCCCCGTCTCGTGCAGCGCCACGACCTGCGCGCCGGCGGGGACGCGGGCCAGCAGGCGCTTCCCTTCCTCGTCGCGCACGCGCCCCGCGTCGCCCGCGCGGCGGAACGCCTCCTCCTTCACCTCCGCCGCCTCGAACGCGAAGTAGCGGCGCGCGCGCGTCTCGTAGTCCGCCACCGCGTCGGCGAGGGTGCCGCGCGCCTTGCCCACCGCCACGACGGTGACCTTCACCGGACGATGATGGTGTCGCGCAGCATGTGCTCGTTGTCGCGGTACGGGTGGTCTTCGTCGAAGTGCAGCCCGCGGCTCTCGTGGCGGCGCGACGCGCAGCGCACGATCAGCAGCGCCGTCTGGATCACGTTGCGCACCTCCACCAGCTCCGCCGTGGGGCGCGCCGTGGCCCACAACCCGTTGACCAGCTCGGAGATGGGCCGCAGCCTCGCCTCCGCGTCCGCCAGCCGCGCGCCGGAGCGCACGATCCCCACCGAGTCCCACATCACGTTGCGGATGACCTCGCGCTGCGCCTCCAGCTCCGCGTCCGCCGCGGCCTCGCCCGTGGGCTGCGGCGGCGGCGCGGCGGGCTGCAGCATGCGCGTAACGGCGAGCTGCGGCCCGATGCGCTCGGCCGCCCGGTGCGCGAAGACGAGCGCCTCCAGCAGCGAGTTCGAGGCCAGGCGGTTGGCGCCGTGCACGCCCGTGCACGCCGTCTCCCCCGCCGCGTACAGCCCGGGTACGGAGCTGCGCCCATCGGTGTCCGTCAGCACGCCGCCGCACAGGTAGTGCGCCGCGGGGACCACGGGGATGGGCTCGCGCAGCATGTCCATCCCGCGCTCCCCCGTCTCGCGCAGGATGTTGGGGAAGCGCGCGCGGATCTCGGCCTCGGGGATGGCCGAGCAGTCCAGGTTCACGTACGGGTCGCCGCTGCGCTTCATCTCCGTGTCGATGGCCCGCGCCACCACGTCGCGCGGGGCCAGGGAGGCCAGCGGGTGGTAGGCGTCCATGAACGCCGCCCCGTCCCTGCGGCGCAGCACGGCGCCCTCGCCGCGCACCGCCTCGGAGATCAGGAAGGTGTGGTCGCGCGCGGGGTAGAGCGCCGTGGGGTGGAACTGCACGAACTCCATGTTGGCGACCTTGGCGCCCGCCCGGTACGCCATCGCCACCCCGTCGCCCGTGGCGATGGAGGGGTTGGTGGTGTGGCGGTAGACCTGCCCGCACCCGCCGGTGGCCAGCATCACGGCGCGGGCCAGGAAGGGCTTCAGCTCCCCCGCCTCGGTGTCCAGCACCAGCACGCCGCAGCACCGCTCCCCCAGCGTCCCGGGGTCGGTGGCGGTGAGGAGGTCGACCGCGGCGTGATTCTCCAGGATGTGGATTTTGGGATTCTCGGCCACGGCGTGCAGCAGGCCGCGCTCGATCTCGCGCCCCGTGAGGTCCGCCGCGCGCACGATGCGCCGCCGCGAGTGCCCGCCCTCGCGCCCCAGCGACAGGTCCTCGCCCTCCTGGGTGAAGCGCACGCCCAGCTCGATCAGCTCGCGCACGCGGCTGGGGCCCTCGCGCACGAGCACGTCCACGGCGTCGGGGTGGCAGAGGCCGGCGCCCGCGACCAGGGTGTCCTCGATGTGCAGGTCCGGCGAGTCGTCGGTGCCGAAGACGGCGGCCACCCCACCCTGCGCCCAGTTGGTGCTGGACTCGGGCCGGCTCTTCTTGGTGACCAGCGTGACGGTGCCGTACTTCGCCACCTTGAGGGCGAAGAAGAGCCCCGCGATCCCGCTTCCCACCACCACCACGTCGGTGTTCGTCATCCCGTCTTCCTTTCGAGCGCCCGCAGCAGCGCGGCGTCCAGCGCCTCTTCGCCCCAGTCGAACCGGACCGTCTGCTCCAGCACGTACGCCTGCGCCGGGAAGAGGTCCCGAAGCTTGACCGCATCCTTGCGCGTCATCACCGCCACCCGCCCCGCCGCCCGCGCCGCCAGCTCCTCCGCCTCCGGCGCACTGAACGCGTGATGGTCCCCGAAGAGCGCCTCCTCCACCCGCGCCCCCCAACTTCTCAACTGCTCCACGAACGGCCCGGGATCCGCCAGCGCCGCCACCGCCAGCACGTCCCGCCCGGCGAGCGCCTGTGGATCGAGATCATCCCCCTCGCGCAGTCCCGCGAGCCGACCGGGCGCCAGGTGGCACGAGACGACCGGCTTGCCGTCCATCCATGCGGCCACCTCCCGCGCCACCGCCTCCGCCCGCTCGCGCCCCGCCGTCTTGCGCGTGAGCACGACCACGTCTGCCCGGCCCAGCGCGGACGGTCCCTCGCGCCAGGGCCCCCGCGGCAGCACCCGCGGCCGCGCGCGCCATCCCTCCACGGCGATCAGCACGACATCGAGGTCGCGCGCGAGCGCCCGGTGCTGGAATCCGTCATCGAGCACCACCACGTCGCGCCCCGCCGCCGCCGCCGCGCGCGCCGCCTCCACCCGCCGCGCCGCCGCGAACACGGGCACCTCCGGGTTCAGCTCGCGGTGCACCCGCACCTCGTCCTCCCCGTACCCCCGCAGCGCGATCGCCGGCCGCCGGCCCCATCCAAGCAGCCGCCCCGCGATCCACGCCGACAGGGGCGTCTTCCCCGCCCCGCCCACCGCCAGGTTCCCCACGCTGATCACGGGCACCGGCGCCCGCTCCGCGCGCAGGATCGCCCGGTCGTACGCCCCGTTGCGCAGCGCCGCCACCCCGCGAAACGCCGTCTCCGCCGGAAGCAGCGCCACGTCCAGCACCCTCCCCGCCGCGCCCGCCCCCCCGGCCCACCAGCGCGGCACCCAGGTGCGGAGGGTCATGGGAGGCCCTCACCCGGCGGCCTGATAGCCGCCACCCTCTCCCACAAACAGCGTGGGAGAGGGGACTTGCAGATCGGAGCGCGCTGAGAGGCCCCCTCCCCCCGGCCCCCTCCCCCGCCAGCGGGAGAGGGGGCGCATTCCTGCCGCCGGCGTGGTACTCGGGCATCCTGCGGGCCGCGGTTCCGGAGTCCAGGTTCTGCAAGTGCAGTCCTCCCGCACGCTACCTCGGACGCGGAGGGGACCGGTCCAAGAGGGCCGGCTCGATGCGGCGCTCCGTGGAAATCGCCCCCTCTCCCGCGCATTTTGCGGGGGAGGGGGTTGGGAGGAGGGGGCCTCACCATCTCTCGTCCACCCGCTTCATCAGCCCCGCCAGCCGCGCCTCCACCTCCGCCGACACGGCCTCGAGCTGCGCCTCGCCCGCGCGCCGGGGGACGTAGAGGGGCTCGCCGTAGGCGATCTGCAGGCGCGCGAACGGGTGCGGGATCATGAAGCGGTCCCACCCGCCGAAGTAGGAGGCGCGGCTGGCGCCGGAGACCACGGGGATGATGGGCGCGCCCGTGAGCTGCGCGGCCAGGAGCGGGCCGGGCTTCATCTTCTCGCGCGGGCCGCGCGGCCCGTCGGGCGTGATGGCCAGCGAGCGGCCCCCGCGCAGGTGGCGGACCAGCTCGCGGAGCGCGTCCAGCCCGCCGCGGCTGCTGGAGCCGCGCACCGCGGTGAATCCCCACCGCTTCACCACGCGGGTGATGTACTCGCCGTCACGGTGCTGGCTGATCAGGGTGACCACGCCCTGGTGGCGGTGGTGGTAGGTACAGGGAAGCAGCCGGCCGTGCCACAGCGTGAACACGACCGGCTGCCCCCGGCGCCAGAACTGGCGGAAGTTCTCCTCGCCCTCGGTGCGCACGGAGGTGGTGCGCATCAGCGCGTCCAGCGCGGCCCCGCCCAGCCCCGCGGCGAGGCCCTGCTTCAGCGTCAGCTCCGTCCGGAACTCCTCGCTCACGAGATCAGCTCGGCCGCGATCTCCACCACCCGCCGCGACGCCCCGGCGCCCCCCAGCTTCCCCTGGATCTTCCTCAACCCCTCCACCATCACCACCCGCTCCGGCGACCGGGGATCCAGGAGCGGGAGGAGGGCGGCCGCGAGGGCGTCGGGCGTGGCGGCGTCCTGCACGAACTCCGGCGCCACGCGCTCGTCCGCGATCAGGTTGGCCAGCGCGATGTGCGGCACCTTCACCAGCCGCTTCGCCATGGCGTAGCTCGCCGCGTTCATCCGGTAGACGACCACCATGGGCGTGGCGGCGATCCCGGCCTCCAGCGTCGTGGTGCCGCTCTTCACCAGCGCCGCCGTGGCGTACTGCAGCAGCCCGCCCGCGCTCGGCACCCGCGGCCACAGCGCGCCCTCGTACACCGCCGGATCGATCCCTCCCGGCGTCCCGATCACGGGCTGCACCTCGGGCCGGCGCTTCACCACGCGCCGGGCGGCCTCGGAGAACAGCGCCAGATGCCGCCGCACCTCCTGCGCGCGCGAGCCGGGGAAGAGCCCCAGGACAGGACGCGCCGGATCCAGCCCCAGGGACCGGGCCCACGCGTCTCGGTCCTGCACCGGCGGGTCGCGATCCAGGAGCGGGTGCCCCACGAAGCGCGCGGCGACGCCGGCGCCGCGCAGGAAATCCTCCTCGAACGGCAGCACCACGGCCACGCGGTCGGCGTCGCGGGCCAGGTCGCGCACCCGGCTCTTGTGCCACGCCCACACCTGCGGCGCGATGTAATAGAGCACGGGAATGCCGCTCTCGCGCGCGTGGCGGGCGAGGCGGAGGTTGAAGCCGGGGTAGTCGATGGGGATGACCAGGTCCACGCGCTCGGCGGCGAGCGCGGCCCACACCCGCTGGCGCAGGCGGTAGAAGAACGGGAGGTGGCGGATCACCTCCGCGAAGCCCATCACGGCCAGCTCCTGGAGCCCGGCCATCAGCTCCACGCCCGCCGCCTCCATCCGCGCGCCGCCCAGCCCCAGCAGCCGGGCGCGGGGAAAACGCTCGCGCAGCGCCGCGGCCAGCGCCCCGCCGTGCAGGTCGCCCGACTCCTCGCCCGCGGAGATGAAGATGGTGGGAGCCTCTCTCTGTGTCTCTGTGTCTCGGTGTGAGATCACAGCGCACCAGAACGCCGCAGGAGCACGAAGATGGCCCCGAGCGTCACGACCAGCAGGATCACCAGCCGCCAGGGCGACGGCGGGCGCACGTGGCGCGGGAGGGGACGGCGCGGGTCGGTCGATCCGCGCAGCTTATGCGGGTTGGGAAGCGGCCGCATGGTGCTCGATCCGGTCCATGACGCGCAGGGCGACGGCGAGCGCGTCGCGCCCGTCCTCGCCGCTCACCACCAGCGGGCCCTCGCCCAGCACCGCCGCCACCCACGCCTCCAGCTCCGCGCGCAGCGGCTCGGCCCCGTCGCCCGCCAGCTCGATCCGCTCCACGATGCTCAGCAGAGAGAGGGGGTTGAACTCCCCCTCGGGCAGCGTGGCGCCCTTGCGCAGGCGCAGGAACTCGCCCGTGCCCTTGGCCAGGTCCAGCGAGATGTAGCCCGAGCGCTGGAAGAAGCGCACCTTCCTCATGCGCTCCAGCGACACGCGGCTGGCCGTGACGTTGGCCACCACGCCGCCCTCGAACACGAACCGCGCGTTGGCGATGTCCACGTTGGCCGAGAGCACGCCCACGCCCACCGCGTCCACCGACTCCACGGGGCGGCGCACCAGCCCCAGCACCAGGTCGATGTCGTGGATCATCAGGTCCAGCACCACGGCCACGTCCGTCCCCCGCGGGCCGAAGGGGGCCAGGCGGTGGCTTTCGATGAACTGCGGCCCCTCCAGGTGCTGCTCGCAGGCCCGCAGCGCGCTGTTGAAGCGCTCCACGTGCCCCGTCGCCACGATCAGCCCCCCCTCCGCCGCGCGCCGCACGATGCGGTTGGCCTCCTCCAGCGTGGAGGCGATGGGCTTCTCGATCAGCAGGTGCACGCCCGCGTCCAGCGCCGCCAGCGCGACCTCGGCGTGGTGCGTCGTGGGCACCGCCACCACGGCCGCGTCCACCGCCCGCAGCAGCTCGTCCTGAGAGGCGAAGCCGTGCACTCCCAGCTCCGCGGCCACCTGCGCCGTGCGCTCCGGCGAGGCGTCGAACACCCCGGCCATGACCGTGCCGGGGATCTCGCGCAGGATGCGGGCGTGGTGGAAGCCCAGGCTCCCCACCCCCAGCACCCCCACGCGCAGCGGGCGCCCCGTCAAACGCTCACCCCGCGCGACGAGCCCTCGAAGAACGACAGGAACGCCTCCACCTCGGGAAGGGCGCGCAGCTCCTCGCGGGCGCGGGCCAGCGCCTGCGTGGTGTTGTTGCTGGACGCGAAGAAGATGCGGTACGCCTTCTTCAGCTCGTCGCGCACCTCCTTGCTGAACCCCCGCCGCTGCAGCCCAACGGAGTTCAACCCGTACAGCTCCAGGGGAATCCCCGCGGCCTTGACGTACGGGGGCACGTCCTTGGAGATGCGCGACTGGCCGCCCACGAACGAGTGCTGCCCCACCCGCACGAACTGGTGGATGGGCGTCATCCCGCCCACGATGGCCCAGTCCTCGATGCTCACGTGCCCCGCCATGTTCACGGCGTTGGACAGGATCACGTGGTCGCCGATGCGGCAGTCGTGCGCCACGTGCACGTACGACATCAGCATGCAGTCGCTCCCCACCTGCGTGAAGCCGGAGGCGGCCGTGCCGCGGTTGAGCGTGGCGTACTCGCGGATCACCGTGCGATCGCCCACGCGCAGCGAGGTGCGCTCGCCCGCGTACTTCAGGTCCTGCGGGTCGGTGCCGAGGACGGCGCCGTACGAGATCTGGCACGATTCGCCCACCGTGGTGTCACGCTCCACCACCACGTGGCCCGCCAGGCGCGTTCGCGCGCCCAGCGTCACGCCGGGACCCACGATGCAGAAGGGACCCACCACCACGCCCTCGCCCAGCTCGGCGGAGTCGTCCACGAGCGCGGTGGGGTGTACCTGGATTTCAGTCACGGTCGACACCCCGCCTCACCGGTCCACGACGCGAGCCATCATCTCCGCCTCGGCCGCGAGCTGGCCGTCGACGGTCCCCACACCGCGCATCTTCACCGTGGAGCCGCGCACCTGCGTCAGCTCCACCTCGAAGCGGATCTGGTCGCCGGGGGTCACGGGGCGGCGCCAGCGCACGTTGTCCAGCGCCATGAAGTAGATCACCTTGTCTTCCAGGTTCTCCACGTTCTCCAGCACCAGCAGCCCGCCTACCTGCGCCATCGCCTCGATGATCATCACCCCCGGCATCACCGGCCGCCCGGGGAAGTGGCCCTGGAAGAAGGGCTCGTTGATGGTCACGTTCTTGAGCCCCACGATGCGCTTGCGCTCCTCGAACTCAACCACCCGGTCCACCAGGAGGAACGGGTAGCGGTGGGGGAGGTAGTGCATGATCTGCTCGATGTTCAGCGTGGGCCGGGCCAGCGCCTTCTTGGCCGCCCGCGCGATGAGCTGCTGCGCCAGCGCCACGTTGCCGGCGTGCCCCGGCTTCTCCGCCACCACGTGCCCCTGGATGCGCGCGCCCACCAGCGCCAGGTCGCCGATCACGTCCAGCGTCTTGTGGCGCACGAACTCGTCGGGGAAGCGCAGCTCCGTCCCCTCCAGCGTCCCGTCGTCGGTCAGCACCACGGCGTTGTCCGCCGAGCCGCCCTGCGCGCGCCCGCGGCCGCGCATGGCCTCCACGTCGCGCAGGAAGCCGAAGGTGCGCGCGGCCAGCACCTCCTCGCGCAGCGAATGGCCGAGCTGGAACGAGCCGAACTGGCGGCCGATCAGCGGGTGGTCGAACTCGATGCTGGTGGATACGCGGAACGAGTCCGCGGGGGCCACCACGTACTCGGCGACCCCCTTCTTCACGGAGAACGGCGCGTCGACGGTGAGGAACTTCACCGGCGCGTCCTGCTCTTCCACCCCGCAGCGGGCAAGGAGCTCGTCGAAGATGCGCGCGCTCCCGTCGCCGGCAGGGGGCTCGGCGGCGTCCAGCTCCACGATGGCGTTGTCGATGCCGTACGTGACCGCCGCGGCCAGGAAGTGCTCCACCGTGTGGACCCGCGCCTCGCCGATCCCGATGGTGGTCCCCAGGTCCGTACCCACCACGTGGCTGACGTGGGCGGGGATGGAGGGCGAGCCTTCCAGGTCGGTGCGGCGGAAGACGATCCCGGTGTTGACCGGCGCCGGGAGCACGCGCATCCGCACCGGCTCGCCGGTATGGAGCCCCACGCCCTCGGCCTCTCCCGCGCCCGCGATGGTGTTCTGTCGGAGTGTCGTCATCTATCGTTCAGCGGCCCCCGCGGGCCCGCTGGTTGGTGTTGTCTCGCGGCGCGCGGAGTGGGCGGCGCGTATTCTTGTCATCCCCACCGAGCCAAGGACGGCCGCGACGAGCACACCCCGTTCCACCCGGTGGCCCTCACCCCCCGACCCCCTCTCCCGATAACAGGAGAGGCTGCGCCTCTCGTTATCAGGAGAGGGGGCGATTTCCACGGGGCGGTGCGACGGGGGGGCGCATCTTCCGTGTCTGCGCGACCGAGGGCGGGGTCCTCGTAGCGTCGCGATTCATCGCGCCCGCCCCGTCCGCGCGCGGCGAACCCCGCAGGCGCCCCGGAACCCGTAGGGGCAGCCCCACGTGGTTGCCCGTGCCCCGCCGCGTCTCACTTCCCCAGCACGGCGCGCTCCAGCGCGCGCAGCCGCTTCATCAGCTCGGGGAGCTTGAACAGGCCGGCCTGCGCGCGCATCGCCTCGCGGTGCGGGCGCGCGGGGTAGCCGGAGACGGTCTCGCCCGCGGGGACGTTCGCCGTCACCCCGGCCTGCCCGGCCACGCGCGCGCCGGCCCCGATCTCCAGGTGCCCGCCCACGCCGGCCTGCCCGGCCAGCACGGCCCCGTCGCCCACGCGGGTGCTCCCGCTGATCCCCACCTGGGAGATGATGATGACGTGGCGCCCGATGCGGCAGTTGTGGCCGATCATCACCAGGTTGTCGATCTTGCTCCCCTGCCCCACCACCGTGTCGCCGATGGAGCCGCGGTCGATCGTGGTGTTGCACCCGATCTCCACGTCCGCCTCGATGCGGCACCCGCCCACCTGCGGCACCTTGCGGTGCCCCGAGCCGTCCCACACGAAGCCGAACCCGTCCGCCCCCAGCCGCGCGCCGCTGTGGACGACCGAGCGCGCGCCCACCCGCACCCCTTGGTACAGCGTGACGTGCGCGTGGAGGGTCGCGTCCTCCCCCACCTCGCACCCCTCGCCGAGCACCGTGTGCGCGCCCACCCGCGCCCGCTCGCCGACCACCGACCCGGCGCCGATCACGGCGTAGGGCCCCACGGTGGCGGAATGGGCCACGCGCACGCCCTCGCCCAGAACGGCGGTGGGGTGCACCCCCTGGGCGGGCACCCGCTCCGGGTACAGCGCCGCGAGCAGGCGCGCCAGGGCGCGGCGCGGATCGTCCACCCGGATCGCGGCGATGTGCGGCGGCAGGGGGACTTCGGCGTCGCGCGCCACGAGGACGGCGGCGGCCCGGGACGCCTGAATGTAGGGGAAGTACCGGGGCTCGGCAACGAACGACAGCTCGTCGCCCCCCGCCTCTTCCAGCGGCGCCACGCCGCGCACCACGCGGCTCCCGTCCCCCTCCACCTCCCCCTCCACCAGCCGCGCCGCTTCGTCGATCGTCATGGTCTATCCCTAAACGGCAGAGGCACAGAGACACGGAGGAGCTCTCCCTCTGTGTCTCTGTGCCTCTGTGTGAGATCTGCTGTTGTTTACGGGCGCGGCGCCGGGGCCGCGGGCGGAGCGGCGGCCGGGGCCGCCGCCGGCATGGCGCGCACCGCCGCGATCACGCGGTCCGTGATGTCGAAGGTGGGGTCCACCGCGACCACGAAGTTGGCGGAGGCGTCCCAGATCATGGAGAAGCCCTGCTCCCGGCGGATGCGCTCGATGGCCTCGGTCACCTGGCGCATTACCGGAGCCACGAGCTGCTGCTGGCGCTGCTCGGCGAGCTGGTTGAGCTGCCCCACGCGCTGCTGGTAGGCGCCCAGGCTCTGCTGCAGCGCCTGCTGCTGCTGCGTGCGCGCGGCCGGGGTCAGCGTGGCGCTGTTGCGCTGGAACTCTTCCTGGCGGCGCTGCAGCGTGCGCTCCAGGCTGTCCACCTCGGTGCGGTAGCGGCCGAGCTCGGCCTCCAGCGAGCGCTGGGCGCTCGCCACGGCCGGCAGCTCGCTCATCACGCGGGGCGTGTTCACCACCCCGATCCGGAACTGCCCCTGCTGCGCCGCAACCGGCGCCGCACTCATCACGAGCGCCGCGGCGGCGCCCAGGAAACCCACGGAAAGACCAAGTCGCATGGTACTGCTCCAGAGAAAGTTAGAACTGGTTGCCCAGCCGGAAGTGGACCTGCCAACCCGGCTCCGCGCGGTCGAAGCCGTACGCCGCGTCCACGCCGATGGCGCCCAGGAACGGGGTCACCAGCGTGCCGCCCACGCCCGCGCTGCGGTACAGGCGGGTGGGGTCGAACTGCGAGACGTCTTCGTACACGTTGCCGGCGTCGCTGAACACGTGCACCGACAGGATGTCGCTCACGCGCAGCGCCAGCTCGCCGCTGAGCGTGAGGAACGAGTCGCCCAGGCACCCCTGGCGCAGGCTGTTGCGGCAGTTGATGTCGTAGCCGCGGGGCCCGATGCTGAACTCCTGGTAGCCGCGCAGCGCCAGCGGGGCGCTCGTCTGCACGCCGCCGATGTAGAACCGCTCGAAGGGGAACGGCCCCACCTCGCCGAAGATGGTGCCGGCGTTGGCGCGCACGCCCGTCGCCAGGCGCATGGGGCGCGGGCCGCTGCCGATGCGGGCCACGGGGGCCCACCACTCGGCCTCGCCGCTCACCTTCTGGTAGTTGCCGGTGCCGCCCAGCGGTCCGCCCGTCTGCTCCAGCGAGATGGACTCGCGCACGCCCTGCGTGGGGAAGAGCGGGTGGTTCTTGGTGTCGCGCGTCACCGACAGCGAGAGCCGGCTGGCCAGCGCGTTGGGAAGGCAGAAGATGCTCTGGCTCTCCCCGCCCGTGCACTCCTCCGTGTCCGACGCCGTGTACGCGGTGTTGGAGAGCGAGTAGCCCAGGAAGGCGCGCGTGCGCGAGACGCCCGGCACCGGGATGCCGAAGTTGACCCCGCCGCCCGTCACGATGCGCCGCCCGTTGCCGAAGCGGATGAAGCGGTCGCCGCGGCGGTACAGCGAGAAGCTCCCCGAGTTGCGCGAGCCGGCCAGCGCCGGGTCCGTGTAGCTCGCCTCGAAGGTGCTGCGCCCGTTGCCCAGCTCGGCCCGCAGCGCCGCCTGCTTCCCCTGCCCGAAGAGGTTGGGCTCCTGGAAGCCCAGGAAGCCGGCCACGCGCCCCGAGTTGCCGCCGTACCCGCCGCCGAACACCGTGCCGAAGTTGAAGTTGCCCGTCTGCTTCTCCTTGACGTGGAACACCAGGTCCACCTGGCCCGTCTCCGGGTCCGGGTTCACGTCCGGAAGGGGAAGCGGCGACTCGAAGAAGCCCAGGCCGTTGACGCTCTGGTAGCTCTGCAGCAGGCGCTCCTCGTTGTACACGTCGCCCGGCAGCAGGTACAGGCGGTCGCGGATCACCGACTCGTGCGTCGTGGTGTTCCCCTCGATCGCGATGCTGCGGATGTAGAACGGGCTGCGCTCGCTCACCGCCATGGTGACGTTCACCGTGGGGGCGCGCCCGGCCTGCGCCGGCACCCGCTCCACGATGGGCTCCACCTGCGCGTACAGGTACCCCTCGTTGCGGTACAGCGACTGCGCCGTGCCCACGGCGGCGTCCAGCGCGGCGCGGTCGAACACCTCGCCCGCCTCCTGCGTGTCCGTGCCGCCGAAGGGAAGCCCCAGCACCGAGCGGCGCTGCGTGGTCAGCAGCTGCCGCAGCTCGTCCGTGGGGAAGCGGGAGTTGCCCACCACCGTCAACTCGCCCAGGCGGTACTGCGGCCCCTCGTTCACCTCGATCACCAGGCGCGCCTTGCCGGTGGTGGGGTCCACCTCCAGCGTGTCGCGCACCACGGCGAAGTCGATGTAGCCGTTCTTGCCGTAGAAGGTGGGGAGGTTCTTCCGCAGGTCCTCGTTGAAGGTCTCGCGGTCGAAGCGCCCCTGGCGGAACCAGAGGAAGCCCTCGGGCTTGGTGTCCATGGCGCCCGCCAGCGCGCCGTCGGTGAACGCCCGGTTCCCCCGGAAGTCCACCTCGGCGATCGCCAGGCGCCCGCCCTCGCGCACGTTGAAGGTCAGCCGCTGCCCGCCCTTGGGCAGGGGCGTCAGCGACGTGTCCACGGAGGCGAGCTGGATCCCCTTCTTGGCCAGCATGTCGCGCAGCAGCTTCTGGGCGTCGCGCACGCGCTGCGGGTTCAGCGGCTCGCCCACCTTGAGCCGGGCCGAGTCGCGCACGGTGCTCCCGCTCACGCTCTTGAGGCCGCGCCAGGCCACCTCGCCCAGCAGCGGGCGTTCGCGAACCTGGAAGATGAGCGTCCCGCGGTCCTGCGACGAGGGGCGGAAGAGCACGTCCACCGCGTCGAAGTTGCCCGTGTTCATCAGGCGCGCCACGGCCTGCGGGATCTGCGTGGGGGTGACCAGCGCCCCCGAGTGGATCCCGGCGGTCCCGCGGACCGCGCCTTCGGTGATGCGCGAGTTGCCGCGCACGAGCACCGTGTCCACCCGGACCCCCGCCTGGGCGGAGGCCGGGGCGGCCGGTGTGGGGATCTGGGAGTGAGCGGCGCGGGGGAGTGCGCCGCCAGCGGCGAGAAGGAGGAGGGCCGCTGCGGCGGCCCGTCCCCCCCGGTTCATTGGTTGCACTTGTCCCTACGTCGTGGTCTTCTGGGGAGAAAGTGCCCGGAACGCGAGCGACTGGCGATCCTCCGCCACCGTCACCTCGATTTCGTCGCCGGGGGAGTACTCCGCCACCAGGATCTTCTCCGAGAGCGGGTCCTCCAGGTAGCGCTGGATGGCGCGCTTGATGGGCCGCGCGCCGAACTTCTCGTCATAGCCGTGCTCGATCATGAAGTCCACGGCCTCGTCGGTGAGCTTCAGCGTGAGCTCCTCCTCCTTGAGCCGGTCCTCCACGTCGCGCAGCAGGTTGCCGATGATGCTGGCGATCTGCTCCCGCGTGAGCGGGTGGAACACAATCGAGTCGTCCAGCCGGTTGATGAACTCCGGGTTGAAGGTCCGCTCGATCTCGTCGCGGATCTTCTCCTCCATCCGGTCGAAGTTGCTCTGCTGGCTCCCCGTGGAGAAGCCGAGCCCCTTCCCCTTCCCCAGGTCGCGCGCGCCCAGGTTGGAGGTCATGATGATGACCGTGTTCTTGAAGTCGATCACCCGGCCGTAGTTGTCCGTCAGGTGCCCTTCGTCCAGCACCTGCAGCAGGATGTTGAACACGTCCGGGTGCGCCTTCTCGATCTCGTCCAGCAGCACCACCGAGTACGGCTTGCGGCGCACCGCCTTGGTGAGCGTGCCGCTGTCCTCGTACCCCACGTACCCCGGAGGGGCGCCGATGAGCCGCGACACGGAGAACTTCTCCATGTACTCCGACATGTCCACGCGGATCAGCGCGTTGCGGTCCGCGAACAGGAACTCGGCCAGCGCCCGCGCCAACTCCGTCTTGCCCACGCCCGTGGGCCCGGCGAAGATGAACGACCCGATGGGGCGCTTGGGGTCCTTGAGCCCCGCGCGCGAGCGGCGGATGGCGCGGCTGATGGCCGTGATGGCCCGGTCCTGCCCCACCACCTTCTGGTGCAGCTCGTCCTCCATCCCCACCAGGCGCGCCGTCTCCGCCTGCTTGAGGCGCGTCACCGGGATCCCCGTCCAGCGGGAGACGATGAAGGCCACGTCCTCCTCGCTGAGCGCGGGGCGGTTGGTGCGGCGCTCCTCCTCCCACTGCTTCTCGCGCTCCTGGATCTTGCGCTGCAGCTCGCGCTCGTTGTCGCGCAGCTCGGCGGCGCGCTCGAAGTCCTGGTCGCGGATCGCCTCGTCCTTCTTGTCGCCCAGGTTCTCCAGGTCGCGCTTGAGGTCGCTGACCTCGGGAGGCGGCACCTGGGTGGCCAGGCGGGCGCGCGCGCCGGCCTCGTCGATCACGTCGATGGCCTTGTCCGGCAGGAAGCGGTCGGTGATGTACCTCTCCGACAGCTTCACCGCGGCCTCGATCACCTCGTTCGAGATCTGGATGCGGTGGTGGTCCTCGTAGTGACCGCGCAGCCCGGTGACGATCTGGATGGCCTCCTCGATGGAGGGCGGATCCACCGACACGGTCTGGAAGCGGCGCTCCAGGGCCCCGTCCTTCTCGATGTACTTGCGGTACTCGTTGAGCGTGGAGGCGCCCACGCACTGCAGCTCGCCGCGGGCCAGAGCCGGCTTCAGCATGTTGGAGGCGTCGATGGCCCCCTCGGCCGCGCCCGCGCCCACCAGCGTGTGCAGCTCGTCGATGAAGAGGATGATCTGCTTGTTCTGCGAGATCTCGTTCATCACCGCCTTGAGCCGCTCCTCGAACTGGCCGCGGTACTTGGTGCCGGCGATCACCGCCGCCATGTCCAGCGACAGCACGCGGAAGTCGCGCAGGCTGTCCGGGCACTTGCCGTCGGCGATCAGCTGCGCCAGCCCTTCCACGATGGCCGTCTTCCCCACCCCGGGCTCGCCGATGAGCACGGGGTTGTTCTTCTTGCGGCGGCTCAGGATCTCCATCACCCGCTCGATCTCTTCCGCCCGGCCGATGGTCGGGTCCAGCTCGCCCTGGCGGGCCAGCTCGGTGAGGTCGCGGCAGAAGTGGTCCAGCGCCGGCGTCTTGCTCTTCTTCTCGCCCTTGCCGCCGCCCGTGGGCGTGCTGGACGAGCCGCTGCCCAGCGACGACGAGGCGGTGGGCTGCGAGTTGGGCTCCGAGCCCAGCAGCTTCAGCGTTTCGCGGCGGGCGTCTTCCAGCCCCACCCCCAGCTGCCCCAGCACCTCGGCCGCGATCCCCTTCTCTTCGCGGAGAAGGCCCAGCAGCAGGTGCTCGGTGCCCACGTACGAGTGGTTCAGCTCGCGCGCCTCGGCCATGGCGAACTCCAGCACCTTCTTGGCGCGCGAGGTATAGGGAAGCTCGCCCAGGGCGATGGTGGCCTTCCCACGGCGTACGGACTCTTCCACCTTCTCCTGGACCTGCTCCAGGTCCACGGCGAGGTTGTTGAGCACGGCGGCGGCCACGCCCTCGCCCTCGCGGATCAGGCCGAGGAGGATGTGCTCGGTTCCGACGTAGTCGTGCTGGAGCCGGATGGCCTCCTCACGGGCCATCGCGAGCACCTTCCGCACGCGATCGGTGAAGTTGTAGTTCATCGTAGCGTGACCTTTGTTCGGGCTGGACCGGGGGCCGCTTGGCTGCCCCGTGTCCTACGCATGGGACGCGCCAGACTCTTCCGCAGCCAGGATCCCCCGTACGTAGGCTGCGCGCCGCACGTCCGGGTCCCCTTTCGGGAGCGCCTGGTCCGCCACGCGGTCGAGGTGGGCGGACTGGGCGAAGATCATGATCCGGTTCAAAGTATGTACACTGACCCCGGGGATTAGTTTCAGCCCCACGCCGAGCCTCACGCCGCTCAGCAGGTTCATCAGCTCTTCGAACGAGGTGGTGCGCGCGTGCCTCAGCAGGCCGTACGCGCGCCACACCTTGTCGTCGATCACCGTGGGCGCGTCGCGGGTGAGCACGGCCCGCGCGGAGCTCTCGTACTGCACCACCTGCTGCACGATCCTCTGCAGGTGGTCGATGAGGTCCTCTTCCGTCTTCCCCAGCGTGGTCTGGTTGCTGATCTGGAAGAAGTTCCCCACCACCTCGCTCCCCTCGCCGTACAATCCCCGGAAGGTGAGCCCCACCTGCGCGATCCCCTGCAGCACCTTGCCGATCTCCTGCGTGAGCACCAGCCCGGGGAGGTGCATGAGCACGGACGCCCGCAGCCCCGTCCCCACGTTGGTGGGGCAGGAGGTGAGGTAGCCGAACTCGGGGTGGTACGCGTAGGGCAGCCGGCTCCCCAGCTCGTCGTCCAGCCGGTCGATGGAGCGCCAGGCGTCGTGCAGCCGGAAGCCGCCCAGCAGCGTCTGCAGCCGCAGGTGGTCTTCCTCGTTCACCATGACGCTGAGCGGCTCGGCGGGCCCGGTGAGGAGCGCCGCGTCGCTCGGGGGCTCGCCCGCGTGGCCGGACACCAGCTCGCGCGACACCAGGTGCCGCTCCAGCAGGAGCTGCCTCTCGGGCGAGGGGAGGTCGGGGATCAGGTACGCCCGCCCGCTCCCCAGCGCGGCCGACCCGTCCGCCGCCGCGCGCGCCAGCCGCAGCACCTCGCGCCGGTCGCCCGCGTCCGCGCGGGTGCCGAAGCGGAACCCCTGTAGGTTGCGCGCCAGCCGGATGCGGGTGGAAAGGACGATGTCCGCGTGCGGCCCGTCCGCCTCGATCCACCCGAGGCCGGCTTCTGATTCGTGCGGGAGCTGAGGGACCATACGCAGTGCCTGGTGCCTAGTGCCTAGTGCCTAGTGCCTAGTAGAAGAAGTGCTAAGGCCAGTGTTCCTGAGTGCTCACCTGCAGTTACTTGGCACCCGGCACTCGGCACTAGGCACTTTCCATTCGCCGGATCTGGTCGCGCAGCGCCGCGGCGCGCTCGAAGTCCTCCGCCTCGACGGCGCGCGAGAGCGAGCGGCGCAGCGAGGCCACGCGCGCGGTGCGGTCGCTCTCGCTGGGGTTGGTGGCCAGGTACACCTTGCCCGCGTGCTGGGTGCCGCCGTGCAGCTTGCGCAGCAGGCCGCGCAGCGAGGTGTCCAGCGCCGTCCAGCAGCGGGCGCACCCCAGGCGGCCCGTCTTCTTGAAGTCCGCCAGGGTCAGGCCGCACCCGGGGCAGGTGCCCAGCGTGGGGGCCGCCTCGGCCGCGGCGAAGCCCTTGCCCATCTGGGCCAGGAAGTCGGCCAGGGGGGCGCTCCCCTGCTGGGCCGCGGGGCCGGGGTTGAGCCCCAGCGCCTCGGCGCACCCCTCGCACAGGTTGCGGGTGGTGCTCTGCGTCCCCTCGATCTGCGTGAGGTGGATGGCCGCTTCGTTCTTTCCGCACCGGTCGCACAGCATGCTCATTCCGCGGGTTCGGGGCCGGCGGCGTCGGGCCGCGCGGACACCAGGTGGCCGCCGTGAAGGCGCAGCACGCGCCCCGCCCGCGCGGCGAGCCCCAGGTCGTGCGTCACCAGCACCATCGCCGCCCCCTCCTCGTCGCTCACGCGGAAGAGGAGGTCGTGCAGGCGCTCGCTCGTTTCCGGGTCCAGGTTGCCCGAGGGCTCGTCCGCCAGCAGCACCAGGGGGCGGTTGGCCAGCGCGCGGGCCACGGCCACGCGCTGCTGCTCGCCGCCGGAAAGGCGCGCGGGGGTGTGCTCCAGCCGCGGCCCCAGCCCCACCGCCTCCAGCAGCTCGCGGGCGCGGTCGCGGGCCTGCCGCGGGGTGGCGCCGGCGATCTGCTGCGGCATCATCACGTTTTCCAGCGCCGTGAACTCGCGCAGCAGGTGGTGGAACTGGAAGACGAAGCCAACGCTGCGATTGCGCAGCAGCGCCAGCGCGTCTTCAGGCAGCCGCCCCACCGCCTGCCCCCCCACCCGCACCTCGCCCGCCTCCGGCCGGTCCAGCGCGCCCAGCACGTGCAGCAGGGTGCTCTTGCCGGTGCCGCTCTGGCCGATCACCGAGACCGACTCGCCGCGGTTGACGTCAAGATCCACGCCGTCCAGCACACAGATCCGCCCGCCGTCGCCCCCCACGTAGTGCTTGTGCACGCCGCGGGCGGAGAGCGCCGGTTCGGCCGCCTGCACGGCGGGCGGCAGCCCCTCCCAGCTTTCGGCGGGGCTACTCATGGCGGATCGCCTCCACCGGGGCCAGCCGCGCGGCCTGCAGCGCCGGGTAGATGGTGGCCAGGAAGGAGATCACGATGGTGCTCGCCACGATCGTCACCAGGTCCAGGGGGTCGTACGCCACGGGAAGGCTGCTCACGAAGTAGATGTCGCCGGGGATCTTGATCAGCTCGTAGTAGTCGATCACCCAGGTGAGCAGCACCCCGCCCGCCGTGCCCAGGAGCGACCCCACCACGCCGATCACCAGCCCCTGCATGATGAAGATCCGCAGGATGCGCCGCGAAGTCATGCCCATCCCCTTCAGGATGCCGATCTCGCGCGTCTTGTCCGTCACCACCATCACCAGGGTGCTGACGATGTTGAACGCCGCCACCACCACGATCAGCAGCAGGATGATGGTCATGGCCAGCTTCTCCAGCTTGAGCGCGGAGAAGAGGGCCCCGTTCATCGTCTTCCAGTCGTCCGTGCGGTACGGGATCCCCAGCGCCCGGGTGATGCGGTCGCCCACCTCGGTGGCGCGCATGGGGTCCGGCACGCGGGCCTCGATCCCCGTGACGGCGGCGCCCAGGTTGGCCAGCTCCTGCGCCGAGCGCACGTCGGTGTACATGAACTTGTTGTCGTACTCGTACATCCCCGTCTGGAACTTCCCCACCACCTCGAAGTAGCGCAGCTTGGGCTGCAGCCCCCCCATGGGGCTCACCGACCCGGCCTGGAAGGAGATCAGCGTGACCGTGTCGCCGTCCAGGATGTTGGCGCGCTCCGCCAGCCGCGCCCCCAGCACCAGCGGCGGCAGGCCGGAGCGGGTGCGGCGCGTGAGCAGCCCGCCCTTGCGCAGCGAGTCCGTGATGGCCGTCACGGTGGGCCCCGTCGTCCCCGGGTCGATGCCGCGCAGGATGGCGGCCTCGGAGTAGCCGGCGCGGTTGCGCAGCCCCAGCTCCGTGTGCACGAAGGGGGCGGCCGCCACCACGCCGGGCACCTGGCGCACGCGCCGCAGCACGTCGGGCCACTCGTCCATCCGCATCGCTTCCCCGTACGTCATCACCCAGATGTGCGGGTTGACGCCCAGGATCTTGTTGCGCAGGTCGTTCTGCAGCCCCGTCATCACCGCGATCACGGTGATCAGCGCCATCACCCCCACGGACACGCCGCCGATGGCGATCAGGGTGATCAGCGACAGGAAGCGGGTGCCGCGGCGCGACGCCAGGTAGCGCCGCCCGATGAACCACTCCAGCCCCATCCCGCCCCGCCGCGTCGCTGTGCTCACTCCGGCCTCATCGTGGGGAATAGTATCACGTCACGGATGGACGGCTCTCCGCTCAGGATCATCATCAGGCGGTCGATCCCCATCCCGAACCCGCCCGTGGGGGGCATCCCGTACTCCAGCGCGCGGATGAAGTCTTCGTCGATGCGCTGCGCCTCCTCGTCGCCGGCGCTGAGCAGCCGCTCCTGCGCCTCGAAGCGGCCGCGCTGGTCGATGGGGTCGTTGAGCTCGCTGTACGCGTTGCACAGCTCCTTGCCCGCCACGATCAGCTCGAAGCGCTCGGTGAGCTCCGGGTTGCCGCGCTTGGGCTTGGCCAGCGGCGACATCTCGCGCGGGTAGTCGGTGATGAACGTGGGCTGGATGAGCCGCGGCTCCACGACGCCGCCGAACAGCTCGTCGATCAGCTTCCCGCGCCCCAGCTTCGCCACCTCGGCCGCGGCGATCCCCAGCCCGCGCACCCGCGCGGCCAGCTCTTCATCCGGCATCGCCTCCACGTCTACACCGCCCAGCTCGCGGAGTGCGTCGTACATGGTCAACCTGCGGAAGGGCGGGGCGAAGCTAATGGTGTGCTCACCGAAGCGGACCTCGGTGCCCCCCGCCACGGTGGAGACCACGTGGCCCAGCATCTCCTCCGTGAGATCCATCACCCCCTCGTAGTCCATGTACGCGGCGTAGAACTCCAGCATGGTGAACTCGGGGTTGTGGAAGCGGCTCAGCCCCTCGTTGCGGAAGTTCTTGCCCATCTCGTACACGCGCTCCATCCCGCCCACGATCAGCCGCTTGAGGTACAGCTCCACGGCGATGCGCAGGTACAGGCGCATGTCCAGCGCGTTGTGGTGCGTGGTGAAAGGCCGCGCCGCCGCGCCGCCGTACAGCGGCTGCAGCACCGGCGTCTCCACCTCCAGGAAGCCGCGCTCGTCCAGGAAGCGCCGGAGAGCGCTGACCACCCTGGACCGCAGCACGAACACGTCGCGCACCTCGGGGTTCACCGCCAGGTCCGCGTAGCGCTGCCGGTAGCGCGCTTCCACGTCGCTGAAGCCGGAGTACACGCGCCGCTCCCCCGTTTCCGGGTCCACCTCTTCCTTGCCCAGCGGCAGGGGGCGGATGGCCTTGGCCAGCACGCTGAACGCCGTCACGCGCAGCGACAACTCGCCCGTGCGCGTGCGGAACAGCGTCCCCTCCGCGCCGATCCAGTCGCTGAGGTCGACGAGGTCCAGGAGCGGGTACGTGTCCGCCAGGTCGTTGACGCGCAGGTAGAGCTGGATGCGCCCCGTGCGGTCGGCCAGGTGGATGAAGGTGCTCTTCCCCATCACCCGCTTGGCCACCACGCGCCCCGCGAGCCTGACGCGCTCGGCCGGCCCGTCGCCCTCACCGCCGTCCCCCTCCCACGCCTCGAACAGGCCGCGCGCGCCGGCGGCGGAGTGCGTGGGGTCGTAGCCGTATGCGAACGGCTCCACACCCTGCTCGCGCAGGGCGTGGAGCTTCTCCATCCGTTCCGCGACGATCCGGTCGCCGGCTTCGGGCGCCGGCGTGCCCTGCCCCTCGCTCATAGCTGCTTCTCTCCCCCGAACTCGCGCAGGTACGCCTGGATGAAGGGGTCCACGTCGCCGTCCATCACCTTGCCCACGTCCGCCACCTTGAGCTCCGTGCGGTGGTCGTTGACCATGGTGTACGGCTGGAACACGTACGAGCGTATCTGGCTTCCGAAGCCGATGTCCGTCTTGGTGGACTCCAGCTTGGCCTTCTCCTTCTCCTGCTCTTCCAGCGCGGCCTGGTAGAGGCGCGCCTTGAGCATCTTCATGGCCGTCGCGCGGTTCTTGTGCTGCGAGCGCTCCTGCTGGCACTCCACCACGATGCCGCTGGGAAGGTGCCGCAGCCGCACCGCGGACGACGTCTTGTTGACGTGCTGCCCGCCGGCGCCCGAGGCGCGGAACACGTCCATCTCGATGTCTTCCTCGCGCACCTCGATCTCGATGGTGTCGTCCACCGACGGGTACACGAACACCGAGGCGAACGAGGTGTGCCGCCGCGCCTGGCTGTCGAACGGGGAGATGCGCACCAGGCGGTGCACGCCGCGCTCGGCGCGCAGGTAGCCGTACGCGTACTCGCCGCGCACCTCCAGCGTGGCGCTCTTGATCCCCGCCTCTTCACCCTCCTGCTGGTCCAGCAGCTCCACGTCGAAGCCGTGGCGCTCGCCCCAGCGGCTGTACATGCGCAGGAGCATCTCCGCCCAGTCCTGCGACTCGGTGCCGCCGGCGCCGGACTGCAGGGTGACCAGCGCGTCGCGGTGGTCGTCCGGCCCCTGCAGCATGTTGCGCAGCTCCAGGTCGGCCAGCTCGGCGCCGATCCGCTCCACCTCGGCCGTCACCTCGGCCAGCATGTCCGGGTCGTTTTCCACTTCCAGCAGGTCCAGCATCTCGCTGGCGTCGGCCGCGCGGGCGGTGAGCCCGGCCCACGGCGCTACCCACTGCTTCACCTTGTTGATCTCGTCGATCACCTCGCGCGCCTTCGACTGGTCGTTCCAGAACGAAGGGTCGCTCATGCGGGCTTCGAGGCCGTTCAGCTTCTCCTGCTTGGCAGGGATGTCAAAGAAACCCCCTTAGCTCTTCGAGCCGGTTGCGGTGGGCGTCGAGAGCCGTGCGCATCTCTGCAATCATGGTTTCCCCTGTCTGACAGCAACGACAAGGGCCGTCCGGCTGGGACGGCCCAGGTTCGCGGTTTCGCGGGCCTGAATATAACCGGGTCTGTGGGCTTTCAACAGAAGGGCTCACACAGAGACACAGAGGCACGGAGACAAGCTAAAAGACGGTCTGGCCCTTTGCGAGGATCTCGTTGAGGGCATCGCGGAAGTGCGGGGTGCTGCGGGAGAGCTCGGGGCCCACCTGGCCCACGTACTCCTCCCAGCTCTTCTTGATCTCGTCCATGAACTCGCGCTTCAGCGTGCCGTTCGCCAGCGCCTGGTCGCGGCGCTCGGGGTGGTAGGTGACGATGTCCGAGATCAGCGCGCGGGCCAGGCGGCGTGCCTTGGCGCCCGGGTCGTTCGCGCCGAATGGGTTGGGGCGCGCGGCCGGGGCGGCGGGCGCAGGCGCCGGGGCGGCGGCTGGGGCTGGCGGCGGCGGCG
>CADCTW010000143.1 GCA_902805735.1 uncultured Gemmatimonadota bacterium | reverse complement strand
AACAGGACAGAGGCACGGCGATGACCTCATCTCCGTGCCTCCGTTTCACCGTGCCTCTGTTCCTCTGTGTCTCTGTGTCTCTGTGTCTCTGTGTGACCCCAATCTTTCACGGCCCGGTACGATTCACCGCCGGCCGCCGGTTGGCGTTGTCCGGCCGGTCGATCCCCAGGTTGCGCTCGTTGTAGTCCGCCTTCAGGTCCGGGAGGTCGATCAGGTGCACCCGGAAGCCGAACGAGGTGTTGCCGTTGGGCGCGCGGCTGAAGTCGAAGTTCGCCTCCCAGCGGTACAGGTCGCGCTTGAAGTGCAGCGAGTGCGCCGCGAACTCGCCGGAGGTGATCGAGTACTGCGTCGTCCAGTTCACCGCCCAGTTCCTGGTGGGATAGAACGTGAGCGCGCCCTGCAGCGACTGGTCGCCGCGCTCGAAGCGCCCCGGCACCACGTCGCCGGTGGTGCGGCGGGTGCGCGCCAGGTTGTAGTTGAGGTTCAGGTTCCAGGCGCCCCCGCCGGTGCGCTGGTTGTTCCCCGTGAAGGTGGCGCCGCCCGGAGGTGTCACCGGCTGGGTGCCCGCCGAGTCCGCCATCCGCCCCCGCTGCTCCGCCGGGGTGCGCTCCTGCTCCGGACGCCCGCCGAAGCCCAGCCGCCGGAAGAGCGCCGAGTTGGACCCCAGCGAGAACGAGGTGCTCACCGACGTCAGGTAGGGCCTGAACGCCCCGCGCCGCACCAGCCCGTCCCGCCGCGCATCCGCGAACAGGTCGTGCGAGGTGTTGAAGGAGAGCCCGCCCAGCAGATCCGAGCGGATGGTGTTGGTCACCTGGTCAGACTCGAAGCGGTAGCCCAGCGAGTCGGGTTGCGCGAACGAGTAGCCCACCGCGGAGGTGTTGATCGCCAGCAGCGTGATCTTGCGCGCGTCCTGCGGCTGCGCCGCGTTGCCGACGGAGCGCGCCGAATCCGCCAGGGAGTCGCCGCGCACGGGGCGCGGGGAGCGCACCTTGGCCTCGAAGGTCTGGTCCAGCCTGAGCTCCGCGCGGCTGACCGTGCGCCCCACCTGCTGCCCGAAGAGAAGGCGCTGCGCCGGCGTCTGCGACTCCGGCGCGCCCACGCCCGGCGAGTAGGTGTAGCTGAGCGCGGGCCGCAGGTGGTGGCGCACCGCCGAGTAGCCGGCGAACCCCGGGAAGAAGCCGTACAGGTCCGTCTGGAGCCCCGCGCCGAAGTTGATGCGCGCGGGCGCCGCCAGCATCGTCCCGTACACGTTGCGCAGCGCCGTGTCCAGCCCCACCCCCTGGATGGTGTCGCCGGGGGTGACCAGCGTGTCGGCGCGCACGAACTGCTGCTGGAGGGTGATGCTGGGCGTGAGCCGCGTGGAGCCGATCAGCGAGATCTGGTACCCCGTGCCCGCGCTCAGGTCCAGCGACTCGCGCGTGCGCCCGCCGCTGGGCCGCAGCCCGCCCGGGATGGTGCGGTCGTCCAGCCCCAGCCCGGTGGTGTCGATGGCCGGAAGCGAGTCCGTGCGGTCGAACCGGTACTGCATGGAGGTGCTCAGCCCCAGGTCGCCGAACTGCAGCGTGGGGCTGGTGGAGATGTTGTACTGGTCCTGCCCCGGCCGCCGCTGCAGCGGGTCCCCCGGCGTGAAGGAGCTTCCCGATCCGTTCAGCCCCAGCGTCAGCGTGGCGTCGTTGTACCAGCGCCGGTCGTCCGCCGAGCCGGCGGGGAAGAAGGTGATCGGCTCGATGGTGAGGCTGGCGCTGGGCGTGAGCGTACGGTCGTCGTTCCCCAGCGACTGCCGCCGCGAAACCGTCGTCGAGAAGTTGCCCCAGTCCAGCCGGCGCGTGATGGCCAGCGACGAGTTGAGGTCCTGCGTCTGCCGGAAGGGGTCAACCGTGCGGTTGCGCTCGAACTGCGTGCTCTTGGCGTAGTCCAGCGACCCGTTCAGCGAGGTGCGCTCGGTGGGCTGCCACGAGGTGCGCCCGTTGAGCGTGTACGTCAGGCTCTCGTCGTTGCGGTTGTACGCCACGAAGCCGAAGCTGCCGTCCAGGAAGCGCCGCCTCCAGCGGTAGTCCAGGTTGGACGCCAGGCTGGTGTAGGTGCCGCTGCGCCACCCGCCCGCGATGGAGGCGCCCATGTACGGGTTGATGGCGAAGTAGTAGCCGATGTTGCTGATCTCGCGCCCCGTCCCCCGGTCGTTGCCGCCGGCCGAGTGGGTGCGGAAGATGTCGTTCAGCTCGAACTGGGGGATCAGGAACCCGCTCCGCCGCCCCCGCTCCAGGTCCTGCACGATGAAGGGGAGCGCCATCACCGGCACGTTGCGGAAGTACAGGTACGCCGGGCGCCCCACCAGGATGCGGTTGCGCACCACCATGATGCGGTCCGCTTTGAAGTGGTACGACGGCTCCGGCCGGTCGTCCGAGGTGAACTCGCTGCCCCGCGCGTAGATGCGCTTCCCCTGCTCCTCGGAGGTCACGTCGCCGCGCATCAGCCAGGTGGCGTTCTGGGTGATCTTGGTCTGCGCGCCCTGCACCGAGGCGCGGCGGCGCTCCAGGTCGTAGAACATCGTCTCGCCCACGATCGGCTCCTCTTCCCCGCCGGAAACGCGGGGGAGGCCGTAGGCGGCGACGTAATTGGTGCGCTCCTGGTACACCAGCGAGTCGCGCGCGGTGAGGGTGCGCCCCTCGCGCGTGACCTGCGGGTCGCCGCGCAGGCGCAGCGTGCGGTCTGCCCCCGTGAACTGCGCGCTGTCGCCCGCGTACTCCACGGGCACGTAGCCCTGCAGCTGGAGGAGGCGGTCCACCAGCGTGTCCGCCGGCGCGGGGGGGCGCTCGCGGGTGGTGTCGTTGCGGGCCGTGCCCGAGGTGTCGCGGCGGGCCGTGCCCGAGGTGTCCCGGCGGGCGCGGGGCGTGGTGTCGCGGCGCAGCGCCGGCACCGTGTCCAGCGCCGCCAGGGGGCGCGCCACGGCCCACCCCGGCCGCAGCGGGCCCGGGGCGCCCGCCGCCGCCTGCAGCACGGGGATGGAAAGCGCCGCGAAGGCGGCGCACGAGAGAACGACTGCTCTATGTTTCACGCTTGGCCGCGAAAGGGTACAGCAGGAATTTGAGCACCGGCGCGGGGGAGCGGAACCGCCCGCGCCGCGCCCTCACCGATTCTTCACGCCTCGGCCGCCGCCGCCGCCGCGATCCTGCGGCGCGACACCATGCGCGAGAGCACGATGCTGAACTCGTAGAGCACCAGCAGCGGAATCATCATCATCAGCGTGAGCGTGATGACGTCGCCGGGGGTGAGCAGCGACGAGAGCACGGTGATGATGAGGATGGCGTGCTTGCGGCGCGACGCCAGGAACTCCGGCGTCACCAGCCCCAGCGCGGACAGGATCAGGATCACCACCGGCAGCTCGAACACCAGCCCGAAGGCCAGCAGCGTGCGCGTGACCACGTCCAGGTACGGCCCCACCGTGATGGCCTGCTCCAGCGCCTCCGTCTGGAAGCCCATGGTGAACTTCAGCGTCATGGGGAGCACCACCGTGTACGCGGCGTACACCCCCAGCGCGAACAGCACGAGCCCCATGTACAGCGCGGGCACGATCACCCGCTTCTCGTTGGGAAGCAGCGCCGGCCCAAAGAACGCCCACACCTGGTAGACGACGATGGGAGAAGCCAGCAGGAAGCCCACCACGATGGCCAGCTTCACCGTGATGAAGAACGGCTCCGTGGGGCTCAGGTACTTGAGCTTCCCCCCGTTGAGGAACGGGTGCACGGGCTGGATGAGGATCCCCAGCACGTTCAGCTTCATCACCAGCATGAAGCCGATCCCCGACCCCACCACGACCGCCAGCAGGCTCCACAACAGACGCCAGCGCATCTCCTCGAGGTGGTCGAGGAAGGGCATCTCGTCACCGACCGGCGACTTCCGTCTCAGCATCGCTCTCCGTTAGGAGGAAAACTCCTCCGTGTCTCTGTGCCTCTGTGTGAGGCCCGCTGTTCGTATGTTTACCCCGCGTCCGCCGCTTCGGTTTCCTCGTCCGGCTGCAGCGGCAGCTCGCGCTGGAAGCGGCGCACCTCCGTCTCGGCCACGCGCGCCGCCAGGTCGCGCAGCTCCCGCGAGAACTCTTCCGGGTCCTGGAAGTTGCGGTACACGGACGCGAACCGCACGTACGCCACGTGATCGCGCGAGCGGAGCCGCTCCATCACCATCTGCCCCAGCTCTTCGGAGCTCACCTCCGCCTCTTCGCGGTGGTCCAGCTCCCGCTCGATCGCCTCCACCAGCGTGTCGATCTCGGCGGGGGTGATGGGCCGCTTGGCGCAGGCGATCTGGATGCTCAGCAGCAGCTTGCGCCGGTCGTACGGCTCCGATTCGCCGTCGCGCTTGTGCACCGTCAGCGGGCGCTCTTCGATGTACTCGTACGTGGTGAAGCGCCGGCTGCAGCGCAGGCACTCCCGCCGGCGGCGCACGGCGCGGCCCTCGCGGCTGGTGCGCGAGTCTACCACGCGGTCGTCGCCGTGGTGGCAGAACGGGCAGCGCACCGGCCTCAGCTCCGCGGCGGCGCCGCCAGCTCGCGGCGCGCGTCGGCGGCCTCGGGGCTGCGCGGGTAGTCCGCCACGACGCGGC
>CADCTW010000142.1 GCA_902805735.1 uncultured Gemmatimonadota bacterium | reverse complement strand
GGAGGTTGGCCATTCGGGTTCCTTGTACCGTGAAGCGGTGTGCGCGCAAGGGCTTGAGGGCGGCCCAACGTAGGACGCGCTGGGAGCGTGAGCAAGGTCCGCACCCGCAGCGAGCTTCGTTGACGGCACGGGCCCGCGCCGGTTATGTTGGGATCCCGCCCCATCCCCCGCTTCGCGCTCCCATCCTCCCCGTGATCGCACGCATTTTCCTCGCGATCGTTCTGTGCCTCGTCCCCCGCGCGCTGGCCGCCTCCGGCCCCGAGCCGCTGCGCCTGGACGGCGGCTGGCGCTGGGCCCCGGGCGATTCGCCCGCGCGTGCCGCGCCCGGCCACCCCGACGCCGGGTGGGCCGTGGTGCAGGTTCCGGGCGAGTGGGAGCTGCACGCCCCCGGCTACGACGGCCACGCCTGGTACCGCCGCTCGGTGGAGCTTCCCGCCGAGCTGGCGGACGGGCCCGTGGGCGTGCAGCTCGGCTCCGTGGGCGACGCGTTCGAACTGTTCTGGAACGGCGTGCGGGTGGGCGGCTCGGGGCGCTTTCCCCCGCACTTCGTGGAGGGGGTGACCCCCATCCTGCTGCTGGTGCCGGACTCGGCGCTGGCGCGGCGCGCGGGCGGCCGGCACGTGGTGGCCATCCGCGTCTACAACGGCTACGCGTACGGCGGGCTGATGGGCGGCGTGCGGGTGGGGCGCTACGACGTGCTGGCCCAGCGCCGCTCCCCGCGCGACGTGGTGATCGGGGGGCTGGTCTCGTTCTTTTTGGCCATCGGCATCTACCACCTGGCCTTCTTCTTCCGCCGCCGCAGCGCGCGGGAGAACCTGTACTTCGCGCTGCTGTGCGGCGCGGTCTCGGTGTACGGCGCCACCTTCTCCATCTCGGTGCAGGAGCTGCTGGTGCCCTGGGCCAACTCGTACCGGGTGGGCATCTGGGCGATGACGGCGGCCATCCCCGCCTTCGTGGCGCTGGTGCACCGCCTGTTCGACCTGCGGCTCCACCGGCGCGACGTGCTGCTGACCACCGCCGCCACCGCCGCGTGCGCGCTGATCGCCTCGCTGCCGCTGGCCGCGCTGGCCGCGTACGGCCCATGGGTGGACCTGGTGCTGATGGCGGGGCTCGTGATCGTGGTGGCGCGGGCCTGGCGCGCCGGCCCGCGCGGCCGGCCGCACGGCAGCGTGCTGGGGATCGGCACGGGCACCTTTGCCGCGGCGGTCATGTACGACCTCCTCTCGGAGCACGTGTCGTGGCTCCCCGTGGCCCGCATCCTCCCCGGCGTGCCGTCGCTCTTCTGGATCGGCTTCCTGGTCTTCGTGGTGTGCGTGGGGATCGCCACGGCCGGCAAGTGGGCCACCACCGAGGCCACCGCGCGGGTGGATCCGCTCACCGAGCTCGCCCGCCGCCACGTGCTGGACGAGGCGCTGCGCCGCGAGTGCGACCGGCTGGGCCGCACGGGCGGCTCCCTCGCGCTGGTGATGCTGGACCTGGACCACTTCAAGCAGGTCAACGACCGGCACGGCCACGGCGTGGGCGACCTGGTGCTGGCCCGCGTCGGCCGCCTGCTGCGGAGCTGCGCGCGCAACATCGACACCCCCGCCCGCTTCGGCGGCGAGGAGTTCGCCGTGCTCTTGTGCGACACGGGGCTGGATGGCGCGCAGGCCTTCGCCGCCCGCTTCCGCCGCCACCTGGCCGAGCTGCGCGTCCCCGTTCCCGGCGGCGCCACCATCGGCGTCACCGCCAGCGCGGGGATCGCCGTGGGCAGCGAGATCGCCACCCCCGAGGCGCTCCTGGAGGCCGCCGACCGGGCCCTGTACCGTGCCAAGCTGGACGGCCGGGACCGTGCCGTCGGGGTGCGTCTGGAGCCCGTGGCCCTCTAAAAGAAGTCTCACACAGAGACACAGAGGCACAGAGAAAAACGTTCTTTCTCTGTGCCTCTGTGTCTCTGTGTGAGACTATTTGTTCTCGGGGAAGAGCGACACCTGCACGTAGCGGCTGGTGTCCAGGTAGGCACGCGCGGCGTCCCGCAGGTCGGCGGGGGTGAAGGTCTGGGAGAGCGGGGGGGCGAGGATGCCGGCCAGGTCCCAGCCGTAGTGGTCGTACTGCACGAGCTGGCTCATCCAGAAGTCGTTCTCGCGGAGCTGGGTCTCGCGCTCGCGGCGCTGCTGCTCGCGCACCTTCGCCAGGTCGGCCTCGGTGGCGCCGCCGCGCTTCACGGCCTCCAGCTCGGCGAAGAGGGCCCTGGAGAGCTCGTCCAGGCGGTCGGGGGCGGCGCTGAAGTCCACCACGAAGCGGTACTCGGGGCGCGGCTCGCGCTGGGCGGAGGCGGCCACGGCCACGCCGTACGTTCCCGACAGCTCCTCGCGCAGCCGCTCGCGCAGGCGGATCTGCAGCACGTCCGCCAGGGTGCGGAGGAGGGCCACGTTGCGCCGCTCCCACACCACCGGCCCGCTGAACACCACCTGGGTGCGCGCCTGCGGCTCCACCCCGCGCCGCACCGACTTGCGCACCACGCCGGCCGGCGGGCGCACGCCGCGGTCCAGCGGCGTCTCGCGGCGGCCGGCGGCGGGAAGGCCGCCCAGGTAGCGCTCCACGAGGGGGCGCAGCGAGTCCGGCTGGAAGGCGCCCACCATGTAGAAGGTGAAGTCGCCCGCGTCGCTGAAGCGGTCGCGGTACACGGCCAGAGCGCGGTCCAGGTCCAGCGAATCGACGGCGGCGGCGGTCAGGGGGCGGGCGCGCGGGTGCCCCTGCGTGAGCGCCCCCCGCAGCGTGTCCCCGAACACCGCCTCCGGGCTGGCGGAGCGGTCGCGGAACGCCTCGCGGGCCCGCTCCCGGTACGCTTCCCACGCCACCGGGTCGTGGCGGGGCGCCGTGAAGTAGAGGTAGACGAGCTGGAACATCGTTTCCACGTCGCGCGGGGCGGCGTAGCCGGAGACGGACTCGCTCAGCTCGCCGATCTCCACGCCCACGCTTGCCGTTTTCCCCGCCAGGCGCTTCCCCAGCTCGACCACCGTGAGGGTCCCCACGCCTCCCACCTGCGCCGCCGCCGCGGCCGTGGCGCCGTGCAGGTAGTCGGCATCTTCCAGCAGCGACGAGCCGCCGGGGCTGCGTCCGGCCAGCGCGATCTCGTCCTGGCGGAACTGGGTGGGCTTCATCACTACCCGCACGCCGTTGGAGAGCACCCACTCCGTGACGCCCACCGCCTCGATGCGCCGCTCCGACACCACCCGCCCGCCAGCCGGCGGATTGGGGAGGAGGGGCGCGGTGGAGACCGTCTCGGTGTAGGGGGCCAGGCGGGCGCGCGCCACGGAATCGGTGACGGCGGCCAGGCGGGCGCTGTCCGGCCGGGCGGCGCCGGCGCGCTCGGGGATGCTCACCAGGATGGAGCGGCTGCGCCCCCCCAGCCACGCCCGCGCGCGCGCGCTCACCTCCGAGGAGCGGATCTCCGGGAGCAGGGCCCGCTGCAGCCGGTACTCCGTCTCCACGGTGAGCAGCGGACCGCCGTACAGGTAGTGCCCCACGTACTGCCCCGCGAACTGCGCGGAGGTGGTCATCCCCTGCTCGCGGTGGATCTGCTCCCACGACCGCAGCAGCTCGGCCTTTTCGCGCGCCAGCTCGGCCGGAGTGAAGCCGAAGCGCGCGGCCCGCTCCGCCTCGGCGAGCAGCGCGGCCAGCGCCCGCTCCGTGCCCCCCTCGGGGAAGCGCGCCGTGAGGAAGTAGGCGTCCAGCGTCCGCACCAGCGACCCGCTCACGGAGGAGACGTCCAGGAAGGGCGCGCCGGGACGCTGGGTGACCTCGTTGAGGCGGTCGTTGAGCACGCCGCCGTACAGCATGTCGATGATGGACTGCCGGTACTCGCGCACCGTGCGCCGGGCGCGCGCCGGGGCCGTGTGCACCACCGTCACGGTGGAGGAGGTGGCCTCCGGGTCGGCGGCGATGGAGTAGCGGGTGCCGGCCGGGGGGGTCACCGGATACGAGAAGCGCCGCGGCGCGGAGGTGTCGGCCGCGGGGATGCGGCCGAAGCGCTCCACGATCATCGCCTCCGTCTTCACGGGGTCGAAGTCGCCCACGGCGATCACGGCCATCAGCTCCGGGCGGTACCAGCGGCGGTAGAAGGCGCGCAGCCCCTCGGCGCGCGCCCGCTGCACGCTTTCCGGCGTGCCGATGGGGAGGCGCGTGCCGTAGCGCGAGCGGCCGAAGAGGGCTCCCAGGTGCCGGTCCTGCAGCCGCTGCCCCGCCCCGCGCCCCAGACGCCACTCCTCCACGATCACGCCCTTCTCCTGCCGCACCTCCGCCGTGTCGAAGGAGATCCCCGAGGCCCAGTCTTCCAGGATGTCCAGCCCCGTGCCCAGCAGCCGCGCGCTGTCCGTGGGGATGGTGAGCATGTACACGGTCTCGTCGAACGAGGTGTACGCGTTCACGTCGGGCCCGAAGCGCATCCCCGCGCGCTCCATGAAGTCCACGATCTGGTGCTGCAAGAAGCGGCGGGTGCCGTTGAAGGCCATGTGCTCCACGAAGTGCGCGTACCCGCGCTCCTCGTCCGTCTCCTGCACCGACCCGGCGTTGACCACCAGGCGCAGCTCGGCGCGGGCGTTGGGCTCCCGGTTGGGACGCACGTAGTACGTCAGCCCGTTGTTGAGCCGCCCCACCCGCACCATGGTGTCGCTGGGCAGGCGCGCGTCCAGCGCGAACGGATTGCGCGGCCCGCGGCCCAGCCCGGCGCACCCGGATAGGAAAAGGAGCGCGGCGATGAAGAGGAAGCGCATGAAGCCTCGTTTGCGGGCCTGGCAGGTGGAAGAAGCGATACGCAATCCGCGCGACCCGGTGGGGCGATTTAGTGCCGAGTGCCGAGTGCCGAGTGCCGAGTGCCGAGTGCCTAGTGCCTAGTGCCTAGTGCCCAGTGCCTAGTAACTGCAAGTGAGCACTCAGCCCAGGACTTCTGTTACTCGGCACTTGGCACTAGGCACTGGGGACTTCTCCCCTATCTCGCCAGATTCAAATTCACGTACGCCGGGTCCCCGGTCACCTCGCGCACCAGCACGGGGGCGAGCCAGGCGGGGATCTCCACGGGCGTGTCCTCGGCCGGGAGCTCCACCTCGGCCAGGACCAGGCGCTGGTTGCGGAAGCGGTCGATCTCCCAGACCAGGCCCCCGTCCGGCACCGCGTAGCGCCGCTTGCGCACGCGGCGTCCGCGGGTGAGCGACCACAGCGTGCGGAAGATGCGCTCGGTGGTCTCCTCCTCCACCTCGATGCGCGACACGCCGGCGCCCAGCTTCACCGTGCGGTACCAGCGGGTGCCCGCGGGGGTCTTCACCCGGCGCACCCGCTCCGCCAGGCGGTCGCCGGGGAGGTAGCCCTGCTCGATCTGGCGGATCTCCACCTCCACGCCGGTCAGCTTCGGCATGGCGCTGAGGAGGAACTTCCGCTCGATCTCGCGCTCCGGCCCGGCGCCCTCCAGCTCCCCCGCCAGCGCCCGCACCCGGCCCAGGAACGCGTCCGCCGCGCCGAAGAGCCACTTCTCCTGGAGCGTGGCGAAGTGTTCCGTGCGCTCCTCGCCCAGCCGCTGGCGCAGGGCGCGGGCGCCGCGCACCGCCTCCGGGTCCTCCGCCTCCGCGTCCGCCAGGGCAATCGAGGCCTGGCCCAGCATCACGTGCGCGTCGTGCATCTCCCCCAGCCGCTCCTGCAGCGCCTTGAGCTCGCGGAGCACTTCGCGCGCGCCGGGCACCGCGTCGCGCACGGGCTCCAGGAGGTAGCGGAGCCGCTTGAGGGAGATGCGGGCCAGGTGCGCCTCTTCCTGGTGCTCCTCGTCCGTGATGGCGAGCAGCTTCGCCGCCACGTCGTCCGCCTCCACGCGCAGGCGGGCCGCCAGCTCGGTGCGGAAGAGGGGCCCGCCCGGCGGCTCGGGGGCCCGCAGCTCCGTCCGGTAGCGGCGGAGGCGGCGGCCCAGCCGCTCGCGCTCGGCCGGGAAGTGGCCCACGCTCCCGCGGAGCTGCTCCTGCGTCTCCGCCACGCGCGCCCTCGCCTGCTCCAGCGCCTCCTTGACCGCGTCGCGCTCGGCGCCGCGCGCCTTGGCGAGGCGGGCGGCCAGCCACTCGGCCTGCACCTCCGCGTCTCGGGCGTCGCCGGTGGCGCGGGCCAGGTCGCGCAGGAGGCGGCGGTCCTTGCCGCGCACGTCCTCGCCCAGCAGGTCGCGGTAGGCGCGCAGGGTGCTCCGCAGCCGGCGCAGCGCCACACGGAAGGCGTGCAGCGCGTTGGGCTGCGCGGGGTCGTGCAGCCCGGCGTGGGCGGCCGCGGCCTCGTCCAGCAGGCCCACCGCCACCCAGCGGACGGCCATCTCCGCCGGGAGTCCCGGGAGCGTGGAGCGGTCGGTCACCGGGCGTGCTCCAGCTTGCGGAGGTGCCCCGGCGCCAGCGCCCACAGGAGCGTGGCGTTCCCCGCCGCGGGCGGGTCGTCGAACTCCAGCAGGCACGCCCCCCCCTTCTTCAGCTCCACGAAGGTCTCGTGGCGCCCGGTCAGCAGCCATCCCACCAGGAACCCCAGCCCCGGCTCGTGCCCCACCACCGCCACGCACGCGTCGGGTCCGTGCCCGCGCAGCCAGGGGAGGAGGTCGTCCGCCGCGCGCTCGGGCGCCAGCTCCGGCACCGTCTCCACGGCCATCCCCCCGTACTCCCGCGCGACGATGGCCGCCGTCTCCTGCGCCCTCACCAGCGGCGACGAAGCCAGCATGTCGATGCGCGGCACCAGCCCGTGCAGCCCCGCGGCCCCTCTCCGCATCCTCTTCTTCCCGTCCTGCGTGAGCGGCCGCTCCCCATCGGGGCGCCCGGAAAAGGACCAGTGATCGCGGTCTTCGGCGATGGCGTGGCGGATGACGAGAAGTTGCATGGGCAGGGCTGGGCGCGGTCGGAAGGTTAGATACGAAGTGCCAGGTGCCTAGTGCCTAGTGCCGAGTGCCGAGTGCCTAGTGCCTAGTAACAGAAGTCCCGGGCCGTTGAGCGCTGAATGCTCACCTGCAGTTACTGGGCACTAGGCACTTGGCACTTGGCACTTGGCACTTCGGCACTTCCTTCCCCATGCAAAACCTGTCCCCGTCGCGCGCCACCGTCTTGCCCGCCACCCCGGACCCCCGTTACGTATACGCTTGTTCACCACCCCGGGGTTCCGCCGGCACCCTCTTCCGCAGGCATCGGGACGTATGAAACGCAGAGCTTCCCTTTTTCTGACCGCCCTGTGGATCGGGGCCGTTCCGGCCGCGGCGCAGGACGCACGGCGCGCCCTCACCCCCGCCGACTTCGACCAGTGGAGGTCGGTGAGCAGCCCCAGCCTGTCGCGCGACGGGCGCTGGGTGGTCTACACGCTGGCGCCGCAGGTGGGCGATGGGGAGGTGGTGGTGCGCTCCGCCGCCGGCGGGCCCGAGCTGCGCCACACGCGCGGCTACATCGGGCGCCCGCAGACGCGCGCCGGCGCCACGGGGCCCGAGGCCGGCTATCGCCCCTCCCCCGCCGTCCTCTCCGCCGACGGGCGCTGGGCGGTGTTCAACATCGAAGCATCCCGCGCGGAGTGGGAGCGCGCTCGCCGCGAGCGCCGCAAGCCCGCGGACATGCCCAAGCCCTCGCTGGGGATCATGGCCCTCCCCGACGGGCGCGTCTCCACCGTGCCGCGGGTGAAGTCGTTCCGGATGCCGGAGCGGAACGGGCGCTGGCTGGCCTACCTGCTGGAGTCGGACAGCACCTCCACGCCGCGGGACACCGTCGCGCCGGCGCAGCTCCCGGCAGCCGCCGCCACGCCCGGCGGCACCCCGCGCCCCGTGAGCCCCGACTCCACCCCGCGCGGGGCCGCCAAGAAGGAGCTGGGCTCCACCCTGGTGCTGCGCGACCTGCAGACGGGGGATGAGACGCGCATCGAGGAGGTGACGGCCTTCGCCTTCGACCGGGGCGGGCGCTGGCTGGGCTACACCGTATCCGCGCGGCGGGCGGAGCGCGACGGGGCGTACGTGCGCGACCTGGCGGGCGGGCGCACGCACACGCTGCGGGCCGGCGCTGGGAGCTATCGCGGCCTCACCTTCAGCGACGACGGGCGCCAGGCCGCCTTCACCGCCGATCCGGCCGGCGGCGGCAAGCCGGGCGCGGTCCTCTACCACGCCACCCTCGGCGGCGAGCCGCGGGCGCGCCCCCTGGTGGATGCGGACGGCGTGGGCAGCGGGCGCCGGGTGGCCGAGCGCGGACGCATCCGCTTCACCCGGGACGGCGGGACGCTGGTCTTCGGCGTCCTCCCCGTCGCCCCGGACTCCGTGCCCGCCGACTCGCTGGCGGAGCGCGCCGTCTTCGACCTGTGGAACTACCGCGACGCGCGGCTCCAGCCCCAGCAGCGCGTGGAGGCATCCCGCGACCGCGACAGCGCCTGGGTGGCCGTCGTGCGCCCCGGCGGACGCGCGGTGGTGATCGGGAGCGACACCCTGCGCGGCGTGCTCCTCTCCGAGGACGGCCGCGTGGCCGTGGCGAGCGACGAGATTCGCCACGCCATCCCGGCCATGTGGGGCGAGGGCGGGGCGGACGTGTACACCATCGACACCCGCACCGGCGCGCGCCGCCGCGTGGCCGAGCGCCTCCCCTTCGACCCGCAGCTCTCTCCGGGCGGGCGCTTCGTCCTCTACTTCGGGCGCGACCGCCGCTGGCACGCCTTCGACAACACCACCGGGCGCGCCACCGACCTGACCGGGCGCCTGGCCACGCGCTTCGACCAGGAGACGTGGGACACCCCCTCCGACCCCGCGCCCTGGGGCGTCGCCGGGTGGACGGAGGGCGACCGCTCGGTGCTGGTGTACGACCGCTACGACGTGTGGGAGCTGGACCCCGCCGGCCGCCGCTCCGCCCGCATGGTGACCGACTCCGCCGGGCGCCGCGGCAAGATGGTGCTGCGCTGGGTGGATCTGGACCCGGACGAGCGCGCCATCGACCCGCGCCAGCCGCTCCTTCTCCGCGCCTTCAACGAGGAGACCAAGGCCAGCGGATTCTTTCGTGACCGGCTGGATTCCAACGCCGCTCCCGTGATGCTGGCGATGGAGGACCGGCAGGTCGGCGCGCCCACCCGCGCCCGTGACGCGGAGGTGTACCTGTGGACCCGGCAGACGGTGGCCGAGTCGCCGGACCTGTGGGTGAGCGGCCCGTCGTTCACGGACGCGCGGCGGATGTCCGCGGCCAACCCGCAGCAGTCGCGCTACCGCTGGCCCACGGTGGAGCTGGTGAAGTGGCGCTCGGAAGATGGGGCGGAGCTGCAGGGGCTCCTGTACAGGCCGGAAGGGTTCGATCCCGCGAAGAAGTACCCGATGGTGGTGTACTTCTACGAGTCGCTCTCGGACAACCTCCACCAGTACCGGATGGACGTGCCGCGCAACACGATCCAGCCCACGCTGTACGCATCCAACGACTACCTGGTGTTCATGCCGGACATCCACTACACCACCGGCTACCCGGGGCAGAGCGCGATGCGCTCCATCGTCCCCGGCGTGAAGTCGCTGGTGGCGCGCGGCTTCGTGGATTCGGCGCGGGTGGCGATCCAGGGGCAGTCGTGGGGCGGGTACCAGGTGGCCTACATGATCACCCGCACCCCCATGTTCCGCGCGGCGATGGCGGGGGCGCCGGTGGCCAACATGACCAGCGCCTACGGCGGCATCCGCTGGCAGACGGGGCTCGCGCGCGCCTTCCAGTACGAGCGCGGCCAGAGCCGCATCGGCGCCACCCCCTGGCAGAACCGCGAGCTGTACATCGAGAACTCCCCGCTCTTCGCCGCGGACCGCGTCACCACGCCGCTGATGATCATGCACAACGACGCGGACGGCGCGGTGCCCTGGTACCAGGGGATCGAGATGTTCGTGGCGCTGCGCCGCCTGGGGAAGGAAGTGTACCTCATCAACTACAACGGCGACGAGCACAACCCGACCAAGCGCGCCAACCAGATCGACCTGGCCATCCGCATGATGCAGTTCTTCGATCACCACCTCAAGGACCGCCCGGCTCCGGGCTGGATGCTGCAGGGCATCCCCTTCCTCAACAAGGGCCGCGACAACTAAAGGGCCTCACACGCAGACACAGAGGCACAGAGAAGACGTTCTTTCTCTGTGCCTCTGTGTCTCTGTGTGTGCCTGCCGTTATTCGCCGTCCGCCGCTTCGGCCGACACCTCGGCGGCGCCGTCGGGGCCGTAGACCACGGTTACGTGCCAGGGGCGGCAGCAAACCTGGCAGTCCTCCACGTATCCCTGCCGCGTCCCGCTCCCGGGGTCGAGCGCGATCTCCACCGCCTCGCCGCAGTAGGGGCACTGCACCACCGCGCTGGTGTCCGCCACCCCGTCGCCCAGCGGGAAGTCGGCCTCCAGGTCGTCGTTCCAGGGCTCGGGGTCCTGGGAGATGTAGATCATCGCGCCCCTCGCCTCATTCAGCCCGCCCGCTCCGCCACCCGCAGGCACCACCCGGCCAGCCGCTCCAGCTCGTCGTCCGCGAAGCCGGAGAGGAGCTCGGCTTCGGCGGCTTCGCGCGCGCCCACGGCGGCGGCGAAGCGGGCACGGCCCTCTTCCGTCACCTCCGCGCGCACGCTGCGGCGGTCCGCGGGGTCGGGAACGCGGCGCACCAGGCGGTCGGCTTCCAGGCGGTCCACCAGCTGGGTGACGTTGGAGCGCACGCAGCAGAGCCGCTCGGCGAGCTGGCCCAGCGGGATGGGCTCGTCGGCCTCCAGCAGGGTGTGGAGGGCGCCCATCTTGGCCAGCGACAGCCCCATCGGCTCCAGGCTGCGCTCCAGCCGCGCCTCCACCTCGGCGCCCGCGTTCAGCAGCGCCATCAGCGCCTCGCGTACGCGCGGCGTACAAGGGTCGGGAGCTTCGTTCATGCCTGAACTTTACCGCCCGCCCGGAGCACGCGTCAAGCCACCCAGGGCACCCCTCCGTCCCTGCCGCCCGCGCGCACCCCGGAATGGTTCGCGGGCCACCATTCGGGTCGCGCCGCTCCCCTCTTCCATAGCATACTGGGGCGGACGCCCGCACCAGAACGGTGCACATATCGCAAGAAGTCCGCAAATATGCGATTCGTTGCCGGCCGCGTCGGACCCCACCCGATAGGAAACTTTACCTTTCCGGGCATACCCCCGCAGCGAAATCACCCCTCCTTCACGAGAAAGTCTCCCATGAAGAAGCTCGCGCTCGTCCTGTGCTCCGCCCTGCTCTTCGGCGCCTGCAGCTCGTCGATCACCGCTCCGCGGCAGGAGCTGCGCACCTCGACCACCCAGACCCCGCCGGACACGGTCAAGATTGTCGGCGGACACGGGATGGGAAGCGGGAACTAGGACGCCGATCCAGCCAGGGCGCGCACGAACTTTTCGGCGAGCGCGTACGCCTCCGGCGCGGCCGCAGCCGGAACCGAGTCGCGCTTCGCCTTCGCCGCGTCCAGCACGGCCTCAGCTGCGAGCTCCACCCGCCCCTCACGCCGGTTCCGCGCGAGCTCGCGCGCTCGCTCCGCCGCGGCCATCGCCCGCTCGTGGTCGCCCAGGCTGGCCGCGCCGTGGGCCGTACCGAGCAGCGCGCCCGTGAACCCTTCGATGGGAGTCATCTCCATCATCATCTCCTCCACTGCGTGCGCGGCGTCTTCGAACACGTTCCGCTCGCCCGCGCCGCCGGCCGCCCACGCCAGCAGGCCCAGCACGAGCGCCCGCTCCGTAGGGCCGCCGAAGTGGGGGAGGAGCGTTTCCGCCACGCGGGCCGCGGGGTGGAAATGTCCCAACTGCACCCAGTTGTAGGCCACGTCGTACGCCAACCTCGGCAGGTGCGGGTGCGACGCGCCGTACGCGCGGAACGCCTGCTCGGCCAGCGGCCCGGCGGTCGCGCCCTCGCCCGTGTCCGCCTGGCAGAGGTAGAGGTCGTGGTACGCCATGGCGCACACGTCGCGGATGCGGTGGCGCCGCGCCGCGCGCAGGGAGCGCACGAACGCCTTGCGTGCGACGCGGTAGTTGCCGCGCCGCACGTACATGTTGCCGATTCCCGAGAACGCCAGCGCGTACGACCTCCAGTCGCCCGCCTGGCGCGCCTGCACGACGGCCCGCATGTACCAGCTCTCCGCCCGGTCGTACTCCGCGCGGCGGCGGGCCAGCCGCCCCACCGCGAAGGCCAGCGGGGCGGAGTCGGGGCGGGCGAGGGCGGCGGCCTGGGTGAACTCCAGCGCCGTGCCCAGCGCCCCCTGCCCCTCGGCCCACGACGCGATGCGGCGGCAGGCGTTCACCAGCCGCCGCACCTCCACCTGGCCCGGGTTCTCCAGCAGCGTGACCACCACCGAGAGCGGGGCGAGCAGCTCCGCGTCCGGCCCGATGCGCGCCAGCTCGGCCGCGCGCATGTCGGCGGCGCCCGCGTCGAAGAGGCTGGCGCGCTTGTCGGCGGGGGTCCGGGCCCAGAGCACGACGTTGCGTACGCTGCGCCAGAGGACCACGCCCAGGTCTCCCGGGATCTCTTCGACCACGGAGAGGGCGGGGATGGCTTCGGAGCCGCGGGTGATGGCGGGGGGCACGCGGGGGCGGCGGCTGGTGGACGGTCCCTGGGGGCGAGGCGATGAGGTGAGGCTCATGGATGAGGCCGCCGGGAGGGGTGGATGCGGAGCGTGTCCGGAAGGGGTAACCAGGCGTGCCACGAAAGTTCCGGTGACCGCCCGGATCTCGCTTGCGGATGCGCCGCTGTGTGGATAGCTATGGGCCACGGCGCCCGTCGGACGCTTTCGATTACGGTTGTGGAGAACCCGAGTGCGTCGTGTCGGAAGTGCCTAGTGCCTAGTGCCTAGTGCCTGTTCCTATCTGCTCACCAGCGGTTCACTCGGGACCTGGGACTTCGCACGTATAACTTTGCGCCACGCCTTCCGATCCCTGGCATAACTTCCCCGCGGGAGGAGCGAATGAACCGGACCTGGACCGTAGACAGCATCGAGGAAGGAATCGCCGCCGTGGAAGACGAGAGCGGCGTGCTCCTCCACCTCCCTGCCTGGCTGCTCCCGGACGAGGTGCGCGAAGGCGACATTGTAACGGTGGAGCGCACCGCCGGTGCGGCTTCATCCACCCTGCTTCTTTCCATCGACCGCGCCGCCACCGACGCCGCCCTGCGTGCCTCCCGCGAGCAGCTCGCCCGGCTGAAGCAGCACGATCCGGGCGGGGATATACAGCTGTGACCGCGGGGAACGGGCGCGTGCTGAGGGGGTCCTCACCCCCCGACCCCCTCTCCCGATAACAGGAGAGGCTGCGCCGCTCGTTATCGAGAGAGGGGGCGATTTCCACCCTCCCTCCGGCGAAGCGGCCCCTCCGCGCCCGCAGCCCTCGCGGGGCCCGGGGCGCGGCTGGATGGCCGGAATGCGCCCCCCTCTCCCAGTATTGGGAGAGCGGGGGTCGGGGGGGTGAGGGCCCCTTTCAGCGCTCCGCCAGCTTCCTCCCCGTTCCCCATTCCCCGCCGTTCCGCTACTTTCGCGCCCTCACCCCCCGACCACCCTCCCTCCGGCGAAGCGGCCCCTCCGCGCCCGCGGCCCTCGCGAAGCCCGGGGCGCGGCTGGATGGCCGGAGTGCGCCCCCCTCTCCCAGTATTGGGAGAGCGGGGGTCGGGGGGGTGAGGGCCCCCCTCGGCACGCACTCAGTACCCCGTCACCGCACGATACGCGTTCACCACCCCGTACCCCTCCTCCGGGTGCCGGTTCGGATAATACGCGGCGGTCTGGATCAGGCGCTGGCGGACGGCGTCGCGGGAAAGGCCGGGGTTGCGCGACCAGACCAGGGCCGCGACCGAGCCCACCACCGCGGTGGCGTTGGAGCTGCCGCCCATCTCCACCACGTCGCCCGTGTACTGGCCCGTGCTGGGGACGTCCAGGTACGCCGTCAGCTCCACGTCGCTGCCGTAGTGGATGCCGCAGGGCACCCCGCCGCCGGGGTAGGTCACGCCCGTCACCGCCACCACCTCCGGCATGTCCGCCGGGAAGACGACGTTGCTGTCCAGGATGCCGTCCCAGCACCCGCTCGTCCCCGCCGCGCCGAAGAAGAGGAGCTGCGAGTTGTAGTGCCAGTACTCGATCTCGTCCGACACCTGCCAGTACCAGTTGAGCGACTCCCACGCCATCACCACGATGCGCGCGCCGTTCTGGGCCGCGGTGCGCACGCTGGCCTTGGCGTCGCTGCTGGAGACCGCCGCCACCCCGTCCGCCTGGCGCACGCTCACGAAGTTGGAGCGGTAGGCGATGCCGCCCACGCTGCGCCCGTCCCGCGGCGCGGCGATGATGCCGGCCATGCGCGTGCCGTGGCCGCACGCGTCGTACACGCTGCTCTGTGACGAGATCTTGAGGAGCTTCAGGGTGCGTCCGGTGCTCTCGCCCGTGGCGAAGGTGCTGGTGAACTGCCCCTGCGCGGACGAGATCCCCGTGTCCGTGAGCCCGATGGTGACCCCGGCCCCGCCGGTCAGCGTCCACGCGTCCGGGATGCGCATGGCGGTGAGCTTCTGCGAGTAGATGTCGCCCGAGGCGGTGTACTGCCGGTCGCCCGTCCACGTGCTCCCCCACCCGCACCCGCCCACGCCCGCGAAGTCCTGCATCCCGTCGTCCACCATGGTGGGCTCCACGTAGTCCACGAACGGCAGGCGGCGCAGGGCGGCCAGGGCTTCCGGCCCGCTCAGCCGCACCTCCATGTTGGGGAGCAGGTCGTCCACGCTCACCAGCGTCACGCCCGGCTGCGCCGCCACGGCCGCGCGCCCCCGCGACCAGTCGCCGCGCCCCACCAGCACCCGGCCCCGGTACACCCCGCGCACCGCCCCCGGCGCCTTGAGCCCCACCGCCGCGTTGCCGTCCGCCGCGGCGATGGCGGCCCAGAGTTGCGCGTCCGTGCGCTCCACCCACGTACCCGGCCGCTCCTGCGCGCGGCTGGGGATGGGCTGCGCGGCCCGCGCCGCCGCAGGCTCGGAAGGCGCGGCGGGGTTGGACTGGTCCGAGCAGGCCGCGAGCGCGAACAGCGCGGCCAGGGAGATCCGAACGGTGGCGCGTTGGGCGTGCATGTACCTGTCCTTTCGTGGAGACGCGGGGAAGCCCGCCCGGGGAGGAGCGGGCGTGGGGGCGCTGCGCATGAAACGGATGAACAGGTACGCTACACGACATCATGTGCGAGCGCAAGGGTCCAATGCCGCTCCGGCGCGTCCCTTGCACCGGCTGGGCGGGCTGCGCGCGGCCGTCCCCGGCGCCCGCGCCCTGAACCATCGGCATCCACAGGAGCCCGTGTTGACCCGGTCTGCCCCCCTGCGCTCGTCCGTCGTCCTCCTGATGCTCGCCGCCGCCTGCGCCCCCGGTGCGGGGGGCGGGGCCGCGAGCGGGCCGTCCGCGCGCCCCGGCGTGCGGGCCGTGCTCGAGTACGTGCCGCTCTCCCAGGGGCTGCCGCCCATCCCGCGCGTGGAAGGGCCGCTGGCGATCCGCGTGATCAACCCGGGGGCCGACGCCGCGCGCCCGCGCCTGGACTCCACCTTCATCTACGGCTCGGTGGGGACGGGGGGCGCGGCGCTCACCATCAACGGCACGCCGGTGCCGGTGGCGCCCAACGGCGCGTTCATCGCCTACCTTCCCCTTCCCGCCAGCGGCCGGTGGGAGCTGAACGCGTACAAGGACGGGCAGACCGCCACGCGCACCGTGGCCTACCGCGCCCCGGCCGAGCCCACGGCCGCCCCCGCGGCACCGGTGGCGGGCGCCGGCGTCTTCGCGGCGCCGC
>CADCTW010000141.1 GCA_902805735.1 uncultured Gemmatimonadota bacterium | reverse complement strand
CGGCTGCTGGGCGCGGCGCCGGCGGGGCTGCGTCCGGGCGCGGCGGGGCGCACGGTGACGGGCGCCTTCTCCTTCGGGGAGCAGCCGGCGGAGCATCCCGCCCGCAACGTGGTCGCCGTGCTGCGGGGGAGCGACCCGCTGCTGCGCGGGCAGTACGTGGTGGTGAGCGCCCACAACGACCACGTGGGGACCACGGCGCTGCTGGACCACGACTCGGTGCGCGCCTTCAACCGGGTGATGCGGCCGCAGGGGGCGAACGACCGCGTCGCGGAGCCCAATGCCCGGCAGGCGGCCCGCATCCGCGCGCTGGCGGACAGCATGCGCCGGGCGCACGGGGGCACGCGCCGCGACTCCGTCTTCAACGGCGCGGACGACGACGGAAGCGGCACCGTGGCCCTGCTGGAGATCGCGGAGGCCATGGCCGCCGCGCCCCGCCGCCCGCGCCGCTCCATCCTCTTCATGTCGCACACGGCCGAGGAGGCGGGCCTCTTCGGGTCGCAGCACTTCACCGACCATCCCACGGTGCCGCGCGATTCCATCGTGGCGGCGCTCAACATGGACATGGTGGGGCGCGGCCGGGCGGAGGACATCCGCGGCGGCGGCCCGCGCTACATCCAGCTCATCGGCTCGCGGCGCCTTTCCACCCAGCTGGGCGCCACCATCGACTCGCTCAACGCCCGCCGCCCCGAGCGGATGGAGATCGACTACTCCTTCGACGCGCCCGGGCACCCGCTGAACCGCTACTGCCGCAGCGACCACGTCATGTACGCGCGCTACGGCATCCCCATCACCTACTTCTCGCGCGGCTACCACGTGGACTACCACCAGGTGGGCGACGAGCCGCAGTACATCGACTACGACGGCCTCACCCGCGTGGCCACCTTCGTCGGCGACATCGCCTTCGCCATCGCGGACCGCCCGCAGCGCCTGGTGGTGGACGGGCCACGCCAGGATCCCAACGCCCCCTGCCGGCAGTAAACGAAGCAGAGGCACGGAGCTGTCTCCGTGCCTCTGCGTTCCCGGGCGAGCCGGGTCCGTGTCAGCCCTTCGCCCCCACGCGCTCCACCTCCGCCGCGGCCGGGCCCTTTTCGCCGTTCACGAGCTTGTACTCCACCTGGTCGCCCTCGGCGAGCGTGCGGAAGCCCTGCCCCACGATGGCGGAGTAGTGGACGAAGCAATCCTTCCCGCCGTCCGCGGGGGTGATGAAGCCGAAGCCCTTGGCGTCGTTGAACCACTTGACGGTGCCGGTGTTGCGCATTGCGGTGCTCCCTCTGGGTTTTGCGGTGTGTGGCGCCCGCCCATGGGGGGCGGGGCCGGTGGGGCGGTGGCGGGTGTCCGGAGCCTCCGGACCCCTGCCTGTGGTGCGGGTGCGAACAACGTACTCCGCGCCACAATTCGCGTCAAGTCGCTAGTGCCTAGTGCCTAGTGCCTAGTGCCTAGTGCCTAGTGCTCAGTGCTCAGTGCTCAGTGAACTGCTGTTCAGTAGTAGGCACTAGGCACTCGGCACTGGGCACTTTCATCACGTCCCGCGAGACACATGCGCCACCGTCTCCAACCGGCGCGCGGCCTCGCCCGTGTAGGCGCCGGTGGGGTTCCACCGCTTCTGGATCCAGGGGTGGATCACGGCGTAGCCCAGGAAGAGCACCACCTCGAAGGTGTGGTCCACCCACGCCTGTACGTTGGCCGCCAGCTCGGGGGTGACCTCGGCCACCCCGCGGGTGGTCAGCATCGCCAGCAGGTAGCCGGCGACGATCGCGGCGAGCCGCGCGCGGATCGATCTCATGGTCGGTTCCTCGGTTGAATGGTACGCGGCGCGCCCTGTCCGTCGGCGCGGTCCAGGCGGTAGCCGATGTGCTCCAGGGCGGAGGCCTGCGCGGCCTGGATCTCGGCCACCCCTTCCAGCTTGTCGGTGATGCGCTCCAGGGGGCGGATCACCTGCTCGGCGATCCTCTCCCACTGGTGGCGCTGTTCGGCTTCGGTGGCGGCGGTGCGCGCGCGCGCCTCGTCGGCGGCCTCGCGCACCTGCAGGTAAAGGCTCTGCAGCGCCATCAGGCGGTCGCCGAAGCCGTTCAGATCCTGTCGAGTGGCGAAGGTGCGGCGCAGGCGCTCCACCAGGGCCAGGAGCAGCACGGTCACTCCTACGCCGCCCCCCACCAGCGTGGGGATCTCCACCGTCCAGCTCGGCGTTTCGATCACGTGTCGGTTCTCGTCAGTGGGGTAGTTGAGGATGCCCCGCTCCCGGCGCCCTGCCGGGCGGAGCTCCGGGCGATCTCCGGCTGTGCGGGACACGAGCGGCCCCGCCCGGTCGTTCTGCCGGGGGAGGCCTCTGCCGGCCGATGTCGGGTTGTGAACGCGGGACATCTCCCGCGGTAGGGGGGCACGCAAAAGGCCCCGGACTCGGTCGCTGTGCCGAGCGGGGCCTGTGGCGGCTCTGTTTAGGGGACGATTTCCGCTAGAACGTTAAAACAGTGTTGCGGATACGTCAAGGGTGTATACTACGGTAAGGCGCCTGCGGAGCCGTGCTCCCTGTGTGCATTGGGGCGCGCCCCTGGCTCGTCGGCATGAGGCGCCGGGGCAGCCGCGCGCCTCCAGCCATGCACGATCCGGAAGTTCGGGTGCGAGCCCGTGCCGCGCGCCACGACGGCGGGCGCGCTGCCACTGGCGCCTGGGGCGGCAATCTCGCAGGGGAGCGGTCGCGGTCCCGGATGGCGCGGGAGCGGGCGGGAGCAAATAACCGGCGCACGTTCGGTATGTTGCTCGTCTACCTGCGCATCCGCGTCACCCGGAGCTCGTGCTAGCGACGGAATGTTCCGCGACCGCTTCGTGCGGCAGGTAGCGCGTACCGGCGGCAAGAAGCTGCCGGTTGTCGTGGCGATCGCGCGCGAAATGCTGTGCCTGATGTTCAGCATCGCTCGGGAGCGGCGCCACTACGCCGTTGAGCCGCCCTCCCCCCCGAACCGCCGCATAAAGCCCGCGGCCTGAGCAAACGAGCAAGGACGAATTCAGCACCCCCGGCGGGACTCGGTACGGAGCCTGGAAACGATCGAGGTGGCATCGGCCAGCCTCCCTGTACAGAACTACTCTCCGGGTCTTGGCAGGTTCGCTCAAGTCTCCAATGAAGGAGTTTCGAGGGACAGAAGGTGTGTCGCCTCCCAGGATTTGAGAGCTTCGAGTCACGCGAACCTCCAGTCGGGCAGTCACTTGGGTGCGAATTTACAATCTGGGTTCGGGAATGTGGTGTTGGCGGAGGGCCCCTGTGGGGAGCCCCGGCGTGGATCTGTAGGCCGACTTTGAGGCGCCCGCGGGCGGCCTCCGAATAAAGAGTCGATCGCGACCGGGGCTCCTCTCTTCTCCAAGCTAGTGTAGTGCCGCCAAAGTCTAGTTCGCTTTCGCGACTTTCTCCAGAATGTGCCCAGATGCGCCGAACGCTCTCGGCGCTTACGCCAACTTGGGGCGCCAGGGTACGCGTGCTCCAATGTGTACCTCGATCCTTCGGAGGGCCCTGCTGCGTCAACCGAACGATCTCGGCCTCCTTATCGGGAGAGATCTCCTTTGGCTTGCCCGAGCGGTGCTTGTCCCGCATCAAGCCGGGGATCCCCTTCTCGTCGTAGCGGTCCAGCCAGCCCGTGACCGTTGGAGGAGAAACGCCCACGCTCGTACAGATCTCCTCGTACTTCAATCCGGAAGCCGAGGCGAGAACAATGCGAGCGCGTTCCACTACCCGCTGCGGCGTAGTACGCGTGCGGACCAGGCGTTCCAGCTCTGCCTGATCTCCGTCGCGCAGTTGGATCGTACGAATTGGCATTGGCATGCCGGACAATCTAACATCCGGCAGACCATAATGCACGACATTTCATCGGCAGTACACTAGCCCGCTTGTGGATCTGGCGACCCGGTTGAGGCGTCTCTGACGGCCTCCGATGTTAGACTCGATCGCGCGCGGGTTTCGTGAGCGGTGGCAGGCACTTCAGAGTGCCTGCCACCGTCTCATTCAGGTACTGCAGCCTGGTGGTGGCACGCAGCCACCCACCGTCATCATCCTACCGTTTTCTCGCCGACAGCTCGCAGGATCGAGGACAGCCAGACGAGTGCGTACCCGAGAGGCTCCTTCTCACCTCTCACGATCGCCTGCACTTCTGCCCAGTCCTGCGACAGTTGGCCCATATCCAGCGACTTAGGCTCCTCATACGCCTGGTACCTCTGATCCTGCGGAACATTCCAGTAGAGGTCACTGGTTAGCTCCACCGACGCGGACCCACTCTGCTCGAGATGAGTAAGGAGGAGTTCACAAGATTCGCGTAGTTCAGCAACTGAAACGTGCATATCTCACCTTTGTAAGTCGTCGAGCTGTCTCTGGAACGTCCTGATTTCGTTCTCCAAATGCCGAATCCTACCCTGGATGATGCGGTTACGCACCTCGTCGTTTGGAGCGTTCTTCAGGTAACCCTGATTGTCAAAGGCATCGGGATTTCTCCGGTATGCGTCCAGCTTCTGTTGATGGTCACTGACCCGCCCCTGAAGTGAGCGTATGCTCCGTTGCTGCTGCGGATATAACACGCGCCCGCGACCATTCGAAGCAGCCTCATCCGCAGAGCCTCGGATGGACCGCCAGAGCCGGCGCGCAGGTTCAGAGAGTGCCGGAAGGACCGCTGGGAGAATCGCTGCGTTCGCGCCGGCAAATAGCGCTCCCGCGAGAACCCGCTCCCCTGTGGACGCGTTTTGAGAGTACTGAACGGCTCGCTCGACGTTGTCTGGATCACCTTCGAACCCGAGGCGATCGCAGCACTCCTCGGCGCTCAGCCCGTATGGATCACTATAGGAGACCCGACTCCTATAACGGGAAACCACCAGGGTGACCCTCTGGTGGTGCCCCTCCAGCGTCTCTCCTCGGGGAGCGATGATCCTCCGTGTCCGCTACCATGGCGGATGCCGGTGCATCACTCCCGTACTTCAACCGAGAGGAGGAGACCCGATGCGTTCATCCAAACAGGCCCAGCAACGGAGCCGGGCCCAGCTCGCCGCCGCAGTTGTCGGAGTCGACGCGGGGAAGTTCAAGCACTGTCTGGTCGTTCGCCCCCGCGGCGGTGCGGATTCCAAGCCCTTCACCTTCCACACTACGCGCGATGGCTTTGACCTCGCGGCGGAAAAGATTCTCGCCGTCTCGGGAGGAGCCCCGTCTTCGCAGATCCTGGTGGGGATTGAGTTCGCCGGCGTATACGGCTTCACCTTCGCCTACTACCTCCAGCAGAAGGGCTTCCAGGTGGTGAGCGTACTCGCTTCGCACTCGAAGCGCTGGAAGGAGGTGATGCACAGCCAGGCGATCAAGACGGATGAGAAGGATGCCGGTACGATCACGGACCTCGTGGCGATTGGGCAGTTCGTCAGCTTTCCATTCCTGAAGAAGGAATATGCGGAGCTGCGCTACCTGGTCAGCGCACGCGACAACGTCTCGATCCAGAGGACGGCGGCGCTGACCCGGCTCAAGTCAGTCCTGCAGGTCGTCTGGCCCGAGTTCGAGCAGGTCTTCCCGAAATTCCACTACATCACGCCGCTGAAGCTGCTGGCCCGCTATCCTGGACCGGCGGATCTGCTGAAGGCTCCCAAGCGGCAGGTGCTCAAGCTGATGAAGGAGATCTCGCGCAACCACCTGGGCGAGACGACGTACCAGCAGCTCGTCGCGGCGGCCGAACGTACCGTGGGACTCCCGATTGCGCAGGGGGCGCTCAAGGGCGAGATCCCGCTGCTGATTGAGCAGATTGACGTCTTCGCCCGTCAGATGGAACTGATCGAGACCCGCATGGAGGAAGTGCTCGGGACTCTCCCTGAAGCGGAGTTCCTGCTCTCGATCCCTGGGGTGGCGCCGGTCTCGGCAGCGGTCTTCCTGGGGCTGATCGGGGACCCGCAGGCGTACGAATCTTCCCAGCAGATTCTGAAGCTGGCCGGTCTCTCATTGGTGGAGCGGTCCAGCGGCACGGCCAAGGGACAGCCGCATATCTCCAAGCGCGGCAAGCCTCTGCTGCGCAAGCAGCTCTTCATGCTGGCGTTGCGTGCAGTGCGCAGCGACGGAATGTTCCGCGACCGCTTCGTGCGGCACGTGGCGCGCACCGGCGGCAAGAAGCTGCCAGTGGTCGTGGCGGTCGCGCGCGAGATGCTCTGCCTGATGTTCAACATCGCGCGGGAGCGGCGGTGCTACACCGTCGAGCCGCCCAAGCGCCAGAACCGCCGCACGGAAGTTGCGGCCTGAGACAAGCCAGACGAAGACCGCTTCAGCACCCCCGGCGGGACCTGGGATGGAGCCCAGAAAAGATCGAGGTGGCATCGGCCAGCCTCCCTGTATAGAACTGCTCCCCGGGTCTTCGCAGGTTCGCTCAAGTCTCCGATGAAGGAGTTTCGAGGGACAGAAGGTGTGTCGCCTCCACTGCTGTCCGGTTAAAAGTTGAATAGTGGCAACTGGTTAGACGAGGGGGAATCCGGATCGACGTAATCGGGTGAGCCGAGTGCCTGTTCTAGCGGGGTTTTCTCGAAAAGTGAGAGGCTCAGGATCTGTAGCAAAGTGTAGAGATCGCGCTTGATTCCGAGCCGCTTGCGGACGATGGCGACGAGCAGGTACACGGAGATGGCGATCCACAACTGCGTGCTTACGGCGTTTGGACTCCGGCCGTAGAACGCCTTGATGCGCAGGTGCTGCTTGATCCACTTGAAGAAGAGCTCGATGCGCCAGCGGGCCTTGTAGAGCTTGGTGACCGTGAGGGCCGGCAGGTCGAAGTCGTTGGTGATGAAGACGTAGCTCTTGCCGGTTTCCAGGTCTTTGAAGCGGACACGGCGCAGGTGCCCCGGGTACTTCGCTGCCGTGGTGGCGATTGCCAGTACCACGGTCTGGTCGCAGATCAGCCCTGTGGTGCGGTCTACAGGGCGAGAGTAGATCCTGCGTAGCTTCTGATTCTTCTTGGCGCGGGTGACGAAGATCGCCTTCGCCTGATTCAGCCGGTGGGGCCGGGCGAAATCGAGGTAGGCTCGATCGAAAACGTATATGGCGCCATGCTCCGGCGTGAGCGCGTCGAGGATGTGCGAATCCGAGTAGCTGCCCGGAGTAATCCGGGCAAACGCGGGGATGGGGCCGCGTAGGTCGAGGAGCGTGTGGAGCTTCACGCCCGAGGCATGCGGGTGGAACCGGGCCCACGGAAAGAGTTCGATGCAGAACTCGATGGTGGTCGAGTCGAGCGCATAAACCGTCTGCTCCAAGTCGAGGTCCAGCGGCTCGCCTGCGTAGAGTCGGCGTGCCTCGGCGATGAGCCCCTGGGCGAAGTCTGCGTAGATCCTCCAGTCCCGCTCTTCGTTCGCGTCCGCGAGGGTGCTGCGTGACACCCGCCCGCGAATGCCCATGTGGTAGAGGCGGTCCGGCATCGCGCTCAGGCACGCTTCGATGTCGCGCAGGCTTTCGCGGTAGGTGAGCTGTGCGAAAGCCATGACCAGGAACTGGTCTCGGCAACTGAAGGTGCGAACGCGGTGATTGCCACGGTATCGGCGGATGCAGCGGTCGAGCGCATCGCGGGACGCGTGAGCGATCAGTTGCGAAAAGATGGTGCTGCCCTGGTTCATCCGACGCTCCTGTCGTGGGTCCAGACAGGATGCGCCGGGGGCGCACCGAGTTCAAATCGGCGCGCCCCGGAAAATCGTATAGGTGCCGTGTGGACTTAGGCTTACAGAACCATCTACTTACGTAAGCCGGACAGCAGTGGTGTGAGCCCCGTTTTTCACACCGAGGCCCAGCACCCCGTCCGCGCGGACTCCAGCGCGGCATCGATCACGCGCTGCGCCCGCCAGCCGTCCTCGAAGTCGGGGGATGCGGGGCGTCCCTCCACGATCGCGTCGATCCAGGCGCGCGGGCCCGCGTTGCCGGAGGTGAACACCGTCCACGGCTGCTCGCGCGGGGCGCCGCCGAAGAGGTGCTCCGGGATCGTCAGCTGATGCCATCCCTCGTCCGCCGTGACCAGGCGCACCTCGGGGCGGGCCCGCGCCAGGCGCCCTTCCAGTGTACCCTCGCTGCCGAACAGCGTGAGCTCCTGGCCGGGCGTCTCCTCGTCCACGTGGGCGATGCTGCTCACGTGCACCGTGCCGTGCGCGCCGCTGGCGAGCCGCAGCGAGACGGTGGCGGAGTCGTTCGCCGCCGTGGGCGATCCGAAGCTGTGCAGGTCGGCGCTCACCTGCGAGATCGGCCCCAGCCACCAGTGCACCAGGTCGAAGAGGTGCGATCCCAGGTCGCCGAGCACGCCGTCCGAGCGCGACGCGTCGCCACGCCAGCGCAGGTCCTCGCGCACGCCCAGCCCGTGCACGAAGCGAAAGGTGAAGGCGCGCGGCTCGCCGATGCGCCCGGAGGCCACCAGCTCTCCCAGGAAGCGGTGCGCCGGGAGCCAGCGGAAGGTGAACAGCGTCATGTGCACCACGCCGGCGTCCCGGGCGCGGCTCCACATCTCGTGCGCCTGCGCCGCGGTGCGCGCCAGCGGCTTCTCGCAGAGCACGTGCAGCCCCGCGTCCAGCGCCGCGAGGGTCATCGCGTGGTGCTCGTCGTCCGGCGCGGCGACGACCACCGCGTCCAGCCCGCCGGCCGCGATCATCTCACGATAGTCGCCGAACGTCCGCGGCACCCCGAAGCGCGCGGCCACCTCGCGCGTGCGCTCCGGCCGGCGCCCGCACAGGGCGACGACGCGGGCGCGCGGCTCGCTGGCCAGCGACGCCAGGTACATGCGCTCGGACCAGCCGCTGGTCCCGATCAGCCCCACCCGCACCGGCTCACGCATCCCCGCTCTCCGCATCGGTTGGGGACGGGAGCGGGCCCGCGGCTCCCGAAATCCCCCGTCCACGTGTAGATTGTCGGGCTACCGCGGCGCGGCGGGTGCAAGATCGCCGCCCAACGGTGTGGAGCAAGCCGGCGGCACGCGAGCGATGAATCGCGCCCTACGAGGATCCCCCCGTCGCGCCGACACAGAAGATGCGCCCCCTCTCTCGATAAGGCGCAGCCTCTCCTGTTATCGGGAGAGGGGGTCGGGGGTGAGGGCCACCGGCCAACACGCGCACCGCCCGCGCGGTGCTTACAACAAGGCAGTCGAGGAGAACATGGCGAGCACGGACACACACGCAGCGACGGCCGCCGGACTGGAGCCGCAGCAGATCGTCGACGACTATCGGATCGCCTACCGCAGCCGGCAGGTGAGCGTGCTGGCGCGCGGCGAGGTGATGCTGGGCCGGGCCATGTTCGGCATCTTCGGCGACGGCAAGGAGGTGGCGCAGGTCGCCCTGGCCCGCGCCATCCGCGCGGGCGACGTGCGCGCGGGCTACTATCGCGACCAGACGCTGATGTTCGCGCTGGGGCTGCTGGACGCGCGCCAGTTCTTCGCGCAGCTCAACGCCCACACGGACGTGGAGGCGGAGCCGGCCTCGGGCGGGCGCGGGATGAACGCGCACTTCGGCACGCGCATGGTGGACGCGCAGGGCCGCTTCCGCCCGCTGCTGGAGACGCCCCACTCGTCGGCCGACGCGTCGCCCACGGGTTCGCAGATGCCGCGCATGCTGGGCCTGGCGTACGCCTCCAAGCTCTACCGCGAGCTGCCGGAGCTTCGCGACATGGGCCAGTTCAGCCACAACGGCGACGAGATCGCCTTCGGCACCATCGGCAACGCGTCGTGCGCCGAGGGGATCTTCTGGGAAGCGCTCAACGCCGCCGGCGTGCTGCAGGTGCCCATGCTGGTGTCCGTGTGGGACGACGGGTACGGCATTTCGGTGCCCAACGAGCTGCAGGTGGCCAAGAACAGCATCTCCGAGCTGGTGGCGGGGTTCCAGCGCACGCCGGACAACGCCAAGGGCTTCGAGATCCGCGTGGTGCACGGGTGGGACTACCCGGCGCTCCTGGAAACGTACCAGGGGGTCGTGGAGCTGGTGCGCCGCGAGCACGTGCCCGCCCTGGTGCACGTCATCGAGCTGACGCAGCCGTTCGGGCACTCCACCTCCGGGAGCCACGAGCGCTACAAGTCGCCCGAGCGCCTGGGGTGGGAGAAGGAGCACGACGGCCTCACCCGCATGCGCGCCTGGATGATCGCGGAGGGGATCGCGACCGAGGACGAGCTGGCCGCGCTGGAGAAGGAGGAAGCCGCGCACGTGCGCCAGGCCCGCGACGAGGCGTGGGAGGCGTACCAGTCGCCCATCAAGGCCGACACGCAGGCCGCCCTGGAGCTGCTGTCCGCCGCCGCCGCGGCCGCCAGCGAGCAGGCTCGCGCCGAGGTCACCGCGGCTCGCGACGAGCTGGCGCGGCGCCGCGACCCGCTCCGCCGCGACATCGCCGTGGCCGTGCACCGCGCCCTGGTGGCCGTGCGCGCCGAGAACGACAGCGTGCGGCAGCCCCTGGTGCAGTGGACGCGCGAGCAGAAGCCGCTGGACCAGGACCGCTACCACTCGCTTCTCCTCTCCGAAAGCGACGAGTCGCCGCTCAGGATCCCGTACGTGGCGCCCGAGTACACGGACGACTCGCCGGAGGTGGACGGGTACAAGGTGCTGAACGCGGCCTTCGCCTCCGCGCTGGAGCGCGACCCGCGCGTGATCGCCTTTGGCGAGGACGTGGGGAAGCTGGGCGACGTGAACCAGGGGTTCGTGGACCTGCAGGCCCGCTTCGGCGAGCTGCGCGTGGGCGACGCCGGGATCCGCGAGGCCACCATCGTGGGCCAGGCGATCGGGATGGCGATGCGCGGCCTGCGCCCCATCGCCGAGATCCAGTACCTGGACTACCTGCTGTACGCGCTCCAGGTGATGTCCGACGACCTGTCGACGCTGCGCTACCGCACGGCGGGCGGTCAGAAGGCCCCGGTGATCGTGCGCACGCGCGGCCACCGGCTGGTGGGGATCTGGCACTCCGGCTCGCCCATGGGGATGATGGTGCACGCCCTGCGCGGGATGCACGTGCTGGTGCCGCGCGACATGACGCGCGCCGCCGGCTTCTACAACCTGCTGCTGCGCTGTGACGACCCGGCGGTGGTGGTGGAGGTGCTGAACGGGTACCGCCTCAAGGAGCGGCTCCCCAGCAACATCGCCACCTTCACCACGCCCATCGGCGTGCCCGAGGTGCTGCGCCCGGGGCGCGACGTCACCGTGGTGACCTACGGCGCCTGCTGCCCCATCGCCCTGCAGGCCGCGAAGCTGCTGCACGACACCGTGGGCATCGACGTGGAGGTGATCGACGTGCAGTCGCTGCTCCCGTTCGACATCCACGGCAGCATCGTGGAGTCGCTCAAGAAGACCAACCGGGTGCTGTTCCTGGACGAGGACGTGCCGGGCGGCGCGACCGCGTACATGATGCAGGAGGTGCTGGAGCGCCAGGGCGGCTTCCACTGGCTGGACGCGCAGCCGCGCACCCTGGCCGCCGCCGAGCACCGCGCCCCCTACGGCCGCGACGGCGACTACTGGTCCAAGCCCAACGTGGAGAACGTGTTCGACGCGGTGTACGGGCTGATGCAGGAGACGCATCCGCGGGATTTTCCGGATATCGGCATCTAAAAAATAGGCTCACACAGAGGCACAGAGACACAGAGAGAAGCACTCCTCTGTGTCTCTGTGCCTCTGTGTGATTCCAAAAGGGATTAGATGATTGAGTGGCTTCTGGCGGCGGCGCTCCTGGGTGACACTACCCGCAGCGCCGAGCCGCCTCGCGTGGAGACGGCGGAGATCCGCGTGGAGGGGCGGCTGGACGAGGAGGTGTGGGGCACGGCGGCGCTGCTGGGCGGCTTCACCCAGTCGCGGCCGGCGGAGGGGGCGCCCGCGTCGGAGCGGACGGAGGTGCGCGTATTCTACACGCCGCGCGACCTGTACATCGGCGTGCGCGCGTACGCCGCGGACCCGTCGCGCATCCGCTCCACCCTCGCGGAGCGCGACCAGATCACCAGTGACGACCACATCCGCATCCTGCTGGACACCTTTGCGGACCGGCGGCGGGCCTTCGTCTTCTACGTGAACCCCATCGGGATCCAGCAGGACGGGATCCTGGCGGAGGGTTCGCGCGGGACCGACTTCGCTCCCGACTTCCTCTTCGACTCGCGCGGGCGCCTCACCGGCGACGGGTACGAGGTGGAGCTGCGCATCCCGCTCAAGAGCCTGAAGTTCCCGGCCGGCGGCGAGCAGCGCTGGGGGTTCAACGTGATCCGCGTGATCCCCGCGACTTCGGCCCAGGAAAGCTGGGCGCCGCGCAGGCAGACGGCGCCGTCGGAGCTGGCCCAGAGCGGGATGCTGCGCGGGATTCGCGGGCTGCGGCCGGGGCGCCTCTTCGAAGCCAATCCCACGCTCACCGCGCGCCGCGAGGGGAGCACCGGCGAGACGGGCTTCCGGCGCGGGCCCACCGAGCCGGACGTGGGGGTGAACCTCAAGTACGGCATCACCAGCGAGCTGACCCTGGACGCCACCGTCAATCCCGATTTCTCCACCGTCGAGGCGGACGCGGACCAGATCACCGTCAACGAGCGCTTCGCCATCTCGCTGCAGGAGAAGCGGCCGTTCTTCCTGGAGGGCGCCGACCTCTTCTCCACCCCGGAAACCCTGGTCTACACCCGCTCCATCGTGGACCCGGCGGTGGGCGCGCGGCTCACCGGAAAGGTGGGGGCGCTGAACCTGGCGTACCTGGGGGCGCTGGACGAAGCCCCGCTCTCCCGGCCCGCCCGCTTCGCCCCGCGCGCCGACCGCGCCATGTTCCACATCGCCCGCGTGCGCCGCGACGTGGGATCGGCAGGCTCCACGGTGGGCGCGCTCGCCACCAGCCGCCAGACGGGGGACGCCTTCAACCACGTGGCGGCCGCCGACGCGCGCATCCGCTTCGGCGGGGCGTACACCCTGAGTGCCCTGGGGGGCGGGAGCTGGACTCGGTCGTGGATCCCGGACCCGCTCGGACGCGACTCGGCGGGGGCGCCCGGCGCGCGCCGGGCGGTGTCGACGGACGACCGGGCGGGGCACATCGCCCACCTTTCCCTGGACCGCACGGGCAGGCGCTGGGGCTATCTCGCCGCCGTGCGCGACGTGCCCTCGGGCTTCCGGACGGAGACGGGGTTCGTGCGCCGGCGCGGGGTCACCGAGTTCTTTGGGGGCAACCGCCTGTCCTGGTACGGCGCGCCGGGCGCCCTCCTCCAGCGCTTCGACGTGCGCAACGGCTTCCGCCGCATCTACGACGAGCGCGGGTTCTGGCGGGGCGACGGGGCGGTGGAGGGGTCGCTCTCGGCGGAGGGGAGGGCGTCGCTGCGCGGCAACCTGGAGGTGGAAGTGGGCGTGGAGCGCGCCTTCTACACCCTGGACCTCACCGATTACGCGGACTTTTCACGCACGGGCCCCACGGGCGAGATCGAGACCGGCGACTCGCTGGTCGGGCCGGATCCGCGCGTGGGCGGGCTCCACGGCGTGTCGCTGCAGGTGGAGTCGTCGTACTTCAAGATCGCGGACATCGGGGTGGAGCTCTTCGTGGGCGGCACCCCCATCTTCGCCGAGGGCACGCGCGGCGTGGAGACGGGGATCGGCGCGGACGTCGAGCTGCGCCCCACGCGCTCGCTGCGGGTGGACGGGAGGCTGGGCTACTCCGTCCTCCGCCGCGCCTCCGACGACTCGCGCTACTCGCGCGCGCTGGTGCCCCGGCTGCGCGTGGAGTACCAGGTCACGCGCGCCCTGGCCGTGCGGGGCCTGGCGCAGTACTCCGTGGAGGAGGTGGACGTCCTGCGCGCCCCCGACGGCGGCGAGTACCTGCGCGACGGCGAGCCCTTCCGCGTGCGCCGCGGCAACCTCCCGTCGCACCTGGACCCGCAGCTCAACCCGCTGCGACTCGACCTCCTCCTGAGCTACCGCCCCTCCCCCGGCACCGTCGCCTTCCTCGGCTACGGCCGCGAAGTCACCGACGACGAAGCCTTCCGCTTCGCCGGGTTCCAGCCCCGCGCCGACGGCCTCTTCTTCAAAGTGAGCTACCTGTTCCGGCGTTGAACTGAGATTTCACACAGAGGCACAGAGACACGGAGGAGTCGTGCTCTCCCAGTCCCGGAGCTCCTCCGATAATCCGGCTCAGAGCAGGCTCGTATGGTCGCACACGTCACGATCGGACGAGGTACCCAGCCAGCCGAGGCTCGTGAGCCTTTCCCACGCGGTGGCCACGTGCTGTGGCTTGAAGATCCGCTGCTTGCGAGGATTCCAGGCGTGCACCATCGCGACCGCCTGGTCGACATTGCGCGCCGGCTCACCGCCTTCACGCCCACCGTTCACGCCTGTCCAGTGCACCGTGGCCAGCAGCTCCATCCCATACGGTGTCTCAAACCCCTCGATCAGTTCCGCGACGCGCCGTAGCCGGCGCCGCGAATCAGAGTCATGGTCGAGGTATTCCTCCGCGGCCCCGACCGCCCCGGGAAGGAGCTCGATCCCGACGTCAGGGCGCTGGCTGTCGCCGTAGCCGCGAACGTAGTGCCCCTCCAGCGCCTCGAGCACTTTGTTCAGATTGTGCGCGTACGGCCCGTAGGTGCCCGCGTCGTACCGGAGCCTGAGCGGCTCGCCGGCCACCTGGAGGAAGTACGCGAGTTTCTGCGCCTCCAGCAAGGTACGGCTGTAGCCCAGCGCCTCGTACGTCTCCATGAGCTTGATGAACAGCGCCCGTGCGGCCGTCATCTTGGGCTTCGCTGTGCGTATGGGCATCGCCTTGGCCGCGGGTGCCCCCGACGGCTCATAGAGGTGCACATCCACTGCTGGCAACGCGGCGAATGCCGCCTCGATTCTGGGCCGTACTTCCGCCCAATCCAGCCCACCGAGGCCGCACCCGAGCGGCGGCACGGCGATGCTCCGGATGCCTCGCGCCTGGACCTCCGCCACGAGTGCCTCGAGACCAGCGTCGATGTCCTCCATGCGTGAGTTGCCCCGCCAGTGGCGCTTCGTCGGAAAGTTGATTACGTAGCGCGGCTGGATCAGCATGCCGTGGTCGTGTACCAACATCCGCCCGGGTACCACGGATTCCGCCTTGCAAGCGGCTTCATAGGCCTTGAAGTTGGCCGGGAATGCCTGCTTGAACTGGAGTGCGATGCCCTTCCCCATGCGGCCCACACAGTTCACCGTGTTGACCAGGGCTTCGACGGGTGCCTCCAGCAGGTTTCCATGCGCGATCCGAATCACGTCCTGCGGCTCCTCAGTAGTACCAGCTTGGCCTGGTGCGCACCCGCGGCGCATGCACGCCCGGGTGTTCAGCCAGCGTCTTCTCGACCCGTGCTTTCACGGCGTCATTCAGCACCGCGATCCCGCCGATCGCCGTCCACGGAAGGTGATCCCACACCAGGAACTCAGCCTGCTTCCGGCGTTTGCGGTCGTTATCGTCCATCGTGTCCGCCCAGAACCGCTGGCCTACCAGATCCCAGTCAACCTCCACCAGCTTCGACGGGTCGTCGTAGAAACCGGTCAACGCCGCGAGTCCGTGCCCATCGCTGAACACCCAGGGCCTCTTCGCCCGTGTCACGCGCTCGATGGTGGTCACCAGGTAGACCAGCGGTTCCTGCCCCTCCTGATACCCCTCAACCAGCCCGGAGTGCAGGTTGAGGAGCATGACCGAGAGGGGTCCGAAATAGAACGGCACATAGTCGTGGATCGTCCCACCCGGTCCGCATGTGACGCGGCGCACGCTGCGGCTCGCTTGCACCGCCGCGTTGTGAATCGGACGGTACGGGAGGTTGTCCGGTGGCGTGGAGTTGGGTGAGTGGAGTGCGCCGCGCTGGAGCAGCGTGGGGAGATTGCCCACGTGCACGATGCGGTACAGTAACACCCGTTCCGGCGCCCTGCTGACTCCACTCACGCCGTCCACACCTCCATGCGTTTCAACACGTGCGCACGCAAAGCCGCGCTCCAGCGCGAAAATGGAAAGGTTGGGGCAACGGGACGCAAGGGCGCCAGCACGGCTGATCGCGAAGCGGCGTCACCTAGTCTGCATCCGAACAAAATCCGAACTTGATGGTAGAGGGGAGCCACGGGCCGCGCAAGGCTCCCAACGCGCGCATTTGGCCAGAAACACAGTACCCAGCGAACACGGCCACGAGCCGTGCGCCGCGCCTCCTGTGTGGACGAGCGGTGGCGCGCCCGATATGCTGTCGGCAGAGCCGGCCGGGACGCGAGTGGCGAGAAGTCAGCGCAGGTCCATCTTCGGAGGGGAACGCGGGCGGATGAGTGTGGATGTGGTGATCGCGGGGGAGCGCGTGGTGCTGCTGCCGGAGCGCGCGCTGTTCCGGCCGGCGACGGGGCAGCTGTTGGTCGCGGATGCGCACTGGGGTAAGGCGGCTACCTTTCGCGAGGCGGGGATCGCGGTGCCGGGGGGGACGACGGCGGAGGGGCTGGAGCGGCTGGACGCGGCGCTGGCGCGCACGGGGGCGGGGGAGATCGTCTTCCTGGGCGACCTCTTCCACGCGCGGCAGGGGAAGTCCGCGGCGGTGCTGGCGGCGGTGCGCGCCTGGCGGGCCCGGCACCCCGCGCTGCGGCTGGTGCTGGTGCGCGGCAACCACGACCGCGGCGCCGGCGATCCCCCCGCGGAACTGGGCTTCGACGCCGTGGACCCGCCGCGCCCGTCGCCCCCCTTCGTCTACGCGCACCACCCGGAGCCGGACGCGGGCGGATACGTGCTCGCCGGCCACCTGCACCCCGCCGCCGTGCTGCGCGGCCCCGGCCGCATGCGCGAGCGCCTGCCGTGCTTCCACTTCGGGGCGCGCGTCGGGGTGCTCCCCGCGTTCGGGGCCTTCACCGGCGCCGCCACGGTGGCGCCGCTGCCAGGGGACCAGCTGTTCGTGGTGGCGGGCGACGAGGTGCTGCGGGCGCGGTAAAAGCGGGGCTCGCCCAGAGGGACAGAGGCACAGAGGTGTACCTGTTGTGATGATCGTTGGGCTCTTTTTTGGGCATCGCTCAAAACCGGACACCTGGCCGTACACGGTGTTCATCTTCCTTTAACCGTCACCGCGCAACCTTTCCCGCGCCCATTCCGTCCGATAGATGCGCCCGGAAAACTCACCGGCGCCGCACCGGCACCCGCCGGGCGACACTGATCCTATCGAACGCGAGGTTGTCCCCATGTCTGCCCACCTGCTCCGCACCGCCGCCGCCGCCGCCTTCCTCTCCCTCGCCGCCCTGGGCGAAGCGCGCGCGCAGGAAGCCTTCGCCTCCAACGATGCCGGTGCCGCCCTGAGCGGGGCTTCCGAGGCCCCCGAGGTGCTGAAGGTGGATGCCCGGGCCGGCAACGCCTACCAGGTCGTTGCGAAGAGCAACGCCGCGTGGCTGGCCAGCCGCGGCCCGCACGAGTTCCCGGAGCGCGCGCACGTGGTGGTGTACCTGGACGGTCTCCCCATCGGCGGCAAGCAGGCGCTGCGCGGGCTGCAGGCGAGCTCCATCGCCGAGATCCGCCGCCTGAGCCCCCTGGAAGCGACCCGCCAGCTCGGTGTGGAGCACGGCGCCGGCGCGATCCTCGTGACCTCCAAGTGAGGCTCCAGCGAGCGAACCTGCCGGCTCGCACACAAACACGGAGGCACAGAGTCCATCTCTGTGCCTCCGTGGCTTTTTTCTCGCTGGCGCGGGGGGCGACGGATGCCATTGTGACGAGGCCGCCATCTCAGGTTCCAGCTGATCGGCACGGGGGAGGAGCACTATCCCCTGCTGATTTTTGGAACTCACCCAGAGACACGGAGGCACAGAGACGATCTCCGTGCCTCCGTGTGGGGCTACACGCCCAGCCGCGTCATCATGAGCGAGGTCTCGTACGGCGCGCCGCCGATCGCGTTGAGGGTGGTGCCGGTTTCCTGGAACACCCGCAGGTCCAGGAAATCGCCGTCCTTCAGGCGCACGATCTCGGTGGCGATCACCGTGATGGAGGTGCCGCCCTCGTCCAGCCGCGAGCGGCCGCCCACGGCGGCCGCGTTCACCCGGAAGCCGACGTACTTGCCGCCCGCCGGACCCGCCGAGAACACGCCGCGGGCGATCACCAGGTACACGCCCGCCTTGCCCGGCGGAACGGTGAGCCGCCTCGGGTTCGCCACGTTGAAGAACCCGCCGGAGTCCAGGGCGTCCGCCCCGCACGCGATCAACGTCTCCGTCTGATGGGGCACGGACACGTTCGCCGCCGGCCAGATCTTGGCGCCGGTGAATGCACCCACCAGCTCCGGGACCCCGCCCGCCGTATCGGCCAGCGTGAGCCCCGCACCCAGCACCAGCGAGTTCGCGACGCGCGTCCCGCCGCCCTCGCGGATGATGAAGTTCTCCACTCTCGACATGTCGATCCTCCTGGTAACGGGTACCCCGTCCGGGTCCGGACGGGGCGTCTCTCTGTGCCTCTGTGTCTCTGTGTGCGGCTGGCGTTCTGGATCCGGATGGATCAGAGCTGCGCGAAGTTGCCGCCCGAGTTGACGCGCGCGGGGTCGAAGTCGTGCTGGATGAAGAGCACGCGTCCGCCCGCGGACGCGACGTCCACGTCGATGCCGCCGCCGCCGGAGCCGCGGTGGTGGATACCGTTGAACAGCACGCCCCGAGCGCCTCCATCCACGCGCACGAGCGGCGGAACCGGCGCGCCGCCGCCCGTCATTTCGGCGTAGAAGCCGTTCACCACGGTGCCGAAGCCGCCGAACGAGCCGCCGCGGACGGTGATTGGGTTGGACTGCCCGTGTACGGTGCCGCACCCGTTGAGCGTGACGGACGCGCCGTTCTCGATCAGGAAGCCGCCCCCGCACCCCGCCAGCGACACCGCCGACAGCTCGGCGATGCTGGTGTAGTTGACCGTCACCCCCCCGCCGCAGTTGAGCGCGTGGATGGAGCGCAGCGCGATGCCGTAGCACGAGGAGACGTAGATCACGCCGCCGCACGAGATCGCGGTGAGCCCCGTGCAGGTGAGCGCCTGGATGTTGCCGAAGAACATCGGCAGTCCGGTGATCGAGGTGAACGACGTGTCCGCCAAGGTGATTCCCCGATCGCCGAGAATCTCCAGCCCGCTCCCCAGCGACTCCAGGGCGCACCCGCGGATCTCCATCGTGGTGCCGACCAGGCTGAAGCCCTTCGCCAGGTGGCGCACCGCCAGCCCGCTCAGCCGCAGGCGGGCGACGGACACGGGGTAGGGCAGATCCTCGGGGTCGGGCGCCACCACCGCGCTGGCCACCCCCACACTTCCGGCTACGGAGAGGCCGGGGCCCTGCACCGTCAGGTCCTCTATGCGCACGTCGTCGCCCGCCACCTCGAACACGGGTCCGGCGTGCGACGCTGCCACCACGGTGGACCCCGCGGCGCGCCCGCGGATGGACACCCCGGCCTGCATCACCAGGGACCCGCTGACCTTGAACGTGCCCGGCCCCAGCCGCACGCTGGAGCCCGCATCGCTCAGCGCCTCGCGGATCGGCTGGGTGTCGTCACGGCCGGAGGGCAGCAGCTCGCCGGCGCCCCCCGAGAGCTCGGGAACGCCCCCCGCGGCCGTGTTGAGGTGCACGCCGCGCCCCAGCACCAGCGAGTTCGCGAATCGCGTCCCGCCGCCCTCGCGGATGATGAAGTTCTCCACTCTCGACATGTCGATCCTCCTGGTAACGGGTACCCCGTCCGGGTCCGGACGGGGCTTCTCTCTGTGCCTCTGTGTCTCTGTGTGAGCCCCTCGGTGCTCAGAGCTCGATGACGCGGCCGTCCTCGATCTGGATCGTCTGGCCGTTGAACCTGGTGAGCCGGAAGAAGCCGTCCTTTTCGTTGAAGCCCAGCGACATCTCCTGGAGCATGCGGATGGCGACGGCCTCGCCCAGGAGCACGGACTGGGTGTAGTCGCTGCGCCAGTGCACGCCGGCCCCGTTGCGGAAGAGGGAGATGTTGCCGGCCAGCTTGTTGAGCTCGCCGCCCACGGTCATCTGCGCGGCGTCGGCGCCGGTGTAGGGCACCAGCGAGAGGCCGTCCGCGCTGGCCTGCAGGGGGTTCTCGATGGCCTTGCTCTCGTCGAAGAAGGCCTTGAGCATCGTGGCCAGCGCCCCCGAGCCGGTGGCGTGGCCCGCGCCGTACGCCGGGTGGGTGGGCGCGCCCTCGGGGTACGCCTGCGGCAGCAGGTACGAGTGGGGGAAGCGCTCGTTGGGCTGCCCGAAGAACGGCGCCAGCGCGCCGCCCTGCAGCGAGGTGACGATGCTGCTCTCCAGCGGGTAGCTGCGGCCCTGGCTCCCGGAGCTCTGGTTGAACACGATCTGGTTGTGCACGCGCCCGCCGTACTCTTCGGGGCGCAGGCGGCGGTGGGCGCTCCACTTCTGGTACCACACCGCGCGCAGCGACCGGCCCAGCACCTCGCCCAGCACCTGCAGCAGGTGGATGGGGCCGAAGGTGGCGAACCCCGCCTGCGTACGGCTGTCCATGGCCGTGCCGGGCGGGTCGTACGGGTTCCCCTGGTTCTTGGGGAACTCCAGGTCGACCTGCGGGCGCGCGGCGGGGGGCGCCAGCTGGTTGCCCGTGGGCTCCGACATCAGGATCCACGCGGCGTTGTAGAAGGCGTCGATCACCTGGTCGAAGTGCACGAACGTGGCGCCGTCGCGCAGATTGCGGATGAAGCGCTTGGTGGTGTCGAACGCGTCGAGCCCACGCTTGTCCACGCCGTTCTGCACGTCCAGCCACCAGGCGAAGTCGGTGAGGTAGTCCACGTCCCACACGGCGGGGAACAGGCGCTGGTCGATGGTGCGCGACCCGTACGAGATGAAGCCGTCGGCCGCGTCGCGCCCCTGGCCGGCGGGCTTGCGCGGGTCCACGTTCCCCTTCACCAGGTACTGGCTCACGTACGGCCCTACCTGCTCGCCCGGGTAGATCCCCCGGAAGACGTTCTGCGCCGTCACCGGCACCGTGCCGCCGAAGGCCGGGAACTCGGTGTTGAGCGAGCTCACCGCCGCGGCGATGCGCGGGTTGGTGCCGTAGTCGGTGAAGGGGATGTCGCGCGCCAGCGCCATCCAGTACAGCTCGCCCATCTCATGAGCCGTCTGCTGGCTGTCGAAGCGCGGCGCGGGCGGAATGGTGATCTCCTGCGCGTCGGGGCCCTCCACGTCGAACGTGAGCCCGGCCTGCGGATTGGTGAGCTTGAGCGCCGTGGGCGAGGCCAGCACGATCTCCTCGAAGTCCGACGAGTCGCGGCTCTCCAGCGCGCGCAGCAGGGTGCCGTAGGTGTACGGATCCGGATCGCCGAGCGCGTCGTGCCCGAGGCTCTTGGAGTAGTTGCCGACGTACGGACGGTCGGTGTAGTTGACCTCGTCGTTGTTGTTCATCTGCTCCAGGTGCAGCCGCTCCGCCGCCAGCTCCGCCGCCTCTTCGCGGACCTCGCGCGCCGCCAGGCGCCGCTCCTCCACCCGCCGCACCCGCGGCGACGCGTGCGCGAAGTTGAAGTTGTCCAGCACGGCGAACCCGGGATCGGCCACGGACCCGCTCGTCCCCGCGCCGAGCGAGGCCTTGACGGCGATGAGGTCGAACTGCGGCCCGTTGCTGGCCAGCGTCGTCCACTCCACGCCGTCGGGCGAGACCTCCCAGAACAGCGTGCCGGTGGGTCCGTTCAGGGTGTTGGAGCGGTGGCGGATGCGGAGCCAGCGGTGCTCCCGGGGGTCGTACGGCACCTGCGCGAGCTGCGAGGAAGACCCCGCGATCAGCTGGGTGCAGTTCACCATCCCCGCCGCGATGCTGATCGCCACGTAATTGGAGGCATCGCTGCCCACCGAGAGGAAGGTGTGCGAGTAGGTGAGTGCCGCCAGCGCCTGCACCACCTCCACGCGCGCCTCCGAGTCGGTGAGGTCGTAGGTGGCGGCGGACTGCAGGAGCGAGTAGCTCCCGCCCGTCCGGAAGGGGCGCGGCCGGATCTCGATCCGCTGGTTGGCCTCGCGGATGAGCTCCGCCGCCGGGGCCGGGCTCGCCACCACCCACTTGGCGGCGTCGATGCTGTTGTCGTTGAAGTCGTCGAAGAGCGCGGTCGCCTTGGCCATCGATGGTTCGCCTTTCTGCTGTCCGCCGCGAATGGGGGGGCGGACGTTTCCCCAGGCTGGATTCCCGGATCGCTGTGCCGGGAGGGCCTGGAGGCGGCCCGTCTCTGTCCCTCTTTTGCCACCCGGACGCAAAAAAGCCCCGCCCGGGCGCTGTGCCGGGCGGGGCTTTGTGCCCCATGGGTTTCGGTGCTTCTTCGGGTGAAGGTTAGCCGCATCCGACGCGGCTGTCAACGGGGGGCCTCACCCCCCCGACCCCCCTCTCCCAAACCGCTGGGAGAGGGGGGGCGCATCTTCGGTGTCGGCGCGAGGTGGCCTTTCCGCGCAAGAAAGATCCTGTCTGTGTCTCCGTGTCTCTGTGTGAGCCAGCCGTTTCATTCCACCGGCACCACCTTGCCGTCGAAGACGCGGATCGTCTGCCCGTCGAATCTCGTGAGCTGGAAGAAGGCGTCGTCCTCGTTGAAGCCCAGCGACATCTCCTGGAGCAGCCGGATGGCGATGGCCTCGCCGAAGGGGAGCGACTCCGTGTAGTCGCTGCGCCAGTGCACGCCCGCCGCGTTGCGGAAGAGGGCGACGTTCCCCGCCAGCTTGTTCAGCTCGCCGCCCACCGTCATCTGCGCCGCGTCGGCGCCGGTGTAGGCCACGAGAGAGAGACCGTCCGCCGCCGCCTGCAGGGGGTTCTCGATGGGAGTGCTCTCGTCGAAGAACGCCTTGAGGATGGTGACGCACGCGCCGGAGCCCGCCGCATGGCCCGCGCCGTACGCGGGGTGCGTGGGCGCGCCCTCCGGGTAGGCCTGCGGCAGCAGGTACGAGGCCGGGAACTTCTCTCCCGTTTGCCCGAAGTACGGCGCCAGCCCGCCCGATGACAGCGAGGTGACGATGCTGCTGTGGAGCGGGTAGGTGCGCGCCGCAGTGATGTGGTTGTGCACGCGCCCGCCGTACTCCTCCGGCCGCAGGCGGCGGTGCACGCCCCACTTCTGCCACCACACGGCCCGCAGCGCCCGCCCCAGCACCTCGCCCAGCACCTGCAGCAGGTGGATGGGGCCGAAGGTGGCGAACCCCACCTGCGTGCGGCTGTCCATCGCCGTACCGGGCGGGTCGTACGGGTTCCCCTGGTCCTTGGCGAACTCCAGGTTCACCTGCGGGAACCCGGTGGACGACGCGAGCTGGTTCCCCGCGGGCTCCGTCATCAGGATCCACGCGGCGTTGTAGTACGCGTTGATCACCTGGTCGAAGTGCACGTAGGTGGCGCCGTCACGCAGGTTGCGGATGAAGCGGCGCGTGAGGTCGAACTGATCCAGCCCGCGCTTGTCCACCCCGTTCTGCACGTCCAGCCACCAGGGGAAGTCGGTCAGCCAGTCCTTGCTGGCGATGGCGGGGATGATGCGCTGATCGTTGACCTGCGCCCCGTGCGACACGTACCCCTCGTCGGCGTCGCGCCCCAGCCCGTCCGGCTTGCGCGTGTCGTGGTTCCCCTTGAGCAGCAACTGGCTCACGTACGGCCCCACCTGCTCCCCCGGGTAGATCCCGCGGAATACGTTCTGCCGGTTCACCGGCACGGTACCGCCGAAGCGGGGGAACTCGCTGTTGAGCGAGGCCACCGCGTTGCCGATCACTCCATCGGTGCCGTAGCTGGAGAAGTGGATGTCGCGTGCCACCGCCATCCAGTAGAGCTCGCCGGCCTCGTGCGCCGTCTCCTCGCTGTCGAAGCGCGGCGCGGGCGGCATGGTGACCTCCTGCGCGTCTGGCCCCGCGATGTCGAACGCCAGCCCCGCCTGCGGGTTGGTCAGCTTGACCGGCGTCCCCGCCGCCAGCATGATCTCCTCGAAATCGCCCGGGTCCTCGCTCTGCAGGGCACGCAGCAGCGTGGCGTACGATGCGGGGATGGGGTCGCCCAGCGCGTCGTGCCGCAGGCTCTTGGAGTAGCTCCCCACCAGCGGCGTGCCGGGGTAGTTGACCTCGTCGTTGTTGTTGGCGTGCTCGTCGTGCCTGCGCCGCGCCGCCCGCTCCCCCGCCTCCTCGCGCACCTCGCGCGCGGAAAGCCGCCGCTCGTCGATGCGCCGCGCGCGGCTGGTCTCGCCCGTGTTGAAGTTGTCGAAGATCACCGTACCCGGCGCGGTCACCGCCTGGTACGCGCCCGTGGCGATGGTCAGCCGGACGGCCCCCAGGTTGATGGGATTGGGCCGGCTCGCCAGCACCGTCCAGTCGCACCCGTCGCGCGAGGTCTCCCAATACGTGGTGCCGTCGCGCTCGCGCAGCCGCAGCCAGCGGTGCAGATCCGGGTCGTAGGGGCGCTGCTCGAAGTAGGTGTAGCTCCCCGCCACCACGTACAGCGGCGAGATGAGCCCCTGGCTGATCCCCAGCTCGATCCGGTTGTTGCCGTCGATGTGCGCCCGCAGGAACGTCCCCGCGGCCGCGGCGGGCGTGGAGAGCGCGCGCACCACCTCCACGGACGCGTACGAGCGCGTGAGGTCGTACGTGGCCACGGATTCGTACCCCGAGTAGCCGGAGGCGCCGCTCGCCGGGCGGATCTCCAGCCGCCCGTTGGCCTCGCGCAGGCGGTCCGCCGCGCCGCCCGGGTTGCCGTACGCCACCCACTTCGCGGAGTCCGTGGCGTTGTCGTTGAAGTTGTCCACCAGCGTATGTGCCTTAGCCATGATCGTATCTCCGGTAAGTTATTGTCATATATTGAACGCCCCACTCCGCGGAGGCACAGAGCCACAGAGATGAAGTTCTCCTCTGTGTCTCTGTGCCTCTGTGTGAGCCCCCGCCGTTAGAAGATCTGCCCGTTCTCGATGCGCACCCGCGTGCCGTCGAACTTGGTCAGCAGAAAGAACTCGGGCTCGTTCAGCAGGAGGCTCTGCTCCTGCAGCACGCCCAGCGCGATCTGCTCGCCCAGCAGCAGCGACTGGTCATAGTCGCTCCGCCAGTGCACGCCGGCCGCGTTGCGCCCCAGGGCGATGTTGCCGGCCAGCTTGTTGAGCTCGCCGCCCACCGTCATCGATCCCGCGTCCCACCCCGTGTACGGGTCCAGCGCGGTGCCGTCCGCGTTGGGCACCACGGGGCTCTCGATGGCCTGGTCCTCGTCGAAGAACGCCTTGAGGATGGTGGCGCAGGCGCCGCTCCCCGTGGCGTGCCCCGCGCCGTACGCCGGGTGGGTGGGCGCGCCCTCCGGGTAGGCCTGGGGAAGGAGGAACGAGTAGGGGAAGATCTCCCCCCCGTCGCCGAAGTAGGGCGCCAGCCCGCCGCCCTTGAGCGAGTCGAGGATCTGCCGGTCGATGGGGTAGCCGCGGCGCCCGTTGAGCATGTTGTCGATGCGCCCGCCCAGCTCCTCCGGACGCAGCCGGCGGTGCACGAACCACTTCTGGAACCACACCGCCTGCAGCGAGCGCGACAGCAGCTCCGTCACCCGCGTGAGTGCGTCCGGCTGCCCCAGCGTGGCGAACGGCGCCTGCACCTGGTACCCGTTGTACGGGTTCCCCGGGTCGTAGGCGAACTCGCGGTCGGCCGTCACGCGCCCGTTGCCGCAGAGCTGGTCGCCCGGCACCTCGTTGAGCAGGATCAGGCACGCGTTGTAGAAGTGGTCCACCACGAAGTCGATGTGCACCCGCTCTCCCAGGTCGCGCAGGTTGCGCACGAAGCGCCGCCCCGAGGTGTCGATGGCGTCCATCCCGCGCTTGTCCGCGCCGTCCTGCACCTCCAGCCACCAGGGGAAGTCGATCAGGTAGTCCACCCCCGGCACCACCGTCACCTGCCGCTGGTCGATCTTGAGGTCGCCGTACACGATCAGCCCCTCGCTGGCGCAGCGCCCCTGGCCGGAGGGCAGCCGCGGGTCGCTGGTCCCCTTGAGCAGGAACTGGCTGAGGTACGGCCCCACCGTCTCCCCCGGGAAGATCCCGCGGAAGAGCGTCTGCGGCGTCACCTGGCCGTTCTCGCGCGGGCCGCGGAAGTCGGTGAACTCCCCGTTCAGCGACGCGATGGCCGCCTGCGTGATCCCCGCCGCGGGGTAGTCGTTGAAGTGGACGTCGCGGGCCAGCGCCATCCAGTACAGCTCGCCCATCTCGCCCGAGCCCTGCGGCGAGTCGATGCGCGGCGCCGGCGGCATCGTCACCGCGTGCGTGTCCGGCCCCTCCAGCGTGAAGGCCAGGCCCGCCTGCGGGTTGGTCAGCTTCTTCCCGCCCGGCCCCAGGATGATCGCCTCGAAGTCCGCCGGGTTGCGCGTGTTGAGGGCGTGGAGAAGCGACTGGTACGACGCCGGGTCCACGTCGCCCAGGGAGTCGTGACGCAGCCCCTTGGAGTAGTTGGCCACGAAGGGGTAGTCGCACTCCTCGCCGTTGTTCACGTGCTGCGGCTGCCCCCGGTCGCGCGCGATCTGCGCCGCCTTCACGCGGATGTCGAACGCCTGGGCCGTGCGGTCCGGGATCGCCACCCGCATGGGCGGCACGTTGTAGTTGTCCAGGATGGCCGGCGGGGAGTCGCCGTTCTGCTGCGTGTCCGTGCCCGCCCCGAAGCCCACCATCACCTGCGTCAGCAGGATGGGGTTGGGCGCCGACACCACCGTGCTCCACCCGCACCCGTCCGGCGACGCCTCGAAGTAGAGGGTGCCGCCCGACTCGCGGATCCGCCACCAGCGGTGCTGCCACGCGTCGTACGGGATGATCGCCAGGTGGGTGTGGGCCCCGCCCACCACCTGCGCGGCGAACAGGTAGCCGTCGCCCGCGGCGATGTAGACGCGGTTGTCGTGGTCCCACCGGTCCTTCAGCTCCAGGTACGTCCAGCTGTCGCCGGGCGCCTGCAGGAGCTGCTGCACCTCGATGGAGGCGCTGGACCCGGTGAGGTCGTACAGCGTGGTGGAGTAGTAGCCGGAGTACGACCACGCCGCCCACGGGTCGGCGTACACCTCCAGCCGCCCGCCCGCCTCCTGCACGCTGCCGTACGCGGCCCACACGGCCGTGTTGGTACCGGGTTCGTTGAACGTGTCCCTCGTCTCGTGCGCCTTCGCCATACAGTCCTCCTGTCCGGGTTTGAAGTGCTCGTGCTGGGGATGGGCCTGCCTGGTCTGGGCGGGCCGAGGTCGCGGAAGCGAGTGTCCCGCGCTCGCGGGGCACGCAGAGCGGCCCCGCCCGGGCGCTGTGCCGGTCGGGGCCTGTGGGGAGCCCGGATCTCGAGGATGTGGGCGGAACGCGCACGGGTCCCGACCGGGCGCTGTGCCGGCCGGGACCCGTGCGGACCCGTTTCGTTCGGATTATCTTCGGGAAAGGTACGGGCGTTCCGGCGCGCTGTCAACCCTCCTGGCTTAAGGGAGGTGCGCGCGGGGCGCGCGGAGCCTATCCTTGTGCGCTGCGGGAAGCACGCGGCGCCCTTTGTGCAGCGGGAACCGGTAAAAACGCGCAGCCGGCGCGGTCAGGCCCACAGCCACGCACCCCATGATCAGAAAGATCCCGATCCGCGTCCTCGCCGTACTGGCCTTCGCCGCCCTTCCGGGCCGGGCGGCGGCGCAGCACGCCACGCCGCGCCCCCTGGGCGTGGGCGACACGGTGCGCATCGTGACTCCCAACCAGGAAGAGGGGCCGTTCCTGGGCGTGCTCACCGCCTTCGAGCGCAGCGGGATGACGGTGCGCCAGCGCGGCACGGGCGTGGAGCGCACCATCCCCTTCGCGGACGTGCACGGCCTGGCGCGCAGCCTGGGCGTGCGGCGCGAGCACACGGCCTGGCGCGGCGCGCGCATCGGCGCCTTTACGCTGGGCGCCGTGGGCGCCGTGACCGGCCCCCTGATCGCCTCCGCCGAAGCCGGCGACCGGTGGGACATCCCCCAGACCACCGTCCTCACCGGCGCCGCCGGCACGCTCCTGGGCGGCGCCATCGGCGGGGCGCTCGGCTACACGCTGGCCCGCGAAGAGTGGCAGGCCTTCCGCACGCCCCTGCAGCTTGGGTTCGGCCCGCGCGGGGCCAGCGTAGGCGTGTCGCTGAGCCACTGAAAAGCTGGGCTCACACAGAGACACAGAGGCACAGAGATGAAGTTCTTCTCTGTGCCTCTGTGCACGTCGTGCTCAGAACAGGCCCGCGACCTTCTTTCCGTAGCGTCCGATGTGGTCGTGCTCCACCAGGTCCACAAACCACACCGTGTCGTCCCCGACGCGGACGACCAGCCGGTCCCCGTCGTTGATTCGGGCCTCCTGGTAATACTTCTCGGGCTGGATCGGCTTCACGCGCATTCCAGGGGTGGACTCCTGCTTGATCAGCGCCAGGATCACCTTGTCGGCCCCTCTCTGCCGGTCAGACGACAGCCCGGCGTAGCTCTCCTTGAAGCGGTCGGAGAACTCAGCCGCGAGGAACCTCTGCTTGCGTGCCATCCGCGCTCAGCTCTTCAGGCCGTCCAGAAAGGCCTGCGCGTCTTCCGGCGTCTCCGTCCGGGTGGAGCGTCCGGCGCGGAGGTCGGCCTCGGCCGCATCGATCCGCTGCCGCATCTCCGGATGGTGGAACCAGAACTGATCCTTGGGGACGAGGGTCGCCGGAACGAGCTCGTACGTCCCCCGTTCGGTCTTCTCCAGGATCACGAGGTTCCCCTCCTCGGAGTCCAGCCCAAGCTCCCGCCGGACTTCCTCGGGAAAGGTGCCTCGCCCGCGCTTGTCGACTGTCATGAACGCCATCGTACCCTCCCACGCGATTGGGTAATACCCTAAATGGGATTATACCCGCCTCCCTGGAGTCGTTCAAGCCCCCCTTTTCTCTGTGCGCCTGTGTGAGTCTCTCTTGGTCTCAGACGATCGCCAGCAGCCACCTCGACTCCCCCCGGCTGCGTAGTCTCGTGAGGGTTTCAGAGGCCGCTCGATCCGCGCTGTTTTGCACAAACGATGGGGATGGATTTCGCCCGGGTAGCCGATCGTGAGCTCGGGCCACCTGTGACCAGGCACCCGGAGGGGCTCGCGGTGGGCCGCTGCGTGATCATCCGAATTCGGAAGCCGATAATCGCGCAGCTCCGGAGGAGTGGCGCCGCCAAGTGTTCGGCGAGGTACTCGGCAGCTGGACCGAATGTCTCCTGTGGGTTACTCGATGGGGTGTATGGCCCTCCTCTGAGGATTGGCCGCGCTACTACGCCTTGCGAAGCCGCCACGGTCAGCGTCTATCCATCGATGACGCACCCGGGCACCTCGCCACCCCGGCCGATTCGACTGACTTCCGGGAGTTGCTACTTCAGGTCTTGGACAACGGCTGGGATGCCGTACTGCTCCCGGAACGCGAAGGTCAGGTCAGTTCGCTCCGCGTACACATCTCCCATGATGGCTGGGTTGCGGTGCACGCGTCCGAGCCGGTCGAGCTGAAGGTCGCCGGCCTCTGATTGTTAGCCGCCGAACGAACGCATGAAGACGACGTGCGGCCGGTCTTCTCTCGTTCCTCTACTCCGCCGTGGCCGCACGCGGCTTATGCTTGATGTTCGGCGCACGTACCATCAATATGCCGTTCCTCCGACCGGGTTCGTCTATCGTGCTGATCCGTCCTGCCGTGTCTGCGGATGCGTATGGCCTTGCCCAGGTCCATGTGGCCTCCTGGCGTGGGGCCTACCGAAGCATCATGCCCGACGCGGCCCTTGAGGCGCTTTCGCTTGAAGTCTTCGCGGCGCGCTGGACTCAGATCCTCGCTCAGCCCCAGCGCGCGAATTTCCTGGTTGAAGCACACGACCAGGTGGTTGGCTTCGCTTCGATCGGACCGAGCCGAGATGGGGGCGCAGTGCCACTCCGCAGCGCAGAGCTCTACGCCCTCTACCTGCACCCGAACGTCTGGGGACGCGGTGTAGGGTACGCGCTCTGGAACGTCGCTCTCCAGGAACTCCGGGTGGCGGAGTACGCCGACGTCAAGCTCTGGGTGCTGGAGGCCAACGCTCGGGCGCGCAGTTTCTACGAGCGGATTGGTTTCCAACTGGAGCCGGGGGCTACGCGGGCTTTGGAGCGTGAGGGCGCGGTGTTGCCGGAGGTGCGCTACTGCAGACCATTGCTGGCACCGGGTGCCGAACTCGGCGCTGCAGCCGACGTGCCGCCCAGCACCTGAGCCGGTGCGATTGTCTCGGCCGCACGCGGCTGAGCTTTGAAGTTCCCGCCTTCCATTCAGGGCCGCAGCGCGTCGCGCAGGATGGCCGTGAGGATGGGGCGCGCGCCGTCGATGATGAACTGCACCGCGATGACGGTGACGAGGAGGCCCATGATGCGGGTCATCACGTTGAGGCCGGTGGTGCCAAAGAACTTCACCAGCCGCGGCGCCGCGGAGAGCACGGCCCACGAGATCGCCAGCACCAGCGCCACCGAGGTGAGCACGATCCCCACGCGCTCGCTCGTGGGCGCCTGCGTCATCAGCACCATTACCGTGGTGATGGCGCCGGGGCCCGTGATCATGGGGATGCCCAGCGGCGTCACCCCCACGTTCTCCCGCACGCGCCCTTCCTGCTCCTCCTCCTCCGTCGCCTTCCCGCGCTGCCGCCGCGCCTGCAGCATGTCCATCCCGATCCCGAAGAAGATGAACCCGCCCGCGATGCGGAACGCGTCGATGGTGATCCCGAAGAAGTTGAAGATGGTGCCGCCCAGCATGGCGAACAGCACCATCACCGTGAACGCCGTCAGCAGCGCGGTGCGCAGCGTGCGCCTGCGGTGCTTCTCCGTATACCCTTCCGTCAGCGCCAGGTACATCGGCGCCGCGCTCAGCGGGTTGATGATCGCCAGCAGCGAGCTGAAGCAGAGAAGCGCGAAAGTCGTCAGTTCGTTGGTCATCCAGATACGGTAACACACAGAGACACAGAGGCACAGAGAAGAAGTTCTCCTCTGTGCCTCTGTGCCTCTGTGCCTCTGTGTGAGCCCAATCAGTTCAGCAGGGCGCGTTCACGTTGAGATCGCACTCCGTGAGCGGATACGCGTTCCACGTGTACTTCACCGGCCGGCCGAAGCGCCGCAGGTCCTCCCAGCGCAGGTTCTGCAGGTACAGCTCGTAGCCGCGCTGCTTCAGGATCTCGGCCAGCAACTCGTCGCGCGTGTCCAGCTCCTCGGCGGAGAGGGCGGGGAGGCACGCGGCCGGCTCGCCCACCACGGAGGGCGTGCACTGCGTGCGCACCGCGTTCACCAGCGTCGCCGCCTCGCCCAGGCGGTTGGTGCGGGCGTACGCCTCGGCCTGGATCAGCCGCATCTCGTCCGGCAGGTAGTACGGGATGGAGGTGGTGTCGGTGGAGTACTTGGCGTGCTCGTCCAGCACCTGGCCCTCGCCGCCGTTCACCGAGGCCGCGCGCACCCAGAAGGGCACGCGCCGGTCGCCCGCCTCGGCGTTCAGGCGGAACGCCTGCTCCGGGCGCATGCGGTACGCGTTGCCCGAGCGGTACCACAGGTTGTTGAGCGGGTTGCGGTCCGCCGGAGCCGCGTAGCGCAACTCCGAGAGGACGCCCAGGTTCACCCGCTGCGCCGCGGTGATGGCGCCGTTGTAGTCGCCCGCGACCAGCGAGTAGCGGGCGATCATGGCCTCGATGGTGTTGCGCAGGTTGAAGCCCGCGGCCGGGATGGTGGAGGTGTCGGTGGCCGCCGGCACCGTGGCGATCTCGGTGCGCGCCTCGTTCAGGAGGCGCAGGATCTCCGCCAGCACCGCCGGGCGGTCCGCGAAGGCCGGGCTGGTGGGGCCCACCTCCAGCGGGATACGCTCGTACATCATGATCAGGTTGCCCAGCGCCATCGCCTTGTGCAGCTTGGCGATGGAGCTGATCTGCGTGCGCGTGGCCGCCGGCATGGTGGCGGCGGGGAGCGCCTCCAGCAGGTCGTTGGAAAGCTTCACCACGCGGTACATCCCCCGCCAGGGCGCCCCCGCGATGTCCGTGTTGCGGTCCAGGGGACGGCCGTGGTCCACGTCCTGGTAGCTGGCGAAGGTGCCGTCGGCGGCGCCGATCTCCTCGGTCACCAGGCCGGTGACGTAGGTGGGGTCGCCGATCTGGTCGCCGTACTCGGCCTGCAGCCCCACGGCCACCGTGCGGATCCCCTCGGCCGTGGCGAAGACGTCCTCTTCGGTGGGCTCGTTGGGGTTGTCGAAGTCCAGCGTGCACCCCCCCAGCGCCAGCGCGGCGGCCAGGGCGAGCGCCTGCGGCCCGTATCGCTTCATCTTCATCATCAGAGAGTCCCGTGGCTCAGTAGGTGGCCCGCATGCCCAGCGTGACGGTACGCGGCACCGGGTACACGGCGAAGTCGATCCCGCGGGCGGCCGTGGCGGCCCCGAACAGGTTGATCTCCGGGTCGTAGCCCGTGTACTCGGTCCAGGTGTGCAGGTTTCGGCCGATCAGCTCGAACTGCAGGTTGCCCGCGCCGATGGCCCGCGCCAGCCCGCGCCCGGCGTTGTAGCGCAGCGACGCCTCGCGCAGCTTCACGTAGCTGCCGTCTTCCAGGTACTCGCTCTGGATGCCGAAGTAGGCCAGGCGGTAGGCGTTGGTCACCTCGCCGCGAAGCTGGCGCTCGTACAGCTCGCCGGCCTGGAAGCGGTCCATGATGCGGCGCGTCTGGTTCCACACCTGCTGCCCAAAGGCCCCGTCCAGCTGGAAGCCGGCCGTGAGGCGGCTCCCCACGCGGAACTCGTTGGTGAGCGACGCGTTGAAATCCGGCCACGGGCTCCCCACGAACTCCGGCGTCAGCGACGGGAGCGGGTTGCCGGCCTCGTTGAGCAGGATGTTGCCCGCCGAGTCACGGCGGAAGGTGGGCATCCAGAACTCGCCCAGCGCGTACCCCTCGGCCACGCGCGTGGGGTAGCCGCTGGTGGAGGCGAAGGCGGTGCCCGCCAGCTTCTCCACCCGGTTGCGGTTGTGCGAGTAGATGAAGGTGGTGTTCCAGCCGAAGCGGGGCCGGTCGACGTTGGTGGAGCGCAGCTCCAGCTCCATCCCCCGGTTGCTCAGCTCGCCCACGTTGTCCAGCACGTCGAAGTAGCCGGTGCTGGGGGTGAACGGACGCGGAAGGAGGAGGTCGGTGACGTACTGGTCGTAGTACGTGAAGGTGACCCCCAGCCGCTCGTCCAGGAACGACGCGTCGAAGCCGGCCTCCACCTCGCGCTGGCGCTCCGGCTTGAGCGACGGGTTGCCGGCGCGCGGCGAGTGCACCAGCCCCTGCCGGGTGATGTTGACCGCCTGGTTGTACAGCGAGAAGCGGTCGTACGCGCCGCCCGGCTGGCTGCCGGCGTAGCCCAGCGCCGCGCGCACGCGGAAGCTGTCGAACCAGCGGCCCAGCACCGAATTTTCCCAGAACGGCTCTTCGGAGACCAGGTACGAGCCGCTCACCTTGGGGTAGAGCTGCCAGCGCTCGTCCGCGCCAAAGGTGCTGGCCGCGTCGGCGCGCAGGGCACCCGTCAGGTACAGCCGGTCGCGCCAGCCCACCTGCTGCTGGCCGAAGATCCCCAGCGTGGCCGTCTCGAAGCGGTTCTGGCTGGAGGTGGTCTGCGCGCCGCGCACCAGCTCCGTCGTCAGCGTGAGGTCGCTGGCGCTGGCCACCACGTTGCGGGCGTTGGTGTACGTGTGGTTGACCCCCGCCGTGCTGGTGAGCTGCAGCGCCCCCAGCCCGAAGCGGTAGTTGCCCACCAGGTCGTTGTTGAGCAGGTACTGGTTGCGCAGCACGGCCTGGGCGCTCCCCAGCGGCGCTCCCGCCGCCGCGCTGCCGCGGGGGATGTACAGCGAGGTCTCCTGGCTGTACGTGTCGTAGCCCATCCGGAACTCCAGCGAGCCGCCCTCGATGGGGGTGGCGCGGGCCTGGAACGAGCCCACGAAGCGGCTCACGTCCTGCGGCGCCTGCCAGGTCTCGATCACTTCCAGCGGGTTGGGGAAGACGAAGGCGGCGTTGCGGTAGCGCCCCGTCTCCGGGTCCCTGGCCCGCAGGTCCACGTCCGTGGGGGTGAAGACGATGGAGGTGAGGAGGCCGCCCACGCCCTGCTCGCCGTTGGTCACCAGCGACGCCTCGCTGGTCACGTAGTTGGCGCCGCCCGAGAGCCGCAGCCACCCGCCCACCGACTGGTCCAGGTTCAGGCGCACCCCGATCTTCTGGAAGTCGGAGCCGCGCATGATCCCTTCCTGGTCCGCGTAGTCGGCGGAGAGGAAGTACTGCGTGCCCTCCGAGCCGCCGGACACCGAGGCGTTGGTCTCCACGGTGAGGGCGTCGCGGAAGATGAAGTCCTGGTTGTCGAAGCGCTGGACCGGCTCCCCCTTCTCGTTGAACGGGTAGTCGTTGAAGTTGAGCCGGCGCGTGAGCTCGCTGCGCCCCACGCGCTGCCCCACGCTCACCTGCGGGCGCCCGGCGCGCCCACGCCGCGTGAAGATCTGGATGACGCCGTTGTTGGCGCGCGACCCGTACAGCGCGGCGGCGGCGGCGCCCTTGAGCACCTCCACCCGCTCGATGTCGTTGGGGTTGAGGTCGGCCAGGCGGTTGGTGGGGTTGGACCGGTAGCCGAAGTTGATGAGCTGGTCGCTGCTGTTGTCGATGATCACGCCGTCGACGATGTACAGCGGCTCCGCCCCGCCGATGATGGAGCTGGTGCCCCGCAGGCGCACCGAGGCGCCCGCCCCCGGCGTGCCGGAGGTCAGGTTCACCTGCGCCCCGGCGATCTTGCCCGAGAGCGCCGCGTCGATGTTCTGCGCGCCGGACCCGGCGAGCTGCTCCGCGTTCACGGTGGAGACGGCGTTGCCGATGGCCTTGCGCTCGGTCTCCACGCCGCTCCCCGTCACCACCAGCGCTTCCAGCTGCAGCGCGCTCTCGCTGAGCGGCGTTGCGCCGAGCTGCACCGCGCGGCTGTCGCCCAGCGTCACGGCGCGCACGGCCTCGCCGCGGCCCACCTGGGTGAACACCACGCTGTAGCTCCCCGCCGGCACCGCCGCGGTGAGCGTGTAGCGGCCGCCGTTGTCGGTGACGGTGCGGGCGCCCTGGCCGCGCAGCGCCACGGTCACCCCGGCCAGGGCCCGGCGGCTGGTGGCGTCCACCACCGTCCCCTGGATGGAGTAGGTTCCCTGTGCTTCCAGCTCCGCGCCCATGAGGCCTGCGCAGAGGAGGAGGGCCGCACCGAGCTTCCGGCGCAGACGAGTTAGGTACATCGATACCTTCCCTGTGAGAAGTGGGAGATGCGCCGCGGGGCGCACGTGGTCTATAACGGGTACGATCATGCGAAGTCAACAGCGGGGGCTCGCACGGAGGCACGGAACGCATGTCTCTGCGCCTCCGTGTGCCTCCCGCCGCTTACCCCCGCAGCGGCCTGGCCACCATGATCCCCGTGGAGTTGCGGATGGCGGCCACGTACTCCGGCAGCGTGCGCCGGCTCACCTCCACGGCGCCGCCGGAAAGGGGCGCGTGCAGCACCCGCATCACCCCCGCGCGGTCGCGGTAGGCGAAGCCGGTGTGCGTGGCGTCCAGCCCCTCGATCCGGGTGGCGAAGGCCAGCACGTCGCCCGTCTGGATGCGGTGCTGCACCGCCGCGATGCGTTCGGTGGGCACCACGATGCGCGGCATGGAATCCAGCTCGCGCTCGCGCGCGGCGATGGCGCGGAAGGTGGGCTCGTGGCGCAGGGCGGGGTAGCTGCCGCGGTGCTCGGTCATGAAGCGCAGGGGGCGCTCGTCGCGCGTGCCGCCCAGCTCGGCGCTCAGGTCGCGCAGCAGCCCCCGGCGGGCGTTGTCCGCGATCCACTCGCTGAAGTAGTGGAGGCGGCTGGCGTACCCGTCGCGCACGCCGCCGCGGTAGCGCATCCGCTCCACCGCGCGCGCGAAGCCGTTCCACCCGCCGCCCGCCGCCGCCGCGCGCGCCACCGCCAGGCACCCTTCCACCAGGAGCACGCAGTCGAAGCGCGACAGGTCCAGCGTGAGCGGCTCGGCGCGCGGATCGCCGCCGTCCCTGGCGTACGCGTCCAGCATCCCGGCCACGTACGGCGACCCCAGCGCCAGCTCCCCCACGCGTGCGGTAGCGCGCCCCAGCGGCACGCGCGCGGAGGCGAGCCCTTCCGCGCGCAGCGTGCGCACCCACCCCGCCAGGCGCGCGCGGTCGTCCGGCGCCAGCGTGAACCCCGGGAGCGCCACCAGCGCCCCCGCCGCGAGCGCCGCGCGCCTCAGCAGCTCCCGCCGGCCGATCGGATCAGGCGAAAAGTCCACTCTGTGTCTCCGCTGTTGGGGAACAGGTATGTGTCACACACGGTCCAGGAGCGATTGAAATCGCCGCTGGACCTACGCGAAGTCCGCTACGCGGACTGTTTTCCGCAGCTCCGGACCGGAGGACAACAGTGCCCGCAGGGGCACTACGCGCCGTTCCAGCGGCCATTTCAATCCGCTCCTGGGCGCGGCCGCCGCGAGCACCGCCGGCCCGGTCCGTGTAAATCCGATCCGGTCAGTCCACGTCCGGCCCGGCTTCCAGCACGGCGCGCAGCAGCCCTTCCACCTGCTCCAGCCGCTCCGCCTCCGAGCGCGACTCCAGGAGGCGCTGCTGCCACGCCGGGTCCACGCGGATGGCCTGCGCGAGCTGGAACGCCGTCTCGGCCTCCTCGTCGATCTCGGGGAAGGGCCGGGGGTGCCCCACCACGTGCTCCAGCACCTCGTAGAAGAGCCCGATGGCGCGCCGCCGCCGGCTGCGCGGGACGGGTGTGCCGGCGTCGGTGTACGGCGTGGCCACGCACTCCCAGTACAGGTTGGGCGACTCGATGCCGTCCTCCACCTCGAACCGCTCGCCCCCGCGCACCAGCACCAGCGAGCGCCCGTCGGGGAGCGGCTGGTAGTTGAGGATCTCGGCCGTGCACCCCACGCGCCCCGGCTCCACCAGGAAGGGCCCCTCCAAGTCCGGGTCGTGGTACAGCAGACCGAAGGTGCGGTCTCCCTCCACGCAGTGCGCCACCATCTGCCGGTAGCGCGGCTCGAACACGTGCAGCGGCATCGGCCCGCCGGGAAACAGCACCACCGGCAGCGGAAAGAGCGGAAGGCGGCGCATCGGTGCTCCGGATTGCGGCTAACAGCGGGCTCACACAGAGACACAGAGGAGGCGTGGTTCTCTGTGCCTCTGTGTCTCTGTGCGAGGCAATCAGTTCCAGAGCCGCTCGACCGGGAACCGCCACCCGGGAACCGCCGGCTCCGCCTCGGCCGTCTCGCCGCGGTGGTAGATGACCGGCGTGTCTGGCTCCGTGGAGCGATAGACGCGCACCACCTGCTCGCGCAATACGTCCACGTCCCACACCACCGACGTGCCCGCGGCGAAGTAGTCCGCGCGCTTGGCCATCATCTCGCGTTCCGCGCGCAGGCCGTAGTCGCCCTCGCTGCGTACCTCGACCGCAAACACCGGGGCCCCCTGCATAAACCTGCCGCCGGTGGGCTCGCCCGTGTACCAGGCCGCATCAGGGCTGAACGACTGGCGGTGCGGGAGGTCGACCACGAAGGCCGCACCATCCCCGATCGCGTACCCGCCCTGCGTCGCTTCCAGCTGCCGGAGGTGGAAAGTGACGTTCAGGGCCGCGCGATGGGGAAGGAACCCGGTCGGGGTCATCAGGACGATCTCTCCGTTTACGATCTCACCCTTCTCGTCCAGCTCGTACAGATCTTCGACGGTCGCCTCACGGGGCAGCTTCAGGATCTTCATGGGGGTACCTCAGTCCGCGGCGATGCGCTCGGGCTCCCGCGCGCGGGCGGCCTTTTCCTGCAGCGCGCGCCAGACGCGGGGGGGCGAGAAGGGGAGGGAGTCCATGCGCACGCCCACGGCGTCGTAGATGGCGTTGGCGATGGCGGGGATGGTGGAGTGCAGCGGCCCCTCGCCCGCTTCCTTGGCGCCGTACGGGCCCTCCGGGTCGATGGACTCCACGATCAGCGCCTGGAGGTCCGGCGTGTCCAGCGAGGTGGGGACGCGGTAGTCCAGGAGCGAGGGGCCGTCGTGGAGGCCCGCCCGCCCGTGCGCCGCGTCCTTGAACACGTGCTGCTCCATCAGCGCCTCGCCGAAGCCCATGTACGCCGAGCCCTCGATCTGCCCCTCCACGATCGTGGGATTTAGAGCGCGGCCGCAGTCGTGCGCCACCCACACCGTCTTCACCTCCACGAACCCCGTCTCCTCGTCCACCTCCACCTCGGCCACGTGCGCCGTGAACGAGTACGCCGGCGACGCCCCGATGGTGCCGCCGCGGTACTCGCCGTGCACGTCGCCCGGCGTGTTGTACGAGCCCACGGAGCCCAGCGTGCCGTGCTTGGACTCGGCCAGGTTGAACGCTTTCACGATGGGCATGTTGCGCCCCGTGTCCTGGCCGTCCATCGCCTGGCCGCCGGCCAGGAGCACGCGCTTCGGCGGGATCCCCCACTCCTCGCCCACCGCGTCCTGCACCAGCGCTTTGACCTTGCGCGCCGCATCCACACACGCGTTGCCCAGCATGAACGTCACACGAGACGAGTAGCTCCCCAGGTCCACGGGGGTGAAGTCCGTGTCCGAGGGGAGCACGCGCACGTAGTCCAGCGGCACCCCCAGCTCCTCGCAGACGATGTAGGCGACGAGCGAGGTGGAGCCCTGCCCGATGTCCGACGCGCCGGAAAAGACGGCCACCCGCCCCGAGCGGTCCACCTGGAGCTGCACGGCGGACTGCGGCATGCGGTTGGGGTAGATGGGGTAGTTGGTGCCGGAGATGTAGCACGATCCGGCCACGCCCAGCCCGCGCCCATAGCCCAGCTTCCCGCGCCGCTCGCGCCATCCGCTCGCCCGCTCCACCGCGTCCAGGCACTCCATGAACCCGTTGGAGGTCACGCGCAGCTCGTTGACGGTGCGGCGGAAGCTTCCCATGAAGTTGCGGCGGCGCAGCTCGATGGGGTCGATGCGGAGGTGCTCGGCCAGCTTGTCCAGCGACACCTCGAAGGCGAAGCGCGGCTGCACGCTGCCGTGCCCGCGCTTGGGCCCGCACGCCGGCTTGTTGGTGAAGACGCGGGTGGAGTTGAAGCGGTACGCCGGGATCTCGTAGGGCGCGGCCAGGAGCTGGCCGCTGTAGTACGTGGTCACCAGCCCGAACGACGAGTAGGCGCCGCCGTCCAGCAGCGTCTTTGCGTCCACCGACTTCAGCTTGCCGTCCGCCGTGGCGCCCACGCGGTATTTCATGTGGAAGGGGTGCCGGCCGCGGTGGGCCAGGAACACCTCCTCGCGGGTGTAGAGGATCTTGACCGGGCGCCCCGTCTTCATGGCCAGCTTGGCCACGCAGAACTCCAGGTCGAACGGCTCGCTCTTGCCGCCGAAGCCGCCGCCCACGTGCGGCTGCACCACGCGCACCCTGGCCGGGTCCAGCTCCAGCACCTTGGCCAGCTCGCGGTGCAGGTAGTGCGGCACCTGCGTGGACGACCACACGGTCAGCCGCCCGCCGGGGGCGCCCCCCTCCTCCCACTGCCCCACGGCGCAGTGCGGCTCGATGGGGGTGTGCGTGGTCCCCTCGAAGAAGTACTCCCCCTCCACCACCACGTCGCTCTCGGCCAGCCCGCGGTCCACCTCGCCGAACTCCAGCTTCACGATCTTGGAGATGTTGCCGTTGTGCCCCGCCTTCTTCGCTTCGTGGATCTGCACGTCGGTGCGCCGCGCGGACTCGAACGGGTCGAGGATCGCCTCCAGCACCTCGTACTCCACGCGGATCAGCCCCAGCGCGCGGTTGGCCGTGTCCTCGTCGGCCGCGGCGACCGCCGCCACGGCGTCGCCGATGTAGCGCACCCTGTCCGTGGCCAGCGCCTGCTCGTCCGGCGTCCACACGATGATGCCGAAGGGGATGGGCATCTCGTCGCCCGTCACCACGGCGAACACGCCGGGCAGCGCCAGCGCGGCGGAGGTGTCGATGGAGCGGATGAGGGCGTGCGGGTGCGGCGAGCGGAGGATCTTGCCGTGCAGCATCCCCGGGAACACCAGGTCGTCCGTGTAGCGCGCGCGGCCGGTGGACTTCTCCAGCCCGTCCGTCTTGCGCTGCCGCGTGCCGATGAAGTTGAGCGGGAGCGCCTTCTCCGCGCGGTCGCCGTAGATGGGGACGGGCTCGCCGGCGTGCGACGGGGCGTGGTCCACCACGGGGGTGCCGCGCTCCGCGACCTCCGGCTGGTCCGCGGGGACGCCGCCGCGCGCGCTCTCGAGCTCGGGGTCGGGGGGGTTCAGCGGGTCGTGCGGCTCGGTGCTCATTCCATCACCTCCTGCGTGGCTCCGCGCATGCGCGCCGCCGCCAGCTCCACCGCGTCCAGGATCTTGGTGTAGCCGGTGCACCGGCACAGGTTGCCGGAGAGCGCCTCGCGGATCTCGCCGCGCGTGGGCTCCGTGTTCTCTTCCAGCAGCGCCGCCGCGCTCATCAGGATCCCCGGCGTGCAGAAGCCGCACTGCGCCGCGCCGCACACGTCGAAGGCGTCCTGCAGCGGGTGCGGCGTCCCCGGCGCCGTGCGGAAGCCCACCAGCCCCTCCACCGTCCTCACCTCGTGCCCGACGCCCTCGTACACGGGCGCGATGCACGACAGCGCCGGCACCCCGTCGATCCACACGGTGCACGCGCCGCAGTCGCCCTTGTCGCACCCCTGCTTGCTGCCGGTGAGCCCCACGGCGTAGCGCAGCGCTTCCAGCAGCGTCCAGTGCGTGGGCACCGCCACCTCGTGGGTGTCGCCGTTCACGTGCAGGGTGACGAGGTCCTTCATGGGCGGGGCGCGGGTGGATGCGAGGGGGAGCGGCGTCCGTAACGCTAGACCGTAGACGTAAGCGTGTCAACGGCTAAGAAGGGATCACACAGAGACACGGAGGCACAGAGAAAAGCGCTTTTCTCTGTGCCTCCGTGTCTCTGTGTGAGATCCCTAGCCTAGAAGCTCGCGGAGCAGCCGGATGACCTCGTCCAGGTCCACGGGCTTGGGGAGGAACGCCTCGGCGCCCATGGCGCGCACGGTGTCCGGGATCTCCGGGTCGGTGGTGCCGCTCAGCACCACGACGGGGATCTGCGACGTCTTCACCGACTGCTTGAGGCGCTTGAGGGCGGCGACGCCGGTGCCGCCGGGCATGTTGATGTCCAGCAGGATGGCGTCGGGGGAGTGGTTCATGGCGAACATCCCCACCTGCATGGCGTCGGCGGCCACCAGCACGTTCCACCCCTGGGCGCGCAGGCCGGTGCGCAGCAACTGGACCATCAGCGGATCGTCGTCCGCGACCAGAATCTTCATCATCTCGCGCAAAGGGCTCCATTTCACGTACCTTTCCCGCGTCCGGCGGGAGACGGGCACGTTCGTCTCCGTTCTCGCTAATGTCAAGCCATAAGTGTAGCAGCCATGACCGACCAAGCCCCTGCCGGCGACCCGGCCGCCCTGGAGCGCCTCCACCGCTGGGGCGGCGACGCGCTGCGGCGGCAGCTCGTGGACATGTTCCTCGCCCGCGTCCCCGAGCAGCTCGCCCTGGCCCGCGACGCCGCGGCCCGCGGCGACGCGCCCGGCGTGAAGCAGGTGGCCCACGCCCTCAAGTCCAGCGCCGGCCAGCTCGGCGCCGTCTCCATGCAGCGCCTCTGCGAAGAAACCGAGCGCCGCGCCATCGTCGGCGAGACGGAGTCGCTCGCGGCCCTGGTCGCCTCGCTGGAGGTGGAGCTGGAGCGGTACCGGGAGTGGGTGCGCGGAGAGATGACTGCTTAGGCTCACACAGAGACACAGAGACACAGAGGAGTGGTTTTTTCTCTGTGGCTCTGTGTCTCTGTGTGAGCCCGCTGTTCAAAGCCCGTACATGTAAAGATACTGGACGCTTCCTGAGCCCGGGTGCGTCCAGTCTTTTTTGTCGTAAGTAGCCATTTGGTAATTGTTTACCGGAATGGGACGGTGTGGCCCGGGGCTCGCTTATGGGCAGGGTGCTCCGCAGACCCCCGCACCCGCCGCCCCGCCCATGAAGAACATCGCCCTCGTCGAAGACAACCCCGACAACCGCATGCTCGTGCAGGCTCTCCTGGACGGGGAGTACCGTGTGACCGAGTACCCGGACGGGCACGAAGCGCTGGACGGCATGCGGCGCCAGCACCCCGACCTGGTGCTGCTGGACATCTCCCTTCCGGGGCTGGACGGGGTGGAGGTGCTGCGCATCCTGCGCGGCGACGACGCCCTGCGCGACCTCCCCGTCATCGCCCTCACCGCGCACGCCATGGCCGGCGACCGCGGCCGCTTCCTGGAGGCGGGCTTCGACGACTACGTCACCAAGCCCATCACCGACGAAGACCTCCTCCTCGGAGCCATCAAGCGCCATGTCTCCTGATCCCGTGCTCGCCCCCGCGCGCCTGGCCGAGCTGCGCGCCACCGGCCTGCTGGACTCGCCCGCGGATGAAGCGTTCGACCGCTTCACCCGCCTGGCCGCGCGCCTGCTGAACGCCCCCATCGCGCTCGTCTCGCTGGTGGACGCGGACCGGCAGTTCTTCAAGAGCCACGTGGGGCTGAGCGGGGCGGCCGCCGACACGCGCCAGACGCCGCTGAGCCACTCGTACTGCCGCCACACCGTGGCCACCGGGAACACGCTGGCCATCCCCGACGCGCGCCTGCACCCGCTGGTGCACGACAACCCCGCGGTGGCCGAGTGCGGCGCCATCGCCTACCTGGGCGCCCCGCTGCACTCGGCGGACGGGCACGTGCTGGGCACACTGTGCGTGGTGGACCACCGCCCGCGCTCCTGGAGCGCGGAGCAGACGGAGACCATCGAGGCGCTCGCCGCCTCCGTCTCCACCGAGATCCGGCTGCTGCGCGACCTGGCCGAGCGCCGCGCCGCCGAGCGCGCCCTGAGCCGCCAGAACGAGCTGCTCGCCCTGCTTCACGCCGTGGCGGCCGACGCCAACCAGGCCGCGACGCTGGAAGGGGCGGTCACGGCGTGCCTGCGGCGGGTTTGTGAGTTCACCGGCTGGCCCGTGGGGCACGCGTACTTCGCCGATGCGGACGGCGCCCTGGTGTCGTCGCGCATCTGGCACGCGGACGGGCGCTTCGACGGGTTCCGCGCCGCCACGGGGGCGCGGCGCTTCGCGGCGGGCGAGGGGCTCCCCGGGCACGTGCTGGCCACCGGCGAGCCCGTGTGGCGCGAGGACGTGGCCGCCGACCCCGGCTTTCCGCGGGCACGCGCGGCGGCGGAGTGCGGGCTGCACGGGGCGTTCGCCTTTCCCGTGGAGGTGCGCGGGCGGGTGATGGGCGTGCTCGAGTTCTTTTCCGAGGCCGCCGCGGAGCCGGAGGCGGCGGTGCTGGACGTGATGCGCCACGTGGGCACGCAGATGGGGCGCGTGGCCGAGCGCGAGGAGGCCCAGGAGGGGCTGCGGCAGAACGAGGAGCGCACGCGCCGCATCGTGGAGTCCGCCCACGACGCCTTCGTGGCGATCGACGCCAGCGGGGTGGTGGTGGACTGGAACGCGCAGGCGGAGCGCACCTTCGGCTGGCGCCGCGAAGAGGCGTACGAGAGCCGGCTGGCCGACCTCATCATCCCCCCCGCCCGCCGCGAAGAGCACCTGCGCGGGATGGAGGAACTGCTGAGCACGGGCGAGGGGTCGTTCCTCAACCGCCGCGTGGAGCTGGAGGCGATGCACCGCGACGGCACCGTCTTTCCCGTGGAGATGACGGTGGCGGCGGTGCCGGTGGCGGGGTCGCGCATCGTCACGGCATTCATCCACGACATCAGCGAGCGCAGGCACGCCCAGCAGGAGGTGCGGCGCAAGGAGGAGTACTTCCGCGCGCTCATCGAGAAGGCCTCGGACCTGATCACCATCCTGGACCTGGAGGGGATGTTCATCTACGAGAGCCCGGCCGTGTACCAGCTCTTCGGGTACCAGGGCGAGGAGCTGCGCGGGCGCAACGCCTTCGAGCTGATCCACCCCGAGGACGTGGGGGCGGTGCTCGCCACCTTCGGGGAGATCCTATCCGCTCCGGGGACTACGGCGGGCGTGGACTTCCGCTTCCGGCACAGCGACGGCTCGTGGCGCTGGCTGGGCGCGCGGGGGACGAACCTGCTGGGCCACCCGGCCGTCGGCGGCGTGGTGGTCAACTCGCGCGACATCACCGCCAGCCGCGCGGCCGACGAGGCGCTGCGCCGCCTGGCCTCCATCGTGGAATCATCCGACGACGCCATCATCAGCAAGACGCTGGACGGCACCATCCTGAGCTGGAACACGGGCGCCGAGCGCATCTACGGCTACACGGCCGAAGAGGTGGTGGGGCGCTCCATGGACCTCCTGGTCCCGCCCGAGGCGGCGGGCGACGAGGCGCGCATCGTGGAGCTGATCCGCCGCGGCGAGCGCATCCGCCACTACGAGACGGTGCGCCTGCGCCGCGACGGCCGCCGCATCGACGTGTCCATGACCGTCTCGCTGATCCGCGACGCGCAGGGCAACGTCACCTCCGCGTCTTCCATCTCCCGCAACATCACCGAGCGCAAGCGGGCCGAGGCGGAGCTGGTGCGCGCCAAGGAGAACGCCGAGGCCGCCAGCCTGGCCAAGAGCGAGTTCCTGTCGCGCATGAGCCACGAGCTGCGCACCCCGCTCAACTCGGTAATTGGCTTTACCAACGTTCTGCGCAAGAACAAGCGGGGCACGCTGGGCGATCAGGAGCTTGGGTTCCTAGACCGCATCGCCAGCAACGGCGTGCACCTGCTGGGGCTGATCAACGACATCCTGGACCTGGCCAAGGTGGAGGCCGGCAAGGCCGAGCTGGAGCTGGGCACGGTGGCGCTGGACGACACGGTGATGTCCATCCTCACCGAGCTGCAGGGCGCGGTGCGCGACCGGCCGGTGGAGCTGCGCTCCATCGTGCCCTCCGTGCTGGCCCCGCTGGAGACGGACGCGGTGAAGCTGAAGCAGGTGCTCATCAACCTGGTGGGGAACGCCCTCAAGTTCACCGAGCGCGGCAGCGTGACGCTGGCCGTGACGGCCGACGCGGCGGGGCGCCCGGTGCGCATCGACGTGGCGGACACGGGGGTGGGCATCCCGCGCGACCGGCTGTCGGCCATCTTCCTCCCCTTCGAGCAGGCGGAGCTGGGCACCACGCGCCGCTACGGCGGCACGGGGCTGGGGCTGGCCATCTCCACCTCGCTGTGCGACCTGATGGGGTACCGCCTGCAGGTGCGCAGCGAGGAGGGGGAGGGCTCCGTGTTCAGCATCATCCTGGCGCCCAACGCCATCCCCGCCGAGGAGGCGCCGGCCCCGCGCGCCGCCCTCGCCGCCCCGTCGCCCCTTCCCGCGCGGGTGGACGAGGGCGCGGACTTCGGCGGGCGGCTGGTGCTGGTGATCGACGACGAGGCCGATTCGCGCATCCTCCTCACCCACCACGCGGAGGAGTTCGGCTGCCGCACGGTGACCGCGGCGTCGGGCGAGGAGGGGCTGCGCATGGCCCGCGAGCTGCGCCCGGACCTCATCACCCTGGACCTGCTGATGCCGGGGATGAACGGCTGGAACACCCTGCGCGAGCTGCGCGCCGACGCGGAGCTGCGCCACATCCCCGTGGTGGTGGTGAGCATGCTGGCCGAGGAGAGCCGCCGCGACCTGGAGGGCGCCGACGAGCTGGTGGACAAGCCCGTGGGCCGCTCCACCTTCCTTTCCGCGCTGCGCCGCGCCCTGGCCCGCGCCGTGAGCCGCGCGCTCGTGGTGGATGCCGACGAGGCCCTGCGCAACGCCGCCGCCGAGCTTCTGCGCGAAGATGGCGTGGAGGTGATGACCGCCGCCCACGCCACCGAAGCGCTGGCCCTGCTGGACGGCTTCTCCCCCGACCTGGTGCTCCTGGACATCCCCATCTCCCTCCCCGGCGGCCGCGAGCTGATCCGCGCCCTGCACGACCGCACCCGCCGCGCCGGCGTCGCCCCGCCCGTGGTGGTCGCCGCACTGGACCGCCACGAAGCCCAGCTCGCGGCGTAGGCCCTCACCCCCCCGACCCCCCTCTCCCAAACTGCTGGGAGAGGGGGGCGCATCTTCGGTGTCGGCGGGGCGCGGACCCCTCCAGCACACGGCACTCTCATTTTCTCTGTGCCTCTGTGTCTCTGTGTGCCCCCCGCGTTTGACGACCCGCTTGACGCTGAGGCGCGCCGGTGCGATACTCGAACCAGGCGTTCTCGTACGAACGTCCCATCCTTCTCCCGCCGGGGCTCTCCCCCGGCGGGCTTTCTTTGGCTCATCCGCCCCCTCTATGATCGCCGGCATCGTGCTCGCCGCGGGCCGCTCGCGGCGGATGGGGGAGCCCAAGCCCTTTCTGCGCCTGGGCGGGGCGAGCTTCCTGGAGCGCGCCGTCGCGGCGCTGCGCCAGGGCGGGTGCGGCGGCGTCTGGGTGGTGGCGGGGGCGGACGAGGTGGGCGCCCGCGTGGCCGAAGCCGCCGCGGCGCTGGGCGCGCGGGTCGCCATCAGCGCCGAGCCGGAGCAGGTGGATTCGCTGCGCATCGGCCTTCACGCGCTCCCCGACGATGCCGAGGCCGCCGCGGTGCTCCCGGTGGACGTTCCCGAGGTGGATGCGGCGGCGGTGCGCGCCGTCACGGAAGCGTTCCTGCGCACGCGGGCCCCCGTCGTGGTTCCCGGGCGCGAGGGCCGGCACGGCCACCCGGTGCTCTTTGCGCGCGCCACCTGGCCCGAGCTGCACGGCCACCTGGCGGAGGGAGCGCGCACGGTGGTCCACGCCCACGCCGCCGACCGGGTGGAGGTGCCCGTGCCCGCCCTGGCGGACGACGTGGACACGCCGGACGACCTGCGCCGCCTGCACGCGCGGGCCCCGTGAGCGAGCGGCTGGGCGTGGCGGACGCGCTCCGCCACGCGAGCCGGGCGGTGGCCGCGGGTCCGCCGGCGGTGGGCGTGGTGGTGCTGGATGCGGCGGGCCCCGGGTGCCCCGCCGCGGGGGAGCGGATGGTGGTGTGGGCCGGGGAGCACGCGGGCACCCTGGGCTCCGC
>CADCTW010000140.1 GCA_902805735.1 uncultured Gemmatimonadota bacterium | reverse complement strand
GGGCGATCGATTCGCGGTCTAGGCCCAACGGCGGGGGATGGGCAGGGCGGAGGGATCTCATAATCAGCGGATAACGAATTTACGGGAACGGCGGGCAGGTGGTTGACCGGAGCGCATCGATCATTTACCATCCGTCACAATCGGTCTGGAAATTTCGGTCCGCACGCCTCGGATCCACCCGCGCCTGCTCGATCCCACCCGCCGGCCGCCTCGAACCCCACTCGCGATCTCCAGAACGTCGCCACCCCAAGATCTCGCTCCAGCCCCTGCCGTCCCTCACGCGAAGGCGCTGGATACGAGCACATCCACGTTCGCAAATCACGCTGCAAAATGAGCACACACACGGGCGTGGCGCTGCGCCACGCGGGAGCGTTCTGGGCGGGCGTCGCCATGGTCTCGGCCGGCGTGCTCGCGCACCTGCCGGAGTTCGTGGCCGCGAGCTCGATGGGCTACCGGATGGCCGGGATGCCGATGTCGGCCCTGATGACCGCCGGGATGCTGCTGATCGTGGTGGGGCTGGCGCTGGCCGCCTTCGGGCTGATCCCCGCGGGGAGCCTGCGCAAGCCCGCCGCCACCGCGGGGAGCCCCGTGCTGCTCCGCACCATGGACGACGCGCCGCTGACCCGGCAGCACTGGGGCCTCCTGTTCGTGCTGGGGATCGCGCTGGTGATCGACGTGATGAAGCCGGCCACGCTCGGCTTCGTCGTTCCCGGCCTGAAGGCGGAGTACGGGATCACCACGGGGCAGGCGGCCCTCCTGCCGATGGCGGCGCTCACGGGCACCACCATCGGCTCGCTCATCTGGGGCATCCTCGCGGACCGCATGGGGCGGCGGGCGGCCATCCTGCTGGCGTCGCTGCTCTTCGTGGGCACCTCCATCTGCGGCTTCATGCCGTCGTTCGGATGGAACCTGTTCATGTGCTTCATGATGGGCACCTCCGCGGGCGGGATGCTGCCGATCGTGTACGCGCTGATGACCGAGTCCATGCCGGCGAAGAAGCGCGGCTGGCTGGTGGTGCTGCACGGCGGGCTGGGGACGGTGGCCGGCTACCTGCTGGCGGCGGGGCTGGCCGCCCTCCTGGAGCCGCACTTCTCCTGGCGCGTGCTCTGGTTCATGGGCCTTCCCACGGGGATCCTCCTCCTGGTCCTCAACCGCTGGATCCCCGAGTCGCCCCGCTTCCTGCTGGAGCACGGGCGCGTGGAAGAGGCCGAGCACGTGCTGCGGCGCTTCGGCGTGATCCTGACCCACCAGGCCCCCGCGGAAACCAGGGAGACGGCGCCGGCCCCGGAGGAGGGGTTCAAGCTGTTCGCGCTGTTCCGGCCGCCGCTGCGGCTGCGGACGCTCACGGTGGGGATGTACGCGTTCGGCTGGAGCCTGGTGAACTGGGGGTTCCTCACCTTCACGCCCACCATCCTGCAGGACCGCGGGGTGGCCGCCGCCAGCGCCAGCCGCATGCTCTTCTGGTCCGCGCTGATCGCCGTGCCGGCGACGGTGCTGGTGGCGTACCTGTACGGCTACTGGAGCAGCCGCAAGTCGATGATGCTCTTCGCCGGCCTCACCGCCGCCACGCTGCTGCTGTTCGCGGTGGTCGATCCGGGCGCAGGGGGCGAGCGCACCTCCATGCTCATGCCGCTGATGGTGCTGCTGCTGGTGGGCAGCGGGGGCGTGATCTCCATGCTATCGCCCTACACGGCGGAGGTGTATCCCACGCGGCTGCGCGGCACGGGGAGCGGCTTCTCGGCGGGGTGCAGCAAGGTGGGAGGCATTCTGGCCCCGCCCATGATCGCCCTCACGCTGCTCCACTTCCCGGGCTTCGCGGTGATCGGGCTGGTGACGGCCGCGCCCGTGCTCCTCTCCACCCTGATGCTGGCCGTGGGCGGCGTGGAGACGCGCGACCGCCGCCTGGAGGACGTGAGCGACGCTCCGCCCCCCGAGCCCTCACCGGAGCGCCAGCCGGCGTTGGCCGGCGACTGATTGGGCTCACACAGAGACACAGAGGCACAGAGATGGACGGCCGGGCTCGGCGGCCTTCCGTGCCCGGGAGCGAGCGGTCAAAGGCGTTTGATGATCTGGTTGTATTCCTCGTGTGAGCCGATCCAGAACCACACGATTACGTCCTTGCCCTTGTGCCAGATGCCGAGGGCGCGGTATGCGGTCCCACGATGCGTCCCGGCATCCACCGCGTAGACGTACGGGGTTCGAGTTCCCTGGATGGGATGGAGCTTCAGGGTTGGGTCGAACGGATTCGCCCGGAACCGCCTGTAAGCGTTCCGGGCGTTCTGCTGGACCATCCGTGGAAGCTTCTCGAACGCTTTCTTGAACCGCGCGTTCCGAACGGACCTCACGCGGTGTCACACTCCATCGGCTCCACGCGCCCCGCTTCCAGATCCCGCAGCGCCTCCGCCGCCCAGTCGTCGAGCACGGCGAGGGACTCCGGGGAGCCGAGGGTGGCTTCCCACTGCGCGTCCTGTATCTCCTGGAGCAACTGCGAAGCGAGCCGGTCCTGGACGGCATCAGGAAGGGCCGCGGCCTTGGCGATCGCGAGCTCGAGCAGTCTGGTCATCGATCAACTCCGATCCGGGTTTCCTCAATGATGCATACACCGCTGCGGGACTGCAAGTTACGCGCATGACCCCGCCACCCGGCGCAACCTACCGTGCGCCGGATGTCCGCATCTATCCGACCACAGATGCACGGAGATGAAGTTACCTCTGTGCCTCTGTGTCTCTGTGTGAGACCGCCGTTTCGTTCACGCACGTCACTTTGGCCCCGCCGCCGGGGAACAACTCGGCGCGGGTGATGCCGCAGGCGGAGATGTGCAGCGCAAAGGTGCGGCGCAGGGGGACGTCCATCCAGCGGGCGAGGATGGCGTGGATGACGCCCGCGTGCACCACCCAGAGCCGCGATCCCTCGTCCGGGAGCTCGGCCAGCGCCGCGGCGATGCGGGCCTCGAAGGCGGCCAGCGACTCGCCCCCGGGAGGCGCCACGGCCGCGGGGTCGTCGCTCCAGCGGCGGATCAGGTCGCCGTCGCGGGCGACGCATTCGTCCCAGGTGAGGCCGTCCCACGCGCCGAAGTCCATCTCGCGCAGGCGCGGGTCGGTCTCCGCCCGGACGCCGGGGAGGGCGAGCGCGGCCGTCTCGCGAGCGCGCAGGAGGCCGCTGGTCACCACGGCGCCGAATTCCTCGCCGGCCAGGTGGGCGCCCAGGCGCTCCGCTTCGGCGCGGCCCCTGGCGGAGAGCGGCGGGTCGCCCCAGCCCTGGAAGCGGCCCGTCTCGTTCCACGGGGTGGAGCCGTGTCGCACCAGGGTCAGGCGGAGCATTCGGCCTCCAGCGCGCGGATCAGCTCCGCGTTGTCCAGCGGGGTGCGCGCCGCCACGCGGATGTGCCCGGGGAGGCCGAAGGAGGTGCAGTCGCGCACCCGGATGCCGTGTTTCTCCAGCAGGCGCGCGGCGAACCCCGCCGCGTCGCCGGCCTCGGCGAGGACGAAGTGGGTGGTGGTGCGCACGGTGGGGATGCGGAGCCCCGCGAAGACCGCCTCCAGCCGCTCGCGCTCGGCGCGCAGGCGGGGGAGGGTGAGGGCGGCGTACGTCTGCCCGTCGTCGCCCAGAGCGGCGGCGGCGGCGGCCTGCGCCAGGGTGGATGTGGCCCAGGGGGCGCGCCCGCGCTCCACCGCGGCCATCAGGTGCGCGGGGCCCACCGCGAAGGCGGCGCGCACCCCGGCCAGCGCGTGGTCCTTGGTGATGGAGCGCAGGTGGATCACCGCCGGATGGCCGGGGAGCGCGGGGGTGCCCAGCGGCTCGGCCAGGAAGGCGTCGAAGCTCTGGTCCACCACCAGCAGCGTGCCCACCGCCGCGCAGGCATCGGCGACGCCGCGCAGCTCGTCGCGGGTGATGCGCTGCCCCGTGGGGTTGTTGGGCGTGCACAGGAAGGCGAGGCGGGGCCGGTGCTGCACCACCGCCTCCGCGATCGCCGCCGCGTCCAGCGCGTAGTCGGGCGGCGGCGCGATCCCCTGCAGCACCCGCGCGCCGCACAGCGATGCCGCCCGCGCGTACTCGCCGAAGGTGGGCATGGGCACGAGCACCGTGTCGCCCGCGCGCACCATCGCGAAGCAGACGGCCTGGATCAGCTCCGCCGCCCCCGCCCCGAAGACGATCTCCTCCACCGGCCGCTCCCAGCGCGCCGCCGCCGCGCGCCGCGGAGCCATGGACAGGGGGTCGGGATACTCGTCCAATCGCGCCGCGCCCACCGCCTGCAGCACGACCGGCGCGGGGCCGAACGCGTTCAGCGAGACGCTGAAGTCGATGCGGACCGGCGCGGGCTCGTCGCCGGTGGGGCCGCCGTGCGCGGCGGGCGGGGTGGCGGCCATCTCGGGGCGCGGGCGGATCATCCGCACACCACGCCGGCCAGGAGCCCCGCGCCCGCCACCATCCGCCGCGCGCGCCGCACGTCGTCCGCGCCGGGAGCGCGGCCCGCGGGGTTCAGCCGGTACACCCCGCGCTTGTCCAGCCGCACGCCGAGGGCGCCCGCCATGGCCGCCATCGGCCATCCCGCGTTGGGCGAGGCGGTGAGCGAAGCGTCGCGCGCGGCCGTGCGGAGCGCGTTCCCGGTGGAGCCGCCGCCCAGCGGCGCCGCCAGCGCCACCAGGAGCGCGGAGGCGCGGGCGGGAACCCAGTTGAGGAGATCGT
>CADCTW010000139.1 GCA_902805735.1 uncultured Gemmatimonadota bacterium | reverse complement strand
GCGGCCTTTCTTCAGAAACCTGGAAAGCGCTCAGACGTCGAGGTTCTTCACGTACCGCGCGTTCTCCTCGATGAACTTGCGGCGCGGCTCCACCTCTTCGCCCATCAGGCGGCTGAAGACCGAGTCGGCCTGCACGGCGTCCTCCATCTCCACCTGGAGAAGGGTGCGCGTCTCCGGGTCCATCGTGGTCTTCCAGAGCTGCTCGGGGTTCATCTCGCCGAGGCCCTTGTAGCGCTGCACGTGCACGCCCTTGGCCTCGCCGTCGCCGCCCTTGTAGCGGCCGATGATCTCGTCGCGCTCGGCGTCGCTGTAGGCGTACTGCTCCTGCTTCCCCTTCTTCACCAGGTAGAGCGGCGGCTGCGCGATGTACACGAAGCCGGCGTCGATCAGCTGGCGCATCTGGCGGAAGAAGAAGGTCAGCAGCAGGGTGCGGATGTGGGAGCCGTCCACGTCCGCGTCCGTCATGATGATGATCTTGTGGTACCGGGCGTTCTTGAGGTCGAACTCGTCCTCGCCGATCCCGGAGCCGATCGCCGTGATGATGGCGCGGATCTCCTCGTTGGAGAGCACCTTGTCGAAGCGGGCGCGCTCCACGTTCAGGATCTTCCCCTTGAGCGGGAGGATCGCCTGGAACTCGCGCTTGCGGCCCTGCTTGGCCGACCCGCCGGCGGAGTCGCCCTCGACGATGTACAGCTCGCCGATCTCGGGGTTGCTGCTGGAGCAGTCGGCCAGCTTGCCGGGGAGCACGCCCGTCTCCAGCGCGCTCTTCTTGCGCGTGAGGTCGCGCGCCTTGCGGGCGGCTTCGCGGGCGCGGGCGGCCTGGATCGCCTTTTCGATGACGGCGCGGCCCACGCCGGGGCGCTCCTCCAGGTACTCGCTCAGCTTCTCGGCCACCACGCTCTCCACGGCGCCCTTGACCTCGCTGTTCCCCAGCTTGGTCTTGGTCTGCCCCTCGAACTGGGGCTCGCGCACCTTGACGGAGATCACGCAGGTGAGCCCTTCGCGGACGTCGTCGCCCGAGAGCGACTCCAGGCCGCCCTTCTTGAAGAGCCCGCTCTTGCGCGCGTAGTCGTTGATGGAGCGCGTGAGGGCGCTCTTGAACCCGGTGAGGTGCGTGCCGCCCTCGTGGGTGTTGATGTTGTTGACGAAGGTGAAGGTGTTCTCGTTGTACCCGTCGTCGTACTGCATGGCCAGCTCGATCTCGGCCTCGGGGCGCGACGCCTCGATGTACACCACCTCCGGGTGCAGCGGCTTGCGGTTGCCCCGCAGGTGCTCCACGAACTCGCGGAGCCCGCCCTCGTAGTGGTAGTCGTCGCGCTTGGCCTCGGCGCCCTCGCTGGTCGGCCGCTCGTCGGTCAGCGAGATGCGCACGCCCTTGTTGAGGAACGCCAGCTCGCGAAGGCGGTTGCTGAGCGTCTCGAACGAGAAGGTGAGCTCCTCGAAGATCTGCCCGTCCGGCTTGAAGGACACGGTGGTCCCCGTCACCTTGGAAGTGCCCGTAACGGAGAGCTCCTGCGTCTTGTCGCCGCGGGAGAAGGCCATCTCGTGCACCTTGCCGCCGCGGCGCACGGTCACCCGGGTCCACTCGGACAACGCGTTCACCACCGAGACGCCCACGCCGTGCAGGCCGCCGGAGACCTTGTACGAGCCCCCTTCCTGGTTCTCGAACTTGCCGCCCGCGTGCAGCGCCGTCAGCGCCAGCTCCACGCCGGAGATCTTCTCGGTGGGGTGGATGTCCACGGGGATGCCGCGGCCGTTGTCCACCACCGTGATGGAGTTGTCCGGGTGGATGGTGACGTCCACGTGGTCCGCGAAGCCGGCGAGCGCCTCGTCGATGGAGTTGTCCACCACCTCGTACACCAGGTGGTGAAGGCCCCGCGCGCTGGTGGACCCGATGTACATCCCCGGGCGCTTGCGGACGGCCTCCAGCCCCTTGAGGACCTGGATCTGGCCGGCGTTGTATTCCCTGGCTGCGGTAGGCGAAGCCATGGCCTCTTGTGTGCTTGGGTCAGGCATGTGAAGCGATGTCCATGGTACACCGAAAGAGGGCCGAAGGTTCGGCGAAAACGGGGGATCGGGAAAGGGCGATGGGGAACGGCGGCTTCAAACGATGCGCCGCTCAGGCTGCGCGGTTGCGGGTCCGCCGCTCCCCGCTCCACGTTCCCCGTTCCCCATCACGAACACGAGCTGCCGGATGCGCCCCTCCCCCTTCCCCGCGTTGATCCGGCGCATCAGCTCGCCCTTCATCAGGTTCAGCTCCATCATCCACGCGCTGGTGGCGACGGCGACGAAGAGCGTGCCCTCGGACACGCGCAGCGCCTCGGTCACCGCGGAGATCTGCGGGCCGACCTTGTCCGTCCACTCGGTCACGATGGAGGCTGCCTCCACCTTGGGAGCGAGGCCGGAACGATCGAGAAAACGGCTCACCAGGTCGCCCACGGACTGCGGCTGGCCGGCGTGCGGATCGCGGATGCGGGTCACGATGAAGGGAGCGGGCGAGACAGGTGGCGCGGACCATCCAATCTAGCGCCTCGCGCCGTTCCCGAATAGGCGAAGAGCCGCCGAAAAGAAAATAATATCACACGGAGGCACGGAGGCACAGAGAATGATTCGTCTCCGTGCCTACGCATCCCGTGCACCCACAGGAGACCGATGGCCACACCGACGCGCGTCCTCTTCGTCTGCCTCGGCAACATCTGCCGCTCGCCGCTGGCCGAGGCGGTGTTTCGGCACAAGGTGAGGGAGCGGGGAGTGGATGACGAGTTCGAGATCGACTCGGCGGGGACCTCCGGGTACCACGACGGAGCTTCGCCCGACCCGCGCAGCACCGAGACGGCGCGGCTGCGGGGGGTCGATCTCACCGGCCGCAGCCGCAAGATCGGAGCGGCGGACCTGCGCGGCTTCGACTACGTGATCGCGATGGACGGCGAGAACCTGCGCGAGATCCGCGCGCTGGAGGCCGCCGCGGGCGGGAGCGCGCGCATCCACCGCCTCCGCGAGTGGGACCCCGAGCGCCCCGGCGGCGACGTGCCGGATCCGTACTACGGCGGCCCGTGCGGCTTCGACGAGGTGCACGACATCGTGGACCGCTCGTGCGAGGCGCTGCTGGAGCACCTGCTCGCCGAGCGGCGCGCCTGATCGTGCTTCCCGAATCCCTGCGCCTCTCACTGGAAGCCCGCTTCGGCCCGCTGGGCGCGGCGCGCGCCGTGGGCGGCGGGTCCATCAGCCAGGCGGCGCGCGTGGAAGGGCCGAACGGACCGTTGTTCGTGAAGTTCGGACCCGGCACGCCGCCGGGGATGTTCGCCGCGGAGGCGGAAGGGCTGGAGGCGCTGGCCGCCGCCGCGTCCGGGCTCGTCGTGCCGCGAGTGCTCGCTGTGGACGAAGCGTGGCTGGCGCTGGAGTGGCTGGAGCCGGCGCCGCGCGCCGCCTCCATCGACGAGCGGCTGGGGCGCGGCCTGGCTGCCCTCCACCGCGCCACCGGCACCTGGGGATGGGAGCGCGACAACTTCATCGGCTCGCTCCCGCAGGAGAACGCGCCCGCCGCCACTTGGTCCGAGTTCTGGTGGACGCGCCGCCTGGCGCCCCAGCTTCGCCGCGCCCGCGCCCTCGGCCGCCTCCCCGCGCACGAGCGCGACTGGGAGCGCCTGCGCGACGCCCTCCCCCGCCTCCTCGCCCCCGCCGAGGACGACGGCCCTTCCCTCCTCCACGGCGACCTGTGGAGCGGCAACTTCATGACGACGGCGCGCGGCCCCGCCCTCGTGGACCCCGCCGCCTACCGCGGCCACCGCGAGGCCGACCTGGCGATGACCGAGCTCTTCGGCGGTTTCGGCCCGGACTTCCACGCGGCCTACGAGGAGGCCTGGCCGCTGCGCCCCGGCTACCGCGAGGAGCGCCGCGCCGTGTACCAGCTCTACTACCTCCTGGTCCACGTCAACCTCTTCGGCGGCGGCTACGTGCAGCAGACCGCGGAGGTGCTGCGACGGGCGGGTTGACCAGGAACGGATTGGGTCCGCGCCTGGATCTCTCATCCCAGTTCGGCGAGCGCGGCCTCCATATCGCTGCGCTGGTGCAGGATGCGCAGGACTTCGACACGGAATCCGGCTCCGGGACGGGCCAGCCGGTAAAAGATCGTGTACGGATACCTTCGCACGGGCTTGCTGCGCAGGTCCGGTTCGATTGCCTTCCGTGGTCTCCCGATGCCCGGGTCGGCACCGGCGCGACCGCACGTATCACGGATCGCCATTACCACCCGTTCGGCGGCCGCCGGACTGCGCTTTCCCACCGCGTAGTAGCGCGCGATCTGCCAAAGATCGTCCAACGCTTCCCTAGTGAGATGATATCGCGTCAGGCTGTCTTCTCCTGCGGCTCGGCGATCCAACCGAGCACTCGGCTGAAAGCTTCCTCTCCATCGACCAGCTCGCCCCGGTCCGCCTGCTCGGCGCCTTTCCGAACGGCGCGTCGCAACGCGTCAAGGCGGGCGACGGGATCTTCCTCCCGTTCCTTCAGTTGCAGCAAAGCCTGGAATACGACCTCGTCCGCGTCCTCGTAGTGTCCAGCCCTGACCACCGCCGCGATCCAGCGCTCCATCTCCGGCGATACGGAAACTTCCATCTGCTCCTCCGTTGTGCAGGTGACCATTGCAGGATCGCGGCAGCGAGTGCCCGGTGTCAATCTCACCATTCAACTCCGCCAGATCGCACACCGTTGGGTCTGCAGGCGGCGCATGGAAGGCGCGCTCATCCCGCCGCCAAGCGAACCGATTCTCGAAGCGCAGCCAGGGCACCTTGCCGGCACCTTCCGACCGCGCTAGCGTCGGCGCATGACACGACACTCGGGCATGGCGGACGCGCTGGTGATCGGCGCCGGGGTGATCGGCCTTTCGGCGGCGATCCGGCTGCAGGAGGCGGGGATGCGCGTGCGCGTGTGGACCGCGCATCCGCCGGGCGCCACGACCTCGGCGGTGGCGGCCGCGCTCTGGTACCCGTACCGCGCGTACCCCGCGGATCGCGTGGCGGAGTGGGCCCGCCGCACCTACGCCGAGTTCCTGCGCCTGGCCGGCAACCCCGCCACGAGCGTGCGCCTGGTGCCCGGCGCGGAGGTGTGGAGGCACCCGGTGGAAGACCCGCCCTGGGCCGACGCCGTCCCCGACCTGCGGCGCATCCCGCCGGCGGAGCTCCCGCCGGGGTTCGTGGACGGGCACGCCTGCACGGTGCCCGTGGCGCGGATGGGGAGCTACCTGGGGTACCTGGCCGAGCGCTTCGCCGCGGGGGGCGGGCGCCTGGAGCTGCGCACCGTGCGGGTGCTGGCCCGCGCCGCGCAGGCCGCGCCGCTGGTGGTCAACTGCAGCGGCATCGGCGCGCGCACCCTGGCCTCCGACCCCACCGTGACGCCGATCCGCGGGCAGATCGTGCGGGTGGAGAACCCGGGCGTGGACCGCTTCTGGCTGGACGAGGACCACCCGGACGGACTCACCTACATCGTCCCGCGCGGCGAGGACTGCATCCTGGGCGGCACCGCCGATGCCGGGGAGTGGGACACCACGCCGGACCCCGAGGTCGCCCGCGCCATCGTCCGCCGCTGCGCGGAGCTGGAGCCGCGGCTGGCGGAGGCGCGCATCCTGGAGCACCGCGCGGGCCTGCGCCCCGGCCGCCCCGCCGTGCGCCTGGAGGCGGAGTCCCTCCCCGGCGGCGCGCGCGTGATCCACTGCTACGGCCACGGCGGCGCGGGCGTCACGCTGTCGTGGGGGTGCGCGGACGAGGTGGCGGAGGCCGCGGAGTCCTGAGTCCACGGTGCGGAACAGGGACCTTTACCAGCCCGGTACGATGATCGTCGTGCAGCACATCGAGACGAGATGGACCAAGCGGTCCCGCGGGATGCCGGGCGCCGCCGCCCGCAACGCGGTACCCCGCGTGATGCCGCTGCCGGGCTTTCCGGAAGGGCCGCCCGGAGTTCGCCTGCACAAGGTCACGGCGGACGAGGAGCACGGCTTCGATCTCCATCAGCGCACCGAGATCGTGGAGCCGGGCCAGAAGTACTGGACACTGCAATTCGTCCCGGACGGTACGGCCGTGGTGGTGGAGTTCAGGTACGTGGGAGAGGAACACGGGCTGCCGCCGCGACGGGAGACCCGGCACCCGGTCTTCCGGCTCGCACGGAGCGAGGTGGGCACACTGCACATCAACGGGCGGTTCAGCTACACCTCCGGACAGTACTACAAGCAGCACTTCGTGAACGTCGCGAACGTGGAGACCTCGTCCCACAGCCTGTTCATGCGAGCGGCGGATCACTTCACCGACATGACGGCCAACCTGTTCTAGGGTCCGTTACGCCGATTCTGATGCGCCGCTGGCGTCGCGTCGCGCGATTCCTCTTGTGGGGGCGCGATTCACCGCACACCCCCTCCGCGCCCGCGATCTGCGCCACACGGGGCCGGGCTCTCGCGGGCGGGCGCGATGAATCGCGCCCCTACGAAGAACCTGACCGATCCACGCGGACTCATCTGAGCGCAAGCCTTGGGCGCAGGCCGTGAGCGCTCTACCCCTGGCGCGCGCCCGCGGCGAGCTTCCGGAGTGTTTCGGCGGCGGCGCGCGTGGCCGCGACCACCGCTCCGGCGAGGTAGCCGGGCTCGATGGGGCTGGTCTCGCTGCCGGCCATGGCGAGACGCTCCTTCCATGGTCCCGTCACCCATGGGGCGGGATCCGGTGCGGGATGGCCGCCGGCGGCGCGATCGGCCGCGGTCGCGGTCCATGGATCGGCAGCCCAGTCCTTGAACAGGGTCGCCCGGGGGCTGCGCGCCTCGGGCCCGAAGATCCGGGCGAGCTGGTCCAGGCAGGCGCGGGCCAACGCCTCTTCACCGAGCGTGGCACGCTGTTCCGCCCCGACGCCCAGGAAACCGAACAGCGCCGCGCCTCCCGACGCCGTGGTCGCGTCGTGCATCTCCGGCATCGGACCCACCATGCTCTGCGCCGTCCCGGACAGGCCCGCGTCGCGCCAGAACGGCCGGTCGTACAGGGCAAAAAACTTGGCGTGCGGCGCCATCCAGGTCGGCGTGCCGCGCCAGCGCAGCGCGATCGACGTGTCCTGCGCGGGGCTGAACGCCACCGTGGCTTCGAGCAGCCGGGGCGGAATCGCGGCGATCACCTGCTCGGCCACGAGCTTCTCCTCCGCCCCGTCGGCGCGCCGGATCGCCAGCTCCACGCCGTCGCCGCCGAGCGCCAGCCCCGTGGCCCGGGTGGAGAGCAGCAGCCGATCGCGCGGCAGGTCGCGGGCGAGCGCGTGCACGAGCGCGGCCGTGCCACCCGCCAGGCGAAAGGTTTGCGGGTCCTGCGCGACGGGGCGATAGCGCTGAGGCGTCTCGCGCGACATGCGCTCGAAGACCACGTCGCCGTCGCCGTGCTGTCCGAATGCTTCCAGGCCGAGCTCCGCGACCAGCGCCGCGAGCGCGGGCTGCGCCCCCGGCCAGTACCAGGACGGGCCCAGATCGAACCCGTCTCCGGCGGGCCGGCCCGTATCGTCCACGCTCAGGATGCGGCCCCCGAGTCGGTCGCGCGCCTCCACGACGACGAACTCCGCCCCCGCCGCACGCAACAGGCGCGCGGCACAGAGGCCGGCCAGACCACCACCGAGGACAGCTACCTGCGTTCGCATCATCTTGGGCACGTTCACGGGACGAAAAACTCCGCCGGGAGCATGCGCGGAGTCTGTCGAGGCATTCTAGCGCACCCGCGGCGCGATCTACAGGCCCGGCCCGTCCCCCCACTTTCGCACAAACATCCAGGAAGCACGACATGACCGAACCGTGGCACCCCGGCGAGACCCCCGAAGAGCAGGCCGCGCGCCGCGAAGCGTACCAGCGCCTGGTCGACGCCGCGCACCGCATCGGCGTCCCCCTCCAGCACCTGCGCGACGGGCTGCGGCAGGTGGCGCACAACGAGGCCGAAACCCGCCGCTTCCTCGCCGAGGACGTCTACGGCGTCCCCGACGAGCTGCTGGACGACATGGTCCGCATCCGCTTCTCCGAGCTGGAAAGCGATGGTTCGTAGGTGGGTTCTGCCACCGTCGGGCGCTCCGGGACCGGGGCGAGGCCGCGACTGCCCCGCCGAGGCGCCTGAAGCCAGCCGAGGGCGGGCTTCGGTTCAGATCCCGCCAGCTCCAAGCTGGCTCAGGATGAATGCATAAACGAAAGCTTCCTCCTCCAGCGCATCGTACCGGCCGGATGCGCCGCGGTGGCCGGCACCCATGTTGATCCGCAGCAGGAGCGGCTGGCCGCCGGTGTCGTGGGCGCGCAGCCGGGACACCCATTTGGCCGGCCCCCAGTACGCCACGCGGGGATCGTTCAGTCCCGCGGTGACGAGAAGCGACGGGTACCGCTGGCGCCTCACGTTGTCGTAGGGCGAGTACGACTTCAGGTTCTCGTAATGCGCCTGGACTCTGGGGTTTCCCCAGTACTCCCACTCGGTGGTGGTGAGCCGGAGCGACGGGTCGAGAAGCGCGGTGATCGGATCGACGAACGGGGCTTCCGCCACCGCGGCCCGGAACAGCTCCGGACGCATGTTGATCGCCGCGCCTACCAGCGTTCCCCCGGCGCTCCCGCCACGAATGGCGAGGCGGCCGGGGGAGGTGTACCCCTCCCGCACCAGGTGCTCGGCGGATGCGATGAAGTCGGTGAAGGTGTTTCGCTTCTGGAGCAGCTTGCCCTGCTCGTACCACTGCCGCCCCATCTCCTGCCCGCCCCGCACGTGCGCGATGGCGTACACCACCCCGCGGTCCAGCAGGCTGAACAGCCTGGAATCGAACTGCGCGTCGGAGCTGAAGCTGTAAGCTCCGTATCCGTACAGGAGGAGAGGGCGGGTGCCGTCCTTTGCCAGCGGCCTGCGGTAGACGAGCGACACGGGCACCAACGCTCCGTCGGGTGCGCGGGCCCAGGTCCGCTCCGTGGCGTAGCGCGAAGGATCGTGGCCGGCGACGCTGTCCCGCTTCACCACGGCGCGCTCGCGTGAGGCCATGTGGTAGGCGAAGGTCGTGGTGGGAGTGATGAAGGAGGAGTAGGTGAAGCGAAGCGTGTCGGTGTCGTGGTCCGGGTTGCTGCCTCGAAAGGCGCTGTACACCGAGTCCACGAAAGACAACGTATGCTCGGCCCCCGTCCGCAGGTCGCGGATGCGGATGGGGCGCAACGCGTCCCGCCGTTCAAAGAGCACGAGGTGGTCGCGAAAGAGCTCGTAGTCCGCGATGAGCACGGAGCTCTGGTGGGGCACCAGGTCCCTCCAGTTGCGCCGGGCGGGATTCGCCACGGGCGCTTCCGAGATCTTGAAGTTGGCGGCGCTGTCGGTGTTCGTATATAGAATGAATCGGCCGTCGTTGTGCTCCACGTGGTAGCGCCCCCCCGTGTGGCGGGGCGCGATCATTCGCAGCGGCTGGCGCGGACGGTCCGCGGGTACGAAGCGCGCTTCCGCCGTGTTGACGCTGAACGACCGCACGACGATGTACCGGTTGTCCTTGGTCCGGTACACCTGCACGCGGAAGAGGGGATCGGGTTCGTGGAACACCAGTACGTCGGTCGCCGGATCGGTGCCGATGGTGTGGCGGTAGATGCGGTCCGGCCGCTGGCTGGGATCAGATCTCGTGTAGAAGAGGGTGCGTCGGTCCGCCGCCCAGGCGGCGTTGCCGCTGACGCTGTCGATCCGCTCGGGGAGGAACCGGCCCGTCGCCAGATCCTTGAACCGCAGCGAGTAGCGCTCGGCGCCCGTCGTATCTACCGAAACCGCGAGCAGGCCGTGGTCCGGGCTGACCGTGACCAGGTCGGCGCTGAAGTAGCGATGCCCCTGCGCGAGGGAGTTGAGGTCGAGGTAAGCCTCCTCGGGCGCATCGACGCTTCCACGCTTGCGGGCATGGACCGGGTACTGTTTGCCCGGCTCCGTGCGCCGGTAGTACAGGTAGGGGCCGATGCGTGTGGCCGGCGTCTGGTCAGCGCCGGGCGTGCGGGCTCGCATCTCTTCGTACAACTGCTTCCGCAGGACCTCGCGCGGGGCCATCATCGCCTCGGCGTACCCGTACTCCGCCTCGAGATGCGCGAGTACCGCGGGGTTGCTCCGCTCCCGGAGCCAGGAGTACTCGTCCACCCGAACCGAGCCATGCAGCGTATCCGCCCTGGGAACCGCCCGGGCGGCCGGAGGGGAGTGCGCCGATTGGCGGGCGCCGGCCCCTTCCTGGCCGGGGGCGGCGTCGGCGAGGATGGACGACAGCAGCAGGAACAGGATGGACGGGCAGGTGCGGCGCATGGGGCGTCTCCGTTGGCGGCGGCTCTCGCGCACGAGTTCGCAAGAACGGCTCCGGGCTCCGTACCGGCCCGGCCGCCGCAAGATGCCGCACCGTCCTCGGCTGCCAGGCACCCGCACACCGGGGCGGAAACGCACCCGGGCACTCGCCCCGCTGCTTGACACCCCCCACCCCGGGGGGTACCCTGTCGGCTCGCCAAAACGGACCAGAGAGCAGGCAGGGGCAGCGATGTCGGACCGCAGACAGGACGCGCTGGACTACCACAGCAGCGGGCGCCGCGGCAAGATCGCCGTGGTGCCCACCAAGCCCGCGAGCACGCAGCGGGACCTTTCCCTCGCCTATTCGCCCGGCGTCGCGGAGCCGTGCCGCGAGATCGCGGCGCACCCGGAGGACGTCTTCAGGTACACCGCCCGCGGCAACCTCGTGGCGGTGGTCTCCAACGGAACGGCGGTGCTGGGGCTCGGCAACATCGGGCCGCTCGCCGCCAAGCCGGTGATGGAGGGCAAAGGCGTCCTCTTCAAGCGCTTCGCGGACATCGACGTCTTCGACCTGGAAGTGAACTCGGAGAACGCGGACGACGTGATCCGCTTCTGCGAGCTGCTGGAGCCCACGGTGGGGGGGATCAACCTGGAAGACATCGGCGCGCCGGCCTGCTTCTACATCGAGGAAGAGCTCAAGCGCCGCCTGGACATCCCCGTCTTCCACGACGACCAGCACGGCACGGCGGTGATCAGCGGCGCCGCCCTCCTCAACGCCCTGGACGTGGTGGGGAAGCGCATCGAGGAGATCCGCGTGGTCTTTTCGGGCGCGGGCGCGGCGGCCATCGCCACGGCCGAGCTGTACGTGTCGCTGGGGGTGCGGCGCGGCAACATCCTGATGACGGACAGCAAGGGCGTAATCCGCGCCGACCGCGATCCCTCGAAGCTGGACCCCTACAAGGCCCGCTTCGCGCAGGTCACGGAGGCGCGGACGCTGGCTGAGGCCATGGTGGGCGCGGACCTGTTCGTGGGGCTCTCGGTGGCCGGCGCGGTGACGCGGGAGATGGTGGCCTCCATGGCGGAGCGCCCCATCGTCTTCGCCCTCGCCAACCCGGACCCGGAGATCCTCCCCGAAGAGGTGCTCGCCGTGCGGCCGGACGCCCTGATGGCCACGGGGCGCACGGACTATCCCAACCAGATCAACAACGTCCTGGGCTTCCCCTTCATCTTCCGGGGCGCGCTGGACGTGCGGGCCCGCGCCATCAACGACGAGATGAAGATGGCCGCCTGCCACGCGCTGGCCGACCTGGCGCGCATGGACGTGCCGGAGTCCGTGGAGCGGGCGTACGGCGGCACGCGCTTCCGCTTCGGGCCGGAATACCTGATCCCCACGCCGTTCGACCCGCGCATCATGCTGTGGGTGGCCCCCGCCGTAGCCCGCGCCGCCATGGAGACGGGCGTTGCGCGCGTGGAGGTGGAGCTGGACGCCTACCGCCACGAGCTGGAACGCCGCCTGGGCCGCGGGCGCGAGGTGATGCGCGACATCATGAACCGCGCGCGCCGCGACCCGCGCCGCATCGTTTTCCCCGAGGGCGAGCACGAGCGCGTGATCCGCGCCGCCGCGCTGGCCGTCGCCGAGGGGATCGCGCACCCGGTCCTCCTGGGCCGCCCCGACCGCATCGCCCAGAAGGCCGCCGCCCTGGGGTCGTCGCTGGAAGGCGTGCGCGTGGTGGACCGCCTGGGCGACGAGGAGCAGCTGGAGCGCTACGCCCAGCGCCTCCTCGCCCGCCGCTGGCGCAAGGGGATGACGCTGGCCGACGCGCGCGCCGAGGTGCGCCGCTCGGTCCCCTTTGGCTGCATGATGGTGAACGAGGGGGAGGCGGACGGGCTGCTGGCCGGCGAAGACATGTACTACCCGGAGACGATCCGCCCCGCTCTGCAGGTCGTGGGGACGGCGCCGGGGGTGTCGCACGTGGCGGGGCTGTACATCATGGTGATGGAAAACGACCTGGTGTTCTTTGCCGACACCACCGTCAACATCGACCCCGACGCGGAGACGCTGGCCGAGATCGCCACCCTGAGCGCGGCCTTCGTGCGCCGGCTGGGGCTGGAGCCGCGCGTGGCGATGCTCTCCTTCTCCAACTTCGGCTCCGTGCGCCACCCGCAGGCGGACAAGGTGCGCCGTGCCACCGAGCTGGTGAAGGCGCGCGAGCCCGGCCTGGAGATCGACGGCGAGATGCAGGTGGAGGCCGCCGTGGACCCCGCCGTGCGCCGCGCGCAGTACCCGCACAGCACCCTGAGCGGCGCCCCCAACGTCCTGATCTTCCCCACGCTGGACGCGGCCAACATCGCCTACAAGCTGATGATGAAGCTGGCCAAGGTGGAAGCGTTCGGCCCCATCCTCCTGGGCATGGCGCATCCCATCCACGTCCTCCAGCGCGGCAGCGAGGCCGTCGATATCGCCAACCTCACAGCCCTCGCCGTCGTCGACGCGCAGGAGCGGGCGGAACGGCAGAGATGAATCTCACACAGAGGCACAGAGACACAGAGGAGAGAAGTCTCTCTGTGTCTCTGTGCCTCTGTGTGCCCCCTACAAGCACGTCCGGAGGGGGAGATCACGCCTGAAGCACGTTGCCGCGGTAGCATTCCCACCAGCAGCGCGGGAATCGGCGAGCCTGCCGGGATCGCAGGTTTAGTGTACGCAAAGGCGGACGGTGGCTTCTGGATGACGCCCATGAGCCAGATCAGGATCGAGCTCAACGCCACTGGATCCGCGGCAAGCGATCTGCGGCTCTACTAGCGCGTAGAGTACTCGACCGCCATCATCTCACGCCTTGCCTTCTCAGGACGAACCCCTGAGGAGCCAAGCGCTCCGCATCGGGCCTACATGATCCACCCACATGGAATGGTGAGGTTCGTCGCCCTGCTTATCGTATTCGCGCCGGTTGCAAGGATACCGCACAGACGCACGATGTTATCTCCGACCCGTCCAAGCAGGCAAAAGCCCCAAACTCGAGGAATTCGCGTTCTCGACTGCGCCCGTGCACCTGGTGATCGCCGGAGACGGCTGACACTGGGGGTCAGATCTGCCTCCTGTCGCGCTCCCGGAGCGACTTCTGAAGGGCGCGAGCAGCAAGCATTAGCAACGAATCACTGCGGTGCAGGGTGCATATGCACCCCGTAACCCCGCACGCGAGCCCTCCCTATGGCCACAGCCAACGCGTCCAAGCGTCTTACCTGCGAAATCTGCCACCGCGGGTTTGAGGCGTTCGATGGCGGAATATGCAGGTGTTGTGGACGGCTGACTTGCGGGCTCCATATGCATGGTACCTGGCAGTCGGTCGTTGACCCTTACCACCTCTTGCTCAGAGCGACTGCTTGCGTCGAGTGCCGAAGGTGGAAGCGGTGCAAGGACGCGCGCGATTAAATCTGGGTGTCCACCACTGCAGGGGAAGTCCACTGGCTGCCTACGAAGCACGGCTCGCCCTCACTGCGAGGGCCGCCTAACTTCCTGCCCACCGGCGCAGGGGACTTCACGTGGTTCCCTCTGCGCGTCTGTGTTAGGGGCATCGTTCATCGCACGCGCCGCCCGCGGAAAATGGTGCCGCCGGCGTTCAGCACGACCCCATCGACTGTCCCAGCGGCGTTTCGGACGAATTCGAAGCTCCAGGGGAACGGTTCGATGAAGAAGCTTGCTTCGGATTCGGCGAGAAGGCGGACGGGGGCCGCGCTGGTGACATCGGCGTACAGGTCGCCGCCCTCCATGCGTATGCCAATGGAGATCTCCGGGTCCACCGTGTACTCGCCCACATAGCGGCGGAGGACGGCTTCCGGGACGCTGACCCTGACGGGAATGGGCGGCGGCGACTCCAGCGGGATGCGCGGGTCGATCAGGTGGAAGCCGATGTCGTCCACCTCGATGGCGGTGTTGGAGAGGACCACCACACCCACCCGCCGCTCGGGGTCAAACCCGATGAAGGTCTGGTAGCCGCCGGTGCCGCCGTCCTTCCACACGATCCGGGAGCCACCCTCGCTCCGGATCTGCCATCCCAGCCCGATGCCATGCGTGCCGCGGCGGTTGAACAAGGTGTCCACGACCGCGTGCCGCTGCTGTTGGGCGTCGCGCATCGCGCGATCCAACCCGGTCTTCGGCTCGCGGAGGTTCGCGGCCAGGAAGCGCACCGCGTCGTCCAGGCTCGTCCGGAAGGCGCCGGCGCCCGGGATCGCAGGGAGGTCCCAGTACGGCACGACGAAACCGCGGGCGTTGTGGCCGCGTGTCATGGACTCGCGCAGCGGGCCACGCAGGTTGATGGCCGACTCACGCATTCCCAACGGCTTCAGGATGCGTGCGCGGACGAGATCCTCATAGGGCATCTTCGCCGCGCGCGACAGAACGTGGCCGAGCAGCCCATACCCGATGTTCGAATACCAGTACGCGGTGCCGGGCTCGGCGGAAAGTTCATGTCGGGCCAGGAACGCGTACATCTGCTCAACCGTGTAGTCCGCAAGCGGGTTGGAGCGGTCGGCCGGTGCCAGGTTGTCCGGCATCCCCGGGAGCCTGGAGTGGTGCGTGGCGAGGTCGAGCAGGGTGATCTCCTGCCCCCCGCGCGACGGCACGCGCACGCCCTCGGGCAGGTGGCGCGACACGGGATCGTCGAAGCGCACCTCGCCGGTCCGTACCATCTCCGCCAGCAGGATACCGGTGAATGTCTTGGTGATGGAGCCGATCTCGAACCCCGAGTGGCCGCCCAGGGTGCGCGCTCCTTCCCCCGCGCTCCCCGCGAAAGCTGTCCGGGTGCTCCCGTCTGCTTCGACCACCCCCACCGCGATCCCTATCGCCTGCCGGTCGCGCACGCGCTTCTCCAGCAGCGCCGTCAACTCCGGCTGTGGCGGAAAGTGCCGCATCGCCGGGGCGCACGCCGACACGGCGAGCGCCACGCCGAGCACACTCCAGCGCATCGAACGCATACTCTTTCTCATCGGCTTTCCCAGGTGTTCCCAAGTGAAGGGCCGTTCACGGCTCGTGCGGCTCCAAGATTAGCCCGTCGCGTCCAGCGCCGCGAACAGGTCCCGTGTCCCCTGGCGCACATGGCCGTGCGTCCTGCGCTCCGGCTGGCCAGGCCGCATCGGCAGGACCCGAGCGGTTCCCTCGGCCGCCTGGATCCGCGGCTTCTCGTCCACGCACAGCACCAGCGCGCGAGTGGGAGGATCGAGGTAGAGGCCGACGATGTCGCGCACCTTCTCGACGAAGAGCGGATCGGTGGAGAGCTTGAACGTCTTGCTGCGGTTAGGCTGCAGGCCGAAAGCTCGCCAGATGCGGCCCACGGTGGAGCGACTGGAGGCACAGGGATGAATCGATCTCTGCGTCTCTGTGCCTCCGTGTGAGGCGAGGTCAGCCGCGCGGCCGGGTGAACGCCTGGAACCGGGGCTCGCCGTGCAGCCGGAGGAACGCCGGGTCGCTGTGGAACAGGAGGATCTCGACGAGCGGGTGCCCGCCGTGCGGGAGAGATTCGAGGAGCGCCAGCGCCCGCGCGCGGTCACCGCGCACCGCGGCGATCCGGGCCCGGTACAGGGAGGGGAGGCCGGCCGGGTGGCGGGCGGGTCGCGCGGCGAGCCACCGGTCCACCCGCGCAGCCGTGGCCGTGTCACCGGCCCCGGCGGCGATCACGCCCAGCGTCCCCGCGAACTCCACCCCCGCGGTATCGGCCGCGGCCAGCTCCGCGGCCACGGCGCGCGCCTCCGCGCGGCGGCCCAGGAGGTCCAGGGAGCGAGCGAGCAACCAGCGCTGCTCGGGCGCGGCGGCATCGGGCGCCGGCAGCG
>CADCTW010000138.1 GCA_902805735.1 uncultured Gemmatimonadota bacterium | reverse complement strand
TTCTTTCAGCGCTCCCCTCACGGTCGGCGCCTTGCGGCTCGCTTCGGTCCCTACGACCAAGTTCCGGGAGGACTTTCACCTCCGGACCATCGCCCATGCTGGGCACACCACAGAGGCACGGAGATGAACTTATCTCCGTGCCTCTGTGTCGCCGTGTGAGAGCAGTGCAGCGACGCGCGCCGCGACCTTGCGGAGGGCCTCGCCGGCCGGGGAGTCGGGCTCGGAGACGACGACGGGGACGCCGGCGTCGCCGCCCTGGCGCACGCGCATCTCCAGGGGGACCTCGCCCAGGAACTCGACGCCCGTCTGGCCGGCGAGGCGCAGGCCGCCGGCGCGGCCAAAGATCTCGTAGCGCTCGCCGCAGCAGGGGCAGATGAAGCCGCTCATGTTCTCGACCACGCCCAGCACGCGGGTGTTGGTCTTTTCGAACATCTTGATGCCGCGCAGCACGTCGCCCGTGGAGACGTCCTGCGGGGTGGTGACCATCACCACGCCGTCCAGGCGCAGGGTCTGGACGAGGGAGAGCTGCGCGTCGCCGGTGCCGGGGGGCATGTCCACGATCATCACGTCCAGCTCGCCCCACTCCACCTGCTCGATGAACTGCTTGAGGATGCCGGCGATCATGGGGCCGCGCATGATGGCCGCCTGGTCCGGCTGCAGGAGGAACCCCAGCGACATCAGCCGCACCCCGTGCGCCTCCAGCGGCACCAGCCGCTTGCCGTCCGACACCTGCGGCTGGCGCCGCTCGCCGAACATCACGGGGACGTTGGGGCCGTACACGTCCGCGTCCAGCACGCCCACGCGCTTGCCCTCGGCGGCCAGGGCGGCGGCCAGGTTCACGGCGACGGTGCTCTTCCCCACCCCGCCCTTCCCCGAAGAGACGGCGATGATGCGCCGGACCTGCGGGAGGAGCCCCGAGTTGGGCGTGGGCGCCGGGACGCTCCCCGCCCGAGCCGCGCCCTTTTTCATGGGCGCCCCGGTGGAGGGGAGCGAGATGTCGATCTTCACCCGCTCCACCCCTTCCACGCGCTCGGCGGCGGAGCGGGCCTGGCGCACCAGCGTCCCCGGATCGTCCGCCTGCAGGGCGAAGCGGAAGCGGACCATCCCGTCCTCCGCCACGTCCAGCTCGCGCACGCGCCCGGAGGAAACCACGTCCTCCCCCGTCGCGGGGTGGATCACCTGCGTGAGGGCCGCGGCCACGCGCCGCAGGACCTGGTCACGCTGTTCGTTCGTCATATGCGAGAAAAAGTGCGTTGGTGTGTACCGAAAGGGGCCCTCACCCCCCCGGCCCCCGCTCTCCCGATAACGGGAGAGGGGGGCGCATCCGCGGTGCCGGCCGGGCGGTCTGCTGCGTCGCGCCTGCGATGCCCGATGGTTGCGTACTCGCACGGGCCGGCGGGAACTCCACCGTCGCGCCGACACGGAAGATGCGCCCCCTCTCCCAGCTGTTTGGGAGAGGGGGTCGGGGGGTGAGGGCCATCCGTCAGCACGCGTCATCTTAAAAAACCGGCGCCCATCCGGACGCCGGCCGCCGTTCAGCGCGGTGCGAAATACCCTCAGACCGCCTGTACCTCGCGCACCTCGGGGATCACCTGCTTGATGCGCCGCTCGATCCCCTGCTTCACCGTGAGGGTCGATATGGGGCACGAGCTGCAGGCGCCCACCAGGCGGAGCTGCACCACGCCCTGGGCGTCGTCGTACGCGACGAACTCCACGTCGCCGCCGTCGCCGCGGAGGGCGGGGCGGATGGCATCCAGGGTGTCTTCGATCTTCTCGACGATGGTCATGCCGCGTCCGGACGCTGCGAGGTGGTGTGCGCGCTGCTCCGCAATGTACCCCGCAGCGGCCGGAAGGGTCAAGCGCGCGGGTGGCGGAGGCGGAGGCGGCTCGGTAGCTTAGGGGCCTTCACACGGACCCAGGAGACGAGCCGTTATGAACAGCGTCACGCAGGTTCCCGCTCCGCGCAACGAGCCGGTGCTGTCTTATGCCCCGGGGAGCCCCGAGCGCGCCGAGCTCAAGGCCGCGCTCACCCGGATGGCGGGGGAAGAGATCGAGATCCCGCTCATCATCGGCGGGAAGGAGGTGCGCACCGGCAACACCGAGCGCCAGGTGATGCCGCACGACCACGGGCACGTGCTGGCCACGTACCACAAGGCGGGGCCGGACGAGGTGCGCCAGGCCATCCAGGCCTCGCGCGACGCGCAGAAGGAGTGGATGCACTGGCCGTGGGAGGACCGCCTGGCCGTCTTCCAGCGCGCCGCCGAGCTGCTGGCCACGCGCTACCGTCCCGTGCTCAACGCCGCCACCATGCTGGGGCAGAGCAAGACGGCGTACCAGGCCGAGATCGACAGCGCCTGCGAGCTGATCGACTTCTGGCGCTGGAACACGCACTTCGCCGAGAAGATTTACAGCGAGCAGCCGGTGTCCGGCCCCGGGATGTGGAACCGGATGGACCACCGCCCGCTGGAAGGGTTCGTCTACGCCGTGACCCCGTTCAACTTCACGGCCATCGGCGGCAACCTGCCCACCGCCCCGGCCATGATGGGGAACGTGGCGCTGTGGAAGCCCTCCAACGCCGCGGTCTACAGCAACTACTACATCATGAAGATCCTGCAGGAAGCCGGGCTTCCGGACGGGGTCATCAACTTCATCCCCGGCGACCCGGGGCCCATCAGCGACATCCTGCTGGCGCACCGCGACCTGGCGGGGGTGCACTTCACCGGCTCCACCGCCGTGTTCCACACCCTGTGGAAGACGGTGGGCGACCGCATCGCGTCGTACAAGAGCTACCCGCGGCTGGTGGGCGAGACGGGGGGCAAGGACTTCATCCTGGCCCACGCCAGCGCCGACGTGGACGCGCTGGCGACGGCCATCGTGCGCGGCGGCTTCGAGTACCAGGGGCAGAAGTGCAGCGCCGCGTCGCGCGTGTTCGTGCCGGACTCCATCTGGCCGCAGGTGCGTGACCGCACCATCGACATGCTGTCGCAGATCCGCGTGGGCGACGTGCGCGACTTCCGCAACTTCATGGGCGCGGTGATCGACCGGAAGGCGTTCGACAAGATCACGGGCTACATCCAGCACGCCAGGGAGTCGAAGGGGATCGAGATCCTCCACGGCGGCACATCGGACGACTCGAAGGGCTACTTCATCGACCCCACGCTGGTGCAGGTGGAGGACTCGGCCTACCGGCTGATGTGCGAGGAGGTGTTCGGGCCCGTGCTGGCGCTGCACGTGTACCCGGAGCGCGACTGGGAGCGGATCATGGACGTGGTGGACGCCGGCACCCCGTACGCCCTCACCGGCGCCGTCTTCTCCAACGAGCGCAAGCCGATCGTGGAAGCGGACCGCCGGCTGCGCAACTCCGCGGGCAACTTCTACATCAACGACAAGCCCACGGGCGCCGTGGTCGGCCAGCAGCCCTTCGGCGGTGGCAGGGCGAGCGGCACCAACGACAAGGCGGGCTCCGTGCTCAACATGGTGCGCTGGATCAGCCCGCGCGCCATCAAGGAGACGCTGGCCCCAGCGCAGAGCTTCGAGTACCCGTTCATGGGCGAAGAGTAAAAAACGGGGCTCACACAGAGACACAGAGGCACAGAGATGAAGTTCATCTCTGTGCCTCTGTGTCTCTGTGTGAGCCCGCTGTTTAGGAGGCCTTCTGCCCCGTGCCGCGCTCGTACCCGACGCGGCAGAAGTCGCGCATCGACTCGTAGGACGAGGCGCGGCGGCCCGTGAAGCCGCGGCGGAGCTCCGGCTCCACCTCATCGAAGCTGCGGCCCGTGTAGTCCGGGTTGCGGGAGGCCGTGTAGCCGATGACGTAGTAGGTGCGCGCCTGCGGGTAGCTCACCGTGTACCGCGCCGGGTGCGACTCGTAGTGGGTGCGGTAGTGGGTCTCTTCCTCGCGGGACGAGGAGATGGCGTCGAACGCCTTCTTCCCGGCCCAGTAGGCGCCGGCCGCGAGGGCGAGGCCGCCCAGCGCGGTCTTCCACTCGAAGCCCTGCCGCGCGTACTCGCGCACGTCGGCGAAGGTACCCTTGTTGGCCTGCTCCAGCTCGACCTCCACCTCCTGGAACTCGCGGCCCTGGTTGCCGGGCTGCGCCGCCGCCGTGTGGCCAAGCTGGTAGCCGGTGCGGGCCTGCTCGTACGTGTGCGTCTCCGGCCGGTCCGTGCGCGCGTCGAAGTCGCCGCGGTACACCGTCTCGTGCGTGGCGAAGTCGTCCGCACCGCCCGCCGAGCCGGCCTGCGACCCGAAGCCGCTTCCCACGCTCCCCGTGCCCGACGCGCTCCCGCCGGTGGAGGCGGCGCTTCCCGTGCTGCCGGCCGTGCTGCCGGTGTTCCCGCCCACGCTCCCGGTGCTTCCGCCGATGTTGTCGTTCTGATCCATCGTATGCTCTCCCTCTGGATGTGAAGCGCTGCTTCGTGGGCGGCGACCTGGCTGCACACTTCGGACCGCGCGGATTCGTTGCGCGGCAACCCCGCAGCGGCTATCCCTTGTCGCGCGGCACCGCACGCCCATCCTCACCCACACAGAGCCCATGCGGATCACCTTCGGAATGCTGCTCGCCGTGCTCGCGTCCGTTCCGCTGAGTGCGCAGGCGAGGGTCGCCACGGTGGATGCGATCCGGCTGCGCGCCGGTCCATCGGCCACCGCCGCGCCGGTGCGCACCCTGGACATCGCCACGCCGCTCGTGCTGGAAGGGAACGGCGCGGGCGAGTGGGTGCGCGTGCGGGCGGCGGATGGCGCCCGCGGCTGGGTGCGGCGCGACCTGACGGTGCCGTACGACGCGGCGAACCCCCTCCCTGCCCTGCGGCGGATCACGGAGCGCTCGCTGGCGCGGGAGCGCGCGCCGTTGGCCACGCGCGCGCAGCTTGTCCACGTGCTCGCGGGCGCGTCCGGAGCGACGCCCGCGGCCCGCGCCGAGCTCGCCCTCCTCCGCCTGCGCGCGCTGCAGATGGCGCTGGACGAGCACGCGGCGGCCGGGTCCGGCGCGGATCCCCTGCGCGACGGGGGCATCCGCGCGGACACCAGCGAGCTGGCGTACGGCGATCCGCAGGGCCAATGGTTCGTGCGCGCCGACCGCTTCTGGGCGCTGCACGACCGGAATCGCGCGCTCCCCATCGCCGAGAGCATCGCCTGGCACGCCGCCACCCAGCGGCTCCCCGGCGAGTGCGAGGGCGACCCGACCTGCGTCTTCCGCCTCGCCGAGATCACGATGGGGCGGTACCTGGCGAGTCACCCGCGCGGCGCCCACGCGCCCGCCGCGCTGCGCGAGATGGCCAGCCTCCTGGGCTACGTGGACGAGCGGTCGCGTGGATCGTCGTTCTGCACGCGCACCGGCGCGAATTACACCCTCAAGCCCCCGCAGATCGCCGCCCTCCGCCGCATCGTCGATGCTTCCGCGGGTGCCGACCGCGACCGCGCCTCGAAGCTCCTGCAGGCCCTCGCGCGCCGCTGCACGTGATCACCATGCCCGTCACCACCGCATCGCGCCCCTGCAAGGGCCATCCACCTCGCGCAGGGACCGAAGATGCGCTCCCTCCCCCGCACACGGGCCCGCTCGTCGCACGGGTGCGTGGAATCGCCCCCCTCTCCAGTTATTGGGAGAGTGGGGGTCGGGGGGGTGAGGGCCCCCCTCGCGCGCTCCAGTCCGTGTCACACGGAGGCACGGAGACACGGAGAGGCGGGCTTGCATCTTGCCCAGGCCCGCGAGCCAGAGACCCCCAGGACAACCTACACGGAACCGGCACACATGGCGGAGCAGCACGTCTATTTCTACGGCGCGGACCAGACGGAGGGGAGCGGGGAGATGAAGGACCTGCTCGGCGGCAAGGGCGCCGGGCTGGCGGAGATGGCGCGGATCGGGGTGCCGGTGCCGCCGGGGTTCACCATCACCACCGCGTGCTGCCGCCACTTCATCCGCACCGGCGAGTACCCGGACGCGCTGCACGCCGAGGTGGACGCCGCGCTGCGCCGCCTGGAAACGGCCACCGGGAAGACGTTCGGCGGGGGCGGGCGGCCGCTGCTGGTGTCGGTGCGCTCCGGCGCGGCCGTGTCCATGCCGGGGATGATGGACACCATCCTCAACCTGGGCCTCAACGACGAAACCGCCGCGGCCCTGGCGGCCGAGAGCGGCGACGAGCGCTTCGCCTTGGATTCGTACCGCCGCTTCGTGCAGATGTACGGCAACGTGGTGCTGGGCATCCGCGGCGAGCGCTTCGAGCACCTGCTGGAGCACGCCAAGGAAGTGCGCGGCGTCCGCGAGGACACCGAGCTGAGCGCGGACGACTGGCGCGCGCTGGTGGGCCGCTTCAAGGCGCTGGTGCGCGAGGCCACGGGCGCGGACTTCCCGCACGACCCGGAGGCGCAGCTCTGGGGGGCCATCCGCGCCGTCTTCAACTCGTGGAACACGCCGCGCGCCATCGCCTACCGCCGCATCAACAACATCCCGCACGACCTGGGGACGGCGGTGAGCGTGTGCTCCATGGTGTTCGGCAACATGGGCGACGACTCGGGCACGGGCGTGTGCTTCACCCGCGACCCGTCCACCGGCGAGCACCGGCTGTACGGCGAGTTCCTGGTGAACGCGCAGGGCGAGGACGTGGTGGCCGGCATCCGCGACCCGCTGCACATCGACGGGATGGCGGAGGCGCTTCCCGGGGCTTACGCGGAGCTGATGGCGGCGCAGCGGCGGCTGGAGGAGCACTACCGCGATGTGCAGGACCTGGAGTTCACGGTGGAGCGCGGGCATCTCTTCCTGCTGCAGACCCGCTCCGCCAAGCGCTCCGCCGCCGCCGCCGTGCGCACCGCCGTGGACATGGTGGACGAGGGGGTGATCTCCATCGAGGAAGCCGTGCTGCGCGTGAAGCCGGAGCAGCTCGACCAGCTCCTGCACCCCTGCATCGACCCCGGCGCCAACGTCAAGGTGCTGACGACGGGGCTCCCCGCGTCGCCGGGGGCGGCGTCGGGGCGCGTGGTGTTCAACCCGGACGAGGCGGCGGAGCGCGGGCCGCACGAGCCGGTGATCCTGGTGCGGCGCGAGACGTCGCCCGAGGACTTCCACGGGATGGTGGCGGCGCAGGCCATCCTCACGGCGCGCGGGGGGATGACCTCGCACGCGGCGGTGGTGGCGCGCGGGATGGGGAAGTGCTGCGTGGCCGGCGCCGGCGAGGTGCAGGTGGACGAGGCGTACCGGCGCTTCCGCGTGGGCGAGACGGTGGTGCACGAGGGCGACTGGATCACCCTGGACGGGAGCACGGGCCGCGTGATCCTGGGGCAGGTCCCCACCTCCGAGCCCGAGCTCTCCGAGCAGTTCCAGCGGCTGATGGGGTGGGCGGACGGCTTCCGCACGCTCCGCGTCCGCACCAACGCGGATACGCCGCACGACTCCACCGTGGCCCGCCGTTTCGGCGCGGAGGGGATCGGGCTGTGCCGCACGGAGCACATGTTCTTCGAGGGCGACCGCATCGACGCGGTGCGCGAGATGATCCTGGCGGAGGACGGCGCCAAGCGCGCGCTGGGCGTGGCCAAGCTCCTCCCCATGCAGCGCTCGGACTTCGAGGGGATCTTCCGGGCGATGGACGGCCTTCCCGTCACCATCCGCCTGCTGGACCCGCCGCTGCACGAGTTCCTGCCGCAGGGCGCGGCGGAGATCCGCGACCTGGCGCGCAAGCTGGGGCTGGACGCGGCGCGGCTGCGCGCGCGGGTGGAGGAGCACCACGAATCCAACCCGATGCTGGGGCACCGCGGCTGCCGGCTGGGGATCACCTACCCGGACATCACCTGGATGCAGGCGCAGGCGATCTTCGAGGCGGCGGTGAACGTGCAGCAGCAGGGTGTGCGCGTGTGCCCGGAGATCATGATCCCCCTGGTGAGCACGGCCGAGGAGCTCCTCCGCCAGCGCCGGATCGTGGACGACGTGGCGGAGGAGATCTTCTACCAGTGCGGCACGCGCGTGGAGTACCTGGTGGGCACCATGATCGAGCTTCCCCGCGCCGCCCTCACCGCGGACACCATCGCGGAGCACGCGCAGTTCTTCTCCTTCGGCACCAACGACCTGACGCAGACCACCTTTGGCCTGTCGCGCGACGACGCCGGCCGCTTCCTGCCGAAGTACGTCGAAGACGGCGTCCTCCCCGACGACCCCTTCCAGACGCTGGACCAGGAGGGCGTCGGCCGCCTGGTGGAGATCGCGTGCGGGCTGGGGCGCAAGGTCAAGCCCGGCCTCAAGCTGGGCGTTTGCGGCGAGCACGGCGGCGACCCGCGCTCGGTGGCGTTCTTCCACCGGGTGGGGCTCGATTACGTGTCGTGCTCGCCGTACCGCGTCCCCATCGCCCGTCTCGCGGCGGCGCACGCGGCGTTGAACGATCCGGCGCGGCGGACCGGGACGGCGGAGCTGCAGGCCGCGGATTAGGCCCTCACCCGGCAGCTTACAGCTGCCACCCTCTCCCACAAACGGCGTGGGAGAGGGGACTACTTCGGGTGCGGTGCGCCGCTGTCCCTCGCGGGCGGACGGCGCGGGCAGCCAGGTGGGCTGACCATCGGTGCGCGGCGGAGCGTCCGGAGGCCGCGGACGGCACGGGCGCGATGAATCGCGCTCCGACGAGGTCGTGCCTCGCGCTGGGGGCGGCTCGCCGCATGCGAAGTGGTCCCCTCTCCCAGGGCAGTTGCTGGGAGAGGGTGGCAGCTGTAAGCTGCCGGGTGAGGGCCCAACGACACAGAGGCACGGAGATGAAGTTATCTCTGTGCCTCTGTGTCTCTGTGTGAGATCAGGATCTCGCCCGGAAGTTCACGATGGTCTGGGCACCGTCGGGGCGGCGGCCGACCATGGAGACGATGGCGCCGGGGCGCACGCCCTCCATGGCGGAGCGCAGGTCGGCGGCGGTGCGGATATCGCGGCCGTTGAAGCGCTCCACGCGGAAGCCGGGCATCAGCTGCGCCGCGGCGGGGCCGCTGGGGTCCACGGCCGTGACCACCACCCCCTGCACGGCGTCCATGCGAAGCTGCCGCGCGATGTCGGGGGTCACGGGGGTGGCCTGGAAGCCCAGGCGCTCCACCGCGCTCCCCGCCTCGGCCGGGGCGTCGCCGCCCGCGCGGGCGGCGCGCGGGGTGTCGAAGGTGGTGAGCTTCACCTTCGCCTGCTGGCGGCGGCCGTAGCGCACGATCTCCAGCGCCACCTCGTCGCCGGGCTGCTTGCGCATCACCGTCTCCATCAGGTCGCCGGTGTTGCGCACCGGGGTGCCGTCCACAGCCACGATCACGTCGCCCAGGCGCAGGCCGGCGTCGCGCGCGCCCGCCTTGGGCTCGCTGGAGATCACGGCGCCCTCGGGGGCACGCAGGCCGAACACCTCGGCGTCCGCCGCGGCGGCGTCGCGGATCTCCACGCCCAGCATGGGGCGGTGCACCACGCCGTAGCGGATCAGGTCGTCCGCGATGCGCTTGGCCAGGTCGATGGGCACCGCGAAGCCGTAGCCGGAGTAGTAGCCGGTGGGCGAGGCGATGGCCGAGTTCACCCCCACCACGCGCCCCTGCAGGTCCACCAGGGGGCCGCCGGAGTTGCCGGGGTTGATGGCCGCGTCCGTCTGGATGAAGTGCTCCAGCGGGGCGGTGGCGCCGGTGCTGCGCCCCATGATGCCGATGCTGCGCCCCTTGGCGCTCACGATGCCGGCCGTGGTCGTCTGCCCGAGCTGCAGCGGGTAGCCCAGGGCCAGCACCCAGTCGCCGGTGGCCAGCGCGTCGGAGTTGCCCAGCCGCGCCACGGGCAGGTTCTTCGCCTCCACCTTGAGCACGGCGATGTCGGTGTTGGCGTCGCGCCCCACCACGCGCGCGTCCAGCTCGCGGCGGTCGCTCATCACCACCTTCACGCGCGAAGCGCCGGCCACCACGTGGTTGTTGGTGATCACGTATCCGTCGGCCGAGACGATGAAGCCGGAGCCGGACGACTGCGACGGGCCCGACCGCTGCGGGCCCCGGAAGAGCTCTTCGAAGGGGGTGCCGCGCATCTCGGGCGGCACCTGCGCGCTCACCTGGCGCGCCTGCGACTCCACCTGGATGAAGACGACGGCCGGGAGCGCCGCGCTGCTGGCCGCCCGGAAGGCGCCCGAGAGCGCGTCGGCCGACGCGGCGCCGCGCACCACCGGCGCGGTGGAAGCCTCGGCAAGCGGGCCGTCGCTCTGCGCCTGGAGGTCCGGAAGGGGGTTCTGCGCCGCGTCCGCCAGCGTCAGCCCCGCTCCGAGGCCGACGACCAGCGTTGTGGGGAGCGTGAGCTTGCGAACGATCGCGTTCATGGTTCTTCTGTTCCGGTTCGAGGTCCTTGATGCGCGGGGCGAACCGCGCCATCGTGTGAGAATCTACACACGATGCATTCCACGGTTCAAGCGGGCGGTTAGACCCGGGTTAAACGCGGATTAAGTCGTCTTAATCTTTCGCTGCACGGGGCGCGGGAGGACGCGCGGCGGGTATACTTCAGCAGCGTCCGGCACCTGTCCGGGCGATCCCCGGCACAACACCTGGCCATGCGCATCCTCATCGTAGAAGACAACCCGCGGATCCTGGCCTTCCTGGCGAAGGGGCTGCGCGAGGAAGGGTACGTGGTGGAAACGGCGGCCGACGGCGACTCCGCGTTCGACAAGGCCCGCACCCAGGGCTTCGACGCGGCGGTGGTGGACGTGATGATCCCCGGCCGCTCGGGGTTCGACCTGGTGCGCGACCTGCGCGCCACCGGCGTCGCCCTTCCCGTGCTGATGCTGACCGCGCGCGACCGCACGGAGGACAAGGTGGAGGGGCTGGACTCCGGCGCGGACGACTACCTCACCAAGCCCTTCGACTTCAGCGAGCTCACGGCCCGCCTGCGCGCGCTGCTGCGCCGCCGCGTCGCGGGCGCCCCCGCCACCCTGCGCGTGGGCGACCTGGAGATGGACCCCGCCACCCGCGAGGTGCGGCGCGGGAGCCAGGCCGTGGAGCTTACGCCGCGCGAGTTCTCGCTCCTGGAATACCTCCTCCGCAACGCGGACCGCCCCCTCTCGCGCGCCACGCTCATGGAGCACGTGTGGGGGATCCGCTTCGACCCGGGGACCAACATCGTGGACGTTTGCGTGAACGCGCTTCGCAACAAGCTGGGCCGCGACCCGGAGCTGATTCATACCGTGCGCGGCGTGGGCTACGCCATCCGCACCCCGGAGCGCGTAACGTGACCCAGCGCCCGCCGTCGCTGCGCCGCGAGATCGTGGTGGGATATTCGGTGATCCTGCTGGCGTCGCTGACGCTTTTCGCGGGGATCACCTACGCCATCCTGCGCCAGTCGCTCGCCCGCACGGGCACGCAGTCGCTGCGCCAGACGGCGATGGCCGCCGAGCAGCTCATGGTGATGCCGGGAACCCCGCGGGTGGAAGTGCGCGAGGAGCGCATCCCCTCGGCCGTAGGGGACGTGGAGACGCTGCGCCGCCGCACGCAGCTGGCGACGGGGCAGGTGGTGGACATCGTGGTGGCGCGCACGGACGCCATGGAGAAGAAGGCGCTGCGGGCCTTTTCCGTGATCGCGCTCTTCCTGATCCCCCTCACGGGCCTTGCCGCGGCGCTGGCGGGGTGGTCCGTGGCCAACCGCCTGCTGCAGCCCCTCAACCGGCTGGTGGCCGCCTCCCGCGAGATCGGCATCGCGGCGCTGGACCGCCGGGTGGACGAGCCCGAGCACCCGGCCGAGCTGCGCGAGCTGGCGCAGGCCTACAACGGGATGCTGGGCCGCCTGCAGCGCGCCGTGGAGGCGCTGCGCCGCTTCACGGCCGACGCGAGCCACGAGCTGCGCACCCCGCTCACCGCCATCCGCGGCACGGCGGAGGTGGCGCTGGCCCGCCCCCGCTCGGCCGAGGAGCTGCGCGACACGCTGGGCGAGATGCTGGAGGAGACGCGCTCCATGCTGACGCTGGTGGAGGACCTGCTGACGCTGGCCCGCAGCGAGGAGGCGTCCGTGCACCTCCCGGTGGGCCCCGTGGACCTGGTCCCCATCCTCCGCGACGTGCAGGACATCGGCGAAGCCCTGGCAGGGGGCAAGCCGATCGGGGTGACGCTGGACGCGCCGGAGTCGCTGGTGGTGCGCGGCGCCGCCGGCCCCCTCCGCCGCCTCTTCCTGAACCTGGTCTCCAATGCCGTCAAGTTCACGGAAGCGGGCGAGGTAGCCGTCACCGTGCTCCCGCCGGGTGACGAGGAGGGGTACGTGGAGGTGGAGGTGCGCGACACGGGCACGGGCATCGCCCCCGCGGAGCTTCACCGCGTGTTCGACCGCTTCTACCGGGCCGACGCCGCGCGCGAGCGGAGCGGCGGCACGGGGCTGGGCCTCGCCATCGCCCGCATGATCGTGGACCAGCACGGCGGCGACATCCGCGCCGAGAGCACGCCGGGCGCAGGCAGCACCTTCACCGTGCGCCTCCCCCTCGCCGCGCGGCGCCTCGTGGCCGAGCCCGTTTGAACTCACACAGAGACACAGAGGCACAGAGACGACTGGGGAGCGCCGGTGCGCGCTGACGGAAGGCCCTCACCCCCCCAACCCCCACTCCCCCAAAGAATGTGGGAGGGGGGCGATTTCCACGCATTGGCGCAGGTAGCCGGGTACATTCGCGTCCGCCTGCTGAGTGCCGCCGCAGGTTGACGGGCTCAGAACCATTCCGAAGGCGATCGAGTCGCACCTGAAACCCAGCCAACCTCCACCAGACGGCCGACACAGAAGATGCGCCCCCCTCCCCCAGTATTGGGGGAGTGGGGGTCGGGGGGGTGAGGGCCTCCGCCAGCACGAGCAAAAGGGCGGACCCAACCCGGTCCGCCCTTTCTCTGTGCCTCTGTGTCTCTGTGTGAGCCCCGGTTTCTCTACCGCCAGTCCATCAGCATGCGGCGGATGGTGTCACGATGGTTGCTCTCGTCCACGATCAGGTTCTCGAGCTGCAGCTTGATGGCGAGCTCGCCCGCGGCCTCGGCCTGCTCGATGCGGCGGGTGTAGCGCTCGATGGTGTCGACCTCGCCCTGCAGGGCGTTCTCCAGCATCTCGCGGTTGGTCCTGGCCATGGGTACGGGGGCGGGCACCACCGTGGGGGTGCCGCCCAGCGCCACGATTTTGTCCGCCAGCAGCGCGGCGTGGCCCAGCTCGTCCGGGATCTCCGTCTCAAAGAAGTCGCGCAGCTCCTGGCGGGTGGGCCCCGTGACCAGCGCGGCGTACGTCCGGTAGAGGATCACGGCCTGGTACTCGGCCGCCAGGTCCTCGTTGAGCCCGTCAATCAGCTCCTTCACGTCCGGCATCTTCCCTCTCCCGTCAATGGTGTCTGGTGCCGCCTACAGGACCACCTCGCGGCGCTCCTCGGCGGACCGGTAGGCCGCCTCCACGATGCGCAGGAGCTGCACGTGCTCGCGCGCGGACGCGTCGGCCGGCTGCTCGCCGCGCACCACCTCCACGAAGTGCTGCAGCTCGTTGCGGTACGAGGCGGTGAACAGGTTCTCGCGCCCAGGGGCGAGCTGCGGCGTCACCTCCGTGAGCCCGGTGGACATCTCGCGGTACACCGCCAGCGGCGTGAGCGAGGCCGAGCCGGCGGAGCCGAGCACGTGCAGGAACTGGCGGTCCTTGGCGGACAGTAGGTTCCAGCTCGCCTCCAGGTTGATCACCCGGTCGCCCTCCAGACGCAACAGGAGGGCCGCGGCGTCCTCCACCTCGCTCCCGGACACGCGGTGCATCTGCGCCGTGATCCGCTCGGCGCGGGGATGGTCCAGGATCCAGAGCGCCAGGTCCAGCATCTGGATCCCCAGGTCCATGAACGCGCCCCCGCCCGCGGCCGACTTGCGCTCGCGCCAGCTCCGGCCGCGCGGCTGCGCCCGGTTCAGCCACCCCGCCTTGAGGTAGAACACGTCGCCCAGCTCGCCGCTCTGCACGAAGGAGCGGATGGCGCGCGCGTCGGCCCGGAAGCGCTGGTTCATGGCCACCTGCAGCCGCTGCTCCGCCCCGTCCTCGGTCAGGATGCGCTCCACGCCCTCGGCCGTGAGGGCGAGCGGCTTCTCGCAGAGCACGTACTTCCCCGCCCGCAGCGCGTCGCGGACGTTGTCTTCGTGGCGGTGGCTGGGGGTGCAGACGACCACCGCGTCGATGCTCTCGTCGGCGAGCAGCTCTTCGGTGGGGCGCGCGCCGCCGGCCACGCCGAAGCGCGCGGCGATGGTGCGGGCCGTGAGCGGGTCGCGGTCCGCGACGGCGGCCACCTCCACCCCGCGCATGCGGCTGAGGATGGGGAGGTGCACCACCTGCGCGATGGCGCCCGCGCCCAGCACGGCCACGCGCACGTTGCCGCGGGGGCTCACGGGCGCACCTCCGGCGCGGGCGTGCGCCGCGTGGGGAGCGTGATGCTCCCGCCCAGGCCGGCGCCGATCCAGTTGGCGCCCCCCGCGACCACGCCGCGCAGCTCGCCGTGCAGGCGCAGGCGGCGGCCCAGGGGAAGCTGTACGCCCGCCATTGCGTTGATTCCGGGTGTGATGGCGTCCAAGATGTCTTCCACGAAGGTGTTGTCGATGAACCCGCCCCCGCCGTTCACCAGGTGCAGCCCCGCGCCCGCGCCCGCGTACGGCTCCAGCGGCCCCCACCTGCGGGCCATGTAGCGCGCGTCCAGGTCCAGCGAAAGGTCGCTGAGCTGCACCTCGCCCAGCTCCACGCCGGGGCAGGGCGTGCCGGCGGCCTCGCAGAACTCCTCCACCCGCGCCGCCACGCGGCTCACCTGGCTGGCGGTGAGGCGGGTGGCCCAAAAGGTCACCGAGGGCGACAACCGCACCCGCGGTGCCAGCCGCCCCAGGTCGCCGCGCAGGTGAAGGCCCGTGGCGGGCTCGCTGCGCGCGGGCACGACCTGGAAGAGCCACGCCCCGATCCCCTGGAAGGCGAGGGTGCGCACCCCCGTCTGGTCCTGCGCGCGCGCCGGCGCGGGGATCAGCATGCAGAGAGCGAGCAGCGATACGGCGCGTCGCATCCAGGCTCCGGGAAAAGAAACAGCAGTCTCACACAGAGACACAGAGGCACAGAGAAAAGAGCACTTCAATAGTGCTTGCGGATCTCCGTGCCGGGATAGTACGCCTGCAGGATGGTGCGGTAGTCCTGCCCGGCGCGGGCGCGGCCCATCGCCCCCACCTGGCACATCCCGATCCCGTGCCCCCAGCCCCCGCCCTCGATCACCGCGCCGCCGTCGGGCGCCATGCGCACGTCGAACTTGGAGGAGTTGAGGATGCCGCCGCGGTTCGGCACCAGGATCCAGCGCACGCGGTCCTTGCCCACCGTCACGCGCCCTGCGTCCGTGTCGATGACCATCGCCCGCACGCGGCCGGAGGGGGTGCGCTCCACCACGCGCATGTCGCGCACGCGGGTGATGCGGCGCCCGCCCAGCGAGTCGGCGAGGGTGCGGTTGAGCACCGTGACCAGCTCCGGCCCCGTCCAGCGCTCCGTCCAGGTGAAGCGCGAGGAGGAGCGGTCGAACGCCTCCCCCGTGGCGCGGTTCACGTCGGTCACCGAGACCAGGTAGGGGATGGGGCGCTCGTTCCACACCTCGTGGATGGCGGCGGTGCGCCCGGCGCAGGTGGAGTGGTAGTAGGCCACGATGGGCTCGCCCTGGTAGGTGAGCACCTCGCCCACCGTGGAGAGCACGGCGTTGGAGATCAGCTCCGTCTCGCCCGTGACGCCGCCGTACACCTGGTCCTCCACCGTGGCGTACACGTCGAAGCCCTGCGCGCTGCGGCGGCCCAGGTAGCGCACGGCGTAGGTGCGCGCGGCCACGGCCTGCGCCTTGGCGGCCTCGAAGATGTCCGGCGTCACGCGCCCCAGCTCCTTCGGCACCACGCCGAGGAGGTAGCTTTCCATGTCCAGCCGGTTGACCAGCGTCAGCCCGCCGCGCGTGCCCTGCTGCACCAGCAGGACGCCACGGTACGGGTTGTTGCGGACGCGCAGGATGCCCTCGGGGGCTTCCACGGTGAGCGGGGCGCGCAGGCCGCGCACCTCGCGCCCGCCGCTGGTGGTCAGCGTGACCTCGCCGCCCGCCATCGTGAAGCGGGCACGCTCGCCGGCCGCCAGGCGCGCGGCCTCGCGGCCATCGGCGGAGCGCACGACGAAGCGGTCGTCGGCGCCCACTTCCACCGAGGCGCTGTCCACGATCAGCCCCACGCGCACGGGCGTGGCGAGCGTGGTGACCGCGTCCGGGACGCGGGCCGGGGGCGCGGCGGGTGCCGGGGCCGGCTGCTGC
>CADCTW010000137.1 GCA_902805735.1 uncultured Gemmatimonadota bacterium | reverse complement strand
CGCCCGTCCGGCGCCGGCGCTCCCCGCGGCCTCACCCGTGGTGCGCCCGCAGCCTCCGCGCGCGCGAGCCGTGCGCCCGCGTCCCGTGACGCGCGAGCGGGTGGAGGAGGCGGCGCGCACGGCGAAGGGGCGCCGCATCATCATCTCCCTGGACCAGCGGCGGCTGTGGTCGATGGACAACGGCGACACGCTGTACTCCGCGCCCATCGCCATCGGCAAGGGGACCGAGCTGTCGTTCGGGAGCGCGCGCTGGAACTTCACCACGCCGTTCGGGATCCGGCGGGTGCTGGGGAAGGAAAAGAATCCCGTGTGGACCCCGCCGGACTGGCACTACGTGGAGCTGGCGCGCGACAGCAGTTGGAAGATCGTGCGATTGGAGCGAGGGCGGCCCATCCCCCTCCCCGACCGCAGCCGGCTGGAGGTGCGCGGCGACCGCATCGGGCGCGTGCTCCCGGGCGGGCGCTTCGAGCCGATCCCGGCCAACGACGAGGTCATCTACGGCGACACGCTCTTCATCCCCCCGCTCGGCACGGCCAACCGGCGCGTGGAGGGGGAGCTGGGCGCGTTCAAGCTGGCGCTCGGCGACGGGTACATGATCCACGGCACTCCGCACCAGGAATCCATCGGCCAGGCCGCCACCCACGGCTGCATCCGCATGGCCGACGCCGACATCAGCTACATCTACCACACGATCGCGGTCGGGACGCCGGTCTACATCTACTGATTGGCCTCACACAGAGACACAGAGGCACAGAGAGGCGGTTGATTGGAAGCCGGTCGGGCGCTAATCTCCAGCACGCCCGTTCGGACTTCTTGTACCCACAGTTCCATGCAACGGATCAGCACCTTCATCGCCGGTACCCTGATGGCGGCCCTCTCCGGCGCGTGCGGCGGCGACACGGGGGACGTGCGGGCCAACCCGGCCGGCGCGCCCGTGGTGGCGGCGACGGTCGTGCGCAGCTACCCGCACGATCCCAAGGCGTTCACGCAGGGGCTCGTCTTCCGCAACGGGGAGCTGCTGGAGAGCACGGGGCGCTTCGGCGAGTCGTCGCTGCGGCGGGTGAAGCTGGAGACGGGCGAGGTGCTGCAGCGGGTGGACGTGCCGCGGCAGTATTTCGCGGAGGGGCTGGCGGTGCTCGGCGACCGGGCGTACCAGCTCACCTGGCAGAGCGGGGTGGGGTTCATCTACGACCTCGCCACCTTCAAGCAGACCGGCACCTTCAACTACGAGGGCGAGGGCTGGGGCCTGACCACCGACGGCACCTCGCTGATCCTGAGCGACGGCTCGTCCGTGCTCCGCTTCCTGGACCCCGCCACCTTTCGCGTGACGCGCACGCTTGAGGTGAAGAACGGCGCCGACTTCGTGGACCAGATCAACGAGCTGGAGTGGGTGCGCGGCGAGATCTGGGCGAACGTGTGGCACAAGGACTGGATCGCGCGCATCGATCCGGCGGACGGGCACGTGATCGGCTGGCTGGACGTGGGCCAGCTCCTCCCCGAGGCCACCGCCGCGGACCCGGAGGCGGTGCCCAACGGGATCGCCTTCGATCCGGCCACGGGCCGCCTGTTCGTCACGGGGAAGCTGTGGCCGCGGCTCTTCGAGGTGTCGGCGCCGGAGCTGAGGGCGGCGGGCGCGCCGGTGGATTGAAACCAGCCGAAGCATCGCCGCGTACGGCCTTCCACGAGCGACGCGCCCCCCTAACCGTGACCCGCCATGCTGTTGCTTCGACTCCTCCTGAACTCGGTCCTCCTTGGCCTCATCACCAAGGTGCTGGGCCGGTTCTTCCCCGTCCTGCTCCGCTTCCTCCGCCTGATCAAGGGTTAGGAAGCACGCGCTCGGAAAAGCAGTCTCACACAGAGGCACAGAGGCACGGAGAACCACTCCTCCGTGTCTCTGTGCCTCCGTGTGCGCCCCTCCTGACATGAAGATCCCGAACCCCTGGGCCGGCCTCCGCGGGATGCCGGCGGACGTGTGGCTGCTCTTCGCCACCACGCTGGTGAACCGCGCGGGGACGATGGCGCTCCCCTTCCTGGTGCTCTACCTCACGCAGCACATGGCCCTCCCCGCGCGCGTGGCCGGGGCGGCGCTCACCGTGTACGGCATCGGCAGCCTGCTCAGCGCGCCGGCGGCGGGGTGGCTGTGTGACCGGCTGGGGGCGCTGCGGGTGATGGAGCTGTCGCTCGTGCTCTCGGGCGGCATCCTCCTCCTCTTCCCGCTGGCGCACACCCTGCCGGCCGTGCTGGGGCTGACGCTGGCGTGGGCGCTGGCCGGCGAGGCGAGCCGCCCCGCCAGCCTGGCGGCGCTGGCCGAGGTGGCGGCGCCGGAGCAGCGCAGGGCCGCCCTGTCGCTCAACCGCCTGGCCGTAAACCTGGGGATGAGCATCGGGCCCGCGGCGGGCGGGCTGCTGGCCACCGCCTCGTTTCCCGCGCTCTTCCTGGTGGACGGAGGGACTTCGGTGGCGGCGGGGATCGTGCTGGCGGTGGCGTCGCGGCGAATGACGGCGCTGCGGGCGGCGGGGGGCGCGCAGGTGGTGGAGGCCGCGGCGCCGCGCGTGGGGCCGGGGGTGCTCGCGGACCGCAACTTCCTGGTGTTCCTGGCGGGCGCGTTCCTGGTGGGAGTGATCTTCTTCCAGCACAGCGCCGCCATGCCCCTCTTCCTGGTGGACGACCTGGGGCTCTCCAGCGCCCTGTTCGGGATGCTGTTCGTGCTGAACACCGTCCTGATCGTGTTCCTGGAGGTGCCGCTGAACCTGGCGATGGCGGGATGGTCCCACCGCAGCTCGCTGGTGCTGGGGTGCCTCCTGTGCGGGGCGGGCTTCGGGGGGATGGCGCTGGTCTCCGCGCCCTGGCACCTGGTGATCACCACCGTGGTGTGGACCTTTGGGGAGATGATCCTCTTCCCCGGCAGCGCCGCCTTCGTGGCCGACGCCGCGCCCCCCACTCGCCGCGGCGAGTACATGGGCGCCTACACGATGGCGTTTGGCCTGGCGTTCGCGGTGGGGCCCTGGGCCGGCACCGTGGTGCTGGAGCGCGCCGGCGGCACCGTGCTCTGGAGCCTGATGCTGGGGCTGGGCGCCGCCGCGGCCGCGGTGATGGGGCTGGCCGCGATGAAGGCTGAGCCGCGGCCCGTGACCTGACCATCCTGGACAGGAGTCGTGGAATGGAAACCACTGCCCCGGTGCTCGCGCGGCAGCCCACGCTGCGCACGGAGCGCCTCGCCCTGCGCCCGCTGGTGCCGGGGGACGCGCCGGCGGTGCAGGCGCTGGCGGGGGACCGCGAGGTGGCGTACAACACCCTCCACATCCCCCATCCGTATCCCGAGGACGCCGCCGCGAAGTGGATCGGCACCCTTGCCGTGGCGTACGACTGCGGCGAGGCGGTGGTGTTCGGGCTTGCGCTGCGCGAGGGCGGCGCCCTGGTGGGGACCTGCGGGCTGACGCTGGATCTGGCCCACGCGAGGGGGGAGATCGGCTACTGGGTGGGGCGCCCATACTGGGGGCGCGGCCTGGCCACCGAGGCGGCGCACGCCACCATCGAGTACGCCTTCACCCGCCTGGGCGTGCGGCGCGTGCACGCCCACCACTACACGCGCAACTCCGCCTCCGGCGCCGTCCTGCGCAAGCTCGGCATGAAGCACGAGGGAACGCTCCGCGCCCACATCCTCAAGTGGGGCGTGTTCGAAGACATCGAGGTGTACGGGGTGCTGCGGGACGAATGGGGCTCACACAGAGACACAGAGGCACAGAGATGAACTTATCTCTGTGCCTCTGTGGCTTGCGGGCACGGCTGTTCCGGCGACTGAAGTCGCGGCAACAACTGCACAAAGTCCCCCTGCGGGGACTACACGGTTCCCGCTGAACGTGAAGGAAACAGTCCGCGAAGGCGGACTTCGTGCTGTTGTTGCAGCGAGTTTACTCGCCCGCGACGGCTGTGCGAAGACGACCTTCAGCTCCGGGCCTCTGGAGCAGTTGCACGTAGCGGTCGGCGATGGCGGCCCAGGAGTAGTGGGCGGCGGTGTAGCGGGCGGCGGAGGCGGAGGCGGCCGCGAGGGCGGGGCGGTCGCCGCGGCGGCGGAGGATGGCGGAGGCGAAGGCGTCCGCGTCTTCGCTGGGGACCAGCTCGCCGTTGTCGCCCGCGCTCACCACGTCGCTGATCCCCTCCAGGTCCGCGGCGAGCACGGGCATCCCGCACAGCCCCGCCTCCAGCATCACCACGCCGAAGCCCTCGATGTCGCCCGGCACGTGGATGTTGGGCATCACGAACAGGTCGCCGCCGCGGTAGAGGGTGCGCAGCACCTCCTCGCTCACCTGCCCCAGCAGCCGCACCCTCCCGTCCAGCCCCCGCCGCTCGATCGCGGCGCGGATCTGCGGGGTGGTGGGGCCCTCGCCCGTCACCAGGTACAGCACGTCGGCGGGGAGGCGCGGCATCACCGCGTCGGTGAACCACTGGAAACCCTTGCGCTCCTGGTGGCGGCCCACGCTCACCAGGATCAGCGTGTCGTCCGGCACCGCGGCGCCGATGGCGTGGAGCAGCTCGCGGCGCGCGGCGGCGCGGTCGTGCGGCGGCGCGAAGAGCGCCGTGTCCACGCCGCAGGGAACGATGTGCATCTTCCCCTCCGGCAGCCCCCGCCGCGTGCACTCCTGCCCCGTGGCCCGGCTGATGGGGAACACCAGGTCCAGCGCGTTGAAGACGCGGGGAACCAGCCACTGGTACCCCGTCGTGGGAAGCGTCACGTCGCGCCCCACCGGGATCGCGGCCAGGCGCGCGCCGTGCCTGCGCACCCTGCCGCCCACCACGGTGGCGAGCGAGGCAGTGACCATGGACGAGAAGAGCACCACGTCGATCCCCTCCTTCGCCACCGTGCGCGGGATGTCGCGCAGCAGGCCGGCCATGTAGCCGGGCATCCGGTAGGGCGTGGCCTTCCACGACGTTTCCAGCACGCGCGAGTGGAGCGCGACGCCCGGGTGCGCGGCCAGCGCGTCGTGCAGCCCGGTGGCCACGCGCTGCATCCCGCCCACGTTGGAGAGCGGCTGGCCCGGCAGGGGAAACGAGTGGGAGACGTAGAGGATGCGCACTGCTGCGGTTCCGCGGGATTCGATTGGCTGCGAGAGGCGGGGATCTTACCCGGTCCCGGGCGATTGTGCCAGCCACGGAGAGAGCCCTCCTCCGTGTCTCTGTGCGAGATTGCCGTTCCTTCAGCCCGCCATCTCCACCTCGACCGCGTTGTCGTAGAACACCGCGCCGCCGCCCATGTCCGTGACGCCCTGCGAGGTGGTGTCGTTCACCGTGCGCCCCTCCTCCGAAAGGCGGGCCCAGCGCACGCCGTACGAGACGGCCACGCCGGGGCGCACGTCGTCGGTCACCACCGCCAGGGCGAAGAAGTCGCCGCGGTCGTTCCAGCTCCGCACCCGGTCGCCGTCGCGGATGCCGCGCACGGCCGCTTCGTTGGGGTGCAGCAGGAGCTTCGCCTCGCCCGCGGCCTTTTTGAGCGCGGGGATGTTGACGAAGGTGGAGTTCATGAACTGGTGCTCGGGCGGCGAAAGGAGCATCAGCGGGAAGCGCGCGGCACGAGCGGGGTCCGCCGCGGCGCTCTCGGCCGGGGGCGTGTAGGCGGGGAGCGGATCCAGCCCCAGCGCCTCCAGCTCCGCCGCCACCATCTGGATCTTGCCCGTGGGCGTGTTGAAGCGCGCCGGGTCCGCGAACGGGAGAAAGGGCGCGGACACGCCCAGGCGCGCGTACCCCGTCTCCAGCAGCCGCTCCAGGGTGACGGAGCGCAGCGCCGGGTTGGGCGAGTCCAGCGCCTGCTCGATCAGCTCCAGGTCCGTCGCCCGCAGCTCGGGGTCGTCCAGCCCCATGTGCGCGGCCAGGCGGCGGAAGATCTCGGAGTTGGGGAGGCTCTCCCCCACCGGCGCGATGGAGGGGCGGTTCAGCGTGACGTACAGGTGCCCGTACGACGTGTGGACGTCCCAGTGCTCCAGCTGCGTGGTGGCGGGGAGGATCCAGTCCGCGTAGTCCGCCGTGTCCGTGCGGAAGTGCTCCAGCACCACGGTGAACAGGTCCTCGCGGCGCAGACCCTCGCGCACGCGGCCCAGGTCGGGCGCGATGGCGGCGGGGTTGGAGTTGTAGACGACCAGCGCCTTCACCGGCGGCCCGCCCAGCCCCGCGTCCGGCAGGGTGAGCGCGTCGCCCAGGCGCACCATGTTGACGGTGCGCGTGCCGGCCGGGATCCACTCCGGCTTCTCCAGCGCCGCGCCGTTGGCCCGGAACGCGCCGGAGGTCGACAGCGTGGCGCCGCCGCCCACGTCGCGCCACGCGCCGGTCACCGCAGGGAGCAGGCTCACCACGCGCACGGCCATGCCGCCGCCGGCGTGCCGCTGCATCCCGTAGTTGAGGCGGATGAAGGCCGGGCGGGTGCGGGCGTATTCCAGCGCCAGCGCCTCGATGGTCCCCTCGCCGACCCCCGTCTCGGCGGCGGCGCGCTCCACGCTCCACTCGTGCAGGGCGCGCTCGCGCAGCGCCTCCCACCCCTCGGTGTGGCGGCGCAGGTAGTCCGCGTCCTCCAGCCCCTCGCGGAAGATGACGTGCATCATCCCCAGCGCCAGCGCCGCGTCCGCGCCGGGGCGTATGGCCACGTGCTGGTCGCACTGCGCCGCCGTGCGGGTGCGGATGGGGTCGATGGCCACGATGCGCGCCCCCGCCTCGCGCGCGCGCCGCAGCGCGGGCCACAGGTGGGGGTTGGAGGTCAGCGTGTTGGTTCCCCACAGCAGCACCAGGCGCGCGTGCTCCGCCTCTTCCGGCGTGGGGCCCATGCGGTCGCCGTACGTCACCTTCCACGCCTCGGTGCCCGCCGTCGCGCAGATGGTGCGATCCAGCAGCGACGCGCCGATGCGGTGGAAGAAGCGCCGGTCCATGGACGAGCTCTGCACCAGCCCCATCGTCCCCGCGTACGAGTAGGGGAGGATGGCCTGCGGCCCGTGCGGCCCGTTGCGGATCTCGTCGAGGCGCCGCGCGATGTCTCGCAGCGCCTCGCTCCACGTGGCCGGCTCGAAGCGCCCCTCGCCCTTGGGCCCCACCCGGCGCAGCGGCGTGGTGAGCCGGTCCGCGTGGTAGGTGCGCTCCACGTACCGGTTCACCTTGGTGCAGAGAAAGCCCTGCGTCACCGGGTGCTCGGGGTCGCCCTGCACGCGCACGGCGCGGCCATCCTTCACGTGCACCAGCATGGCGCACGTGTCGGGGCAGTCGTGTGGGCACGCGCCGCGGACGATGCCGTCGCGCGCCAGCGGAAGAGTCTCAGGCATCCGGGAAATCTAACCGCGACCGCTTTCCTCACACAGAGGCACGGCGATGAACCTGTTTCTATGCCTCGGCGTCTCCGCGCGAGCCAAGCCGCCGCTCGAGCTCCGCGAGGCGCCTGCGCTGGTGGTCGGCGTAGATGGCCAGCCCCAGGGCCAGCAGGGCGAAGGCGCCCGCGGCGAGCCAGCCCGCGCGGAGCGGCTCGTGGAAGCCGTGGTGGGTGATGAGCGCTACGGCCATGGCCGCGGCGGCCAGCCACCCGCTGCCGCGAGTGAGGGCGAGGGACCGGCGCGGGGCCGGCAGCGCGCGCACCGGCTCGCCGCGCGGCACGGCGTGCACGAGCACGCGGGCGCGGAGGCGCTCCGAGTGGCCGGCGTCCAGGTGCAGCTCGGGCGCCTGGGCCAGGATGGCGCGGGCCGCGAAGTCGCTGAACTCCACGGAGCAGTCCGGGCACTCGGCGGCGTGGCGCAGGATGCGGTCGATCTGCTCGTCCGAGAGCGCATCGGGCCGTCCGGCGGCAACGAGGGCGCGCAGGACGTCGTGCTCGTGCGGGCGGCTCATCGCGACCTCAGCCCCGCCAGGGAGTCGCGCAGCTTGGCGAATGCCAGGCGCACGCGCGTCTTCACCGTGCCCAGCGGGACGCCGAGCTGGTCCGAGATCTCCGCCTGGCTGAGCCCCTCGAAAAAGGTCATCCGCACGACCCGCTGCTGGTCGGCCGGCAGGCGGCTCATGGCGCCCTGGATCAGCGCGCCCTCCTCGCTCGCCTCCATGTTCTGCAGGGGCGACGTGGCGGAGATCGCCCCCTCGTGGGTGAGGTACCGGGTGCGCAGCTCGTCGTGCCGCATGCGCCTGCCCTCGGAGCGCTGCAGGGTAAGGGCAAAGCTGCGGGCGATGGTCACGATCCACGCCCCCGCGCTCCCCCGCTCCGGGTCGTAGCGCCCCGCGTCCTTCCAGATCTTGGAAAAGGTCCGCTCCACCACGTGGTCCGCCTCGTCGCTCGCGCCCAGCACGTGCGCGGCGACGGAGTACACGCGGTCCACCCAGCGGTCGTACAGCTGGCTGAGCGCGCTCTCGTCGCCGCACTGGATGCGGCCGATCAGCAGCGTGTCGATCTCCGTCTCGGCCGCGGAACGGTCGTCCGGGGGCTGCGGCTGGCTCATGTCACGGGGCCGGATTGCGGGAAGCCGTCTGCGTACCGGCCTCTGTCGCATCCCTCGCGCCACGACGTTCGATTCGTCCATTTCTAACCCGACCGTACAGGAAGCGACCCCCACTCACAGGTGCTACGTCGCCACCTCGCGCGGGGGATTCATCGGATGATAAAAGGAGTCTCACGCGGAGGCGCGGTGACACCAGGAGAACCACGCGCCAGAACCGATCAAACCACGGCGATGTCGTGGCGTTCCAGCGTGGGGCCGATCACGTCGTAGTCGCCCAGCGACTGCTTGCCGCGGGCGGGGCCGACTTTCGCCTTCGCGCGGTCGAACACCGCCCAGCAGAGGGAGCTGGTATCCCACCGCGAACGGAACTGGATTCCGTCTATGTCGGGGTGCTGCTCGTACAGGTCACACGCCATGCGCTGGCACGGCGCGTAGTCCGCCGCGTGCGCCACGTCGCCGCCGATCTTCAGCCGCACCAGCCCCGCGCCCTCGAACTGGAGGAAGCGCATCTCCTCCGTCGTCGCGACGTACGATGCGGTGCGCGCCGCCACTTCGGCCTGCGCCACCACGTCCGCGCCGCGCACGAGCGTCTCCAGGAACGAGACGTCCAGCGACTCTCCGAAGTAGCAGACGCCGTACTCGCTGGCCGGCGCGTCGAACCGGTTGGAAGGCGGGTCGCCGTGCGGACCGTACCACAGCGCACCGTGCCGGGTCCGGTGCACGCGCCAGAGCATCGTGCGGGGAGGGCGTACGGCCACGGGGATTCGCCGGGGGAGCCGGATGGGCGCCATCAGCCCGCCCCGTGTACCCCGTAGCCGCGGATGCGCGCCAGAACCTCCGCGCGGACGGCTTCGTCGTCCAGGCGGTCCAGCGGCGCCGGGCCACCCGGTTGGGAAATGGGGTTCAGCAGGATGGAGAGGAGCACCCACGGGTTCATCTCCGCGGCGGCGCCCACGACTTCCGCGACCCCGGCGCGCACCTCCGCATCCTCGAACTGACGGGCGGGAAACCCAGACTCGCCGCCCGAGAGGGGCACGGCCAGGATGCGCCCGCGCTTTTTGCGCAGGTTCACGGCGGAAACGCTGATCCCGATCAGCGCCGCCGCCTGGCTCGACGAGTAGCACCCGCCCGCTCGCTCGATCAGCTCCTGCTTGCGCACGGCCCCACGCGCCAATGCCTGGGTCCACCCCGGCTCGCGGGAGAGCCCCATGTCTGGGGACGAGGCGATCACCTGCACCACGGTCGCGGCCGGCGTCGGCGCCTCGACCGCGCGCATGAGCTCGCGCTCGGTCATACGCGCCACCGACTCTTCCAGCAGCCCGCCTACGCGCCGCAGGAGCGACGCCTCCAGCGCGGCCCGCGTGGACCTTGGCCTCTTGGCACGTATCCGCATGGCCCCTCCTGCTTGCAACTGTCGAATGTCGCGTGCGTTCCACATCTGCAACTTACATACATCTCACACGGAGGCACAGAGGCACGGAGATGAATTCACCTCCGTGCCTCTGTGCCTCCGTGTGAGCCCCGCTGTCAGAAGCGCGCCAGGATCCAGGCTCGCAGGGCGGCGGTGTCGCGGAGGTTGCCGGGGAAGGGGGCGTGGGGGGCGTAGGCCTCGTTGCCGGCGCGGCGCCGGTTGCGGTACACCTTCATGGGGTAGCCCACGGAAGCGATGCCGCTGGGGAGGCGGCGCCCCCAGTTCTCCATGTAGTTGGTGTCCACCCCGGTGGTGTGGCCCACCTGCACCACGGACGGGTGAAGGCGCATGCGGTCCAGGAAGTCGAGGCAGGCGCTGAAGCACGACGGCCCGGCGATCACCACGATGCGTCCCGGCACCGGCACGGCCGGCGGCCGGGCGGCCCCGGTACGGCTCCGCACCGCGCCGTACATCCTGCTTCCCCGGGCGAGCGCCGCCGCCAGAGAGTCCGCGAAGGCACGCGACTGCGCGGCAGCCGGGCTGTCCGTGCCGTGCCGGCGCTCCGACTGCCGCGCGTTGCCCCGCGCCGCCTCCACGTTGTGCGGCGACACACGGAATTCCGTGTACACGCCGTCGTACTGCCACTGCCGCGCCTGCGCGCCCACTCGGCCCCGAACACGGCCTCGGCGATCTCGTCGCCCCAGCGGGACGAGCCGCCATCGTTGCCGCGCAGGTCGAACACCAGGAGGCGCCGGTCACGGCCGCGTCCCGTTTCCGCGCGGAGCGAATCGATGACGCCGCGCATCGCGGCAACCCCGGCGGAGTCGTCGACCGCGAAGGTGGGGAGGCTCACCCAGAGCGTGCGGGCGTCCCCCATCCACTCCAGGGAGAGCGTGCGCGGTGGCGCGGCGCGGCGGCGGCGCTCGGCGAGCCGTGCCGTGTCCAGCGGCTCCCACTGGAGGGGGAGCGCCACGACTCCGCCGGGGGTGGCGAAGCGGCAGCTCCGCGGCGCGGGCGGAGTGGGCGGGCCGTAGTCGTGGAAGAGGAGCGGAGCGAAGCGGTGCCAATCGGCCTCCACGGAGGGGCGGCCTCGCCACGACAGGACGCGCTCGCGAAAGACGCGCTCCGCGGCGGCGCCGTCGCAGTCGCGCACCGTCGCGCCGCGGAGCGAGGCGGCGCGGTCGCCGTAGCGCGTGTCGGCCCACTCCACCAGGAATGCGCCGCCCCGGAACACGGCCTCGATCCCGGCGTCGCGCAGCGCCATCACGGGGCGGTTCCCCCCCACGTTGAGGTGCGCGTCCTGGAAGCGGTTGCCGAAGCGGGCCAGCGCGATGGCGTACGCGTTGTAGCTGTCGATCCGCGGGACGGCGCGGAGGGCTTCCTGGTAGGCCGTGGCCAGGGTCCGCGCGAAGGCCGGGTTCTGCCTGTCCAGCACCCCCGGGTGGTCCGCGGCGATGATGGCGCGCGCGGAGTCCAGGTCCATGCGGAAGAGGGCGCTCCAGGCGGTGTCGGCCTGGGCGCGCGCGGGGGAGGCGCCCCCCCCCGCCAGGAGGGCCACGGCCAGGCCGCGGAAAAAGGTGATGCTCGGACGCATGGCCGGCGAGTTCGGAGGGGAGGGCCGCCCGCCCGGGTCGGCGGACGGCCCCTGTGCGTGGGTGTTAGCGCCGGCCGGAGATCGGCACGTTGAAGCCGGCCACGAGGCGGAAGGCGTCGTAGTCGTCCACGTTGGTCCAGCGGCCTTCGGCGAAGGGGCGCAGGACGGTGTTGCGGATGCGCCCGCTCTCGATGCCCAGGACCAGGTTGAGCCCCGCTTCCGTGCCGTTGTCGCCGTCGCCGTCGAAGTCGCGGTTGACGAAGCCGGCGCCGACGCCGCCGTACAGGCCACCCAGCGCGGCGGGGCGCAGGAGGAAGTCGGTGTTGATCTGCCACTCGGCGGGCGTGTCGTTGAAGAACACGTCCGCGCTCGGCGAGAAGGTGAGGATGCTGGCCAGGGGGATGCGGAGCTGCGCGCCCGCCGTACCCCCGTCCTCCTCGAAGTCGTACCCGCCGCGAACGCCGAACTGCGCCGGCTCGACCCACCCCCAGACGACCCGGCTGCGCTCGCGCTCCCGCTCGCGGCGGCGCTCGGCCTCGCGGCGCCGTTCGCGCTCCCGCTCCCTTTCGCGCTCGTGGCGGTCCCTGTCGCACTCCACGCGGCGCCCGTCGCGCCAGATGTAGCACCGGGTCTGCGCGGCCGCGTCGGCGGCGGCGCCCAGGGCGAGCACCGCGGCCAGCAGGCAAACGTTCTTACGAAGCATCCCAAACCTCCTTCCATGGATGAAGATCCCCGCGCGCGCGCCATCGCCGCCCGGACTGAAAGGGTTGGATGCCCGACAGGCCCAATAAGTTGGATGAGGCGAAAAAAGAATGTCACACAGAGGCGCAGAGGCACAGAGATGAAGTGATCTCTGTGCCTCTGTGCCTCTGTGTGACCCTGCGGTTCAGCGGACGGGCGCGCGGTTGTTGGCCCGGTCGGGATCGACGATCACCCAGTTGGGGTCGGCGACGGCCTCGGCGGGGCGCTCGCGAGAGGTGATGACCACCGTCTGGCGGCGGGCGCGGCCCGTGACGCGCTGCTCCCCGTCGCCCGCGCGCACGGTGACGGGCATCCAGGCGTCGCCCGTGCGCACCAGCTCCACCTGCGTGCGCCAGCGGCCATCCGCCGCACGGGCGGTGCGGGCGGAGGCTATCGAGTAGTCCAGCCTGGCCGTGCTCTCGATCCACTGCGCGTAGAACTCGTCCAGGTCGCGCCCGCTGACCTGTTCGGCCACGGCGAAGAAGTCGCGGCCCGTCACGTGGCGGAAGCGATACTGGTCGTAGTAGCGGCGCAGGACGCGGCGGAAGGTGGGCTCGCCCAGGTAGTCGCGCAGCATGCGCAGCACCGCGGACCCCTTGGTGTAGGTCATGGCGCTGTAGATGCGCGGCGAACGGTACTCCGCCCCGGGGAGCGAGAGCGCCTGCGCCGTATCCACCCGCTCCAGCCGCTCCAGCGAGCGCATGGCGCCGAACCAGAGCGTGTCCGCCGCCTGCGCGTTTCCGCTCCGGCGCAGCTTTTCTTCCGCGTACCAGGTGCTGACGAAGGAGGTGAAGCCCTCGTCCAGCCACCCCTCGCGCCACTCGTTGTTGGCCAGGATGCCGTGCAGCCACTGGTGCGTGACCTCGTGCACGATCAGCCCCTCGCTGGCCGAGCCGTTCATCACCAGCATGGGAAACTCGGTGCCGCCGCTCTCCAGCCGGTGCAGGTTGGTGAGCTGCGGATACGGATACGGCCCGATCAGCGAGCCCACCCACTGGATGGCGTCCAGCGTGCGCTGGGCGGCGCGGTTGCCCGCCCACGAGGTGTCTTCGGGGAGGAAGAGGACGTGGATGGCGGGGAGCTCGCTGCGCTGGCCCGCGTCGTTGAGCGAGTAGCGGGTGACCCCCTCGTGCTGGAAGCGCGGATCCGCGGCCCACCCGAAGTGGTGGACGTCGGCGGCCACGAAGCGCACTCGCTTGCGCCCGGTCGCCGCGGCCGTGCCCGGCAGCAGGCCCAGGCGCTCGGCCGTGCGCGCGAAGCCGGGCTGCGCCGCCTCGGGCATCGCGTACCCGGGGTTCCCTTCCACGGCCACGCCCGTGGCGCCCACCACCTGGTCGGCGGCCAGGTCCAGCGTCACGTCGTAGCGCCCGAACTCGCCGTAGAACTCGCCCTGGGGGAGGAGGGGCTGCGTGGCCCAGCCGGTATGGTCGAAGACGGCGACGCGCGGGTACCACTGCGCGAAGTCGAAGTGCCGCCCCCTGCGACCCTGCCGGCGCGGCAGGGTGGAGAGGCGCGCGTCCCAGTCCATCCACACCGTCACGGACCCGCCAGTGCGCAGCGCGACCGGCAGGGGGAGGGCCACGACGGTGGAGTCCGGCGACAGCGGGTACACGGGGCGCACGGGGCGGCCGTCGATCTGCACGGCGGTGAAGCGCTCGAAGGCGTGCTCGCGCGGCCCCAGGTTCTGGAAGCGCATCTCGCCGTACTCGGCCTCGCGCCGGGCCCAGGCGCTGTTGGGGCGGAAGGCGTTGAGGTGCTGGTGGAGGTAGAGGGTGTCCAGCCGGCGGGGCGAGCGGTTGGTGTAGCGGAGCCGCGCGCGCCCGCGGAGCACGTCGCTCCCCTCGTCGAGGCGCGCCTCGATGCGGTAGTCCACCCCCTGCTGCCAGCGCGGCGCCCGCTGCGCCGCGAGCGGCAGCGGGACCAGGGCGAGTGCGAGCAGCGTCCGTGCGATGCGTCGGTTCATGGGACTCCGTTCCTGGGTCAGTCTGGGGAGGTCGCCCGAAGTTGCGGCGCCGGCGCGCGTTGGGCAAGGCCGGGCCGGAGCGCTATCTTCGGGAAAGGCAGTCTCACACCGAGGCACAGAGGCACAGAGGAGAACGGCTCTCGCGCTTCCAGGTGATCGTCATTCGACCGCTGCAAGGATTGGGACCATGCTCCTGGTGTACCTCCTGATCGGGCTGTGCGCCGGGGTGCTCTCCGGGCTCTTTGGGATCGGCGGCGGGGTGCTGATCGTGCCGGCACTGATGTTCCTGGCCCGCATGGCGCCCCTGGAAGCCACGGCCACGTCGCTGGGCGCGCTCCTGCTGCCGGTAGGCGCGCTGGGGGCGTACGAGTACTACAAGCAGGGCCACGTCAACGTGGCGGCTTCCGCCCTGGTGGCGCTGGGGCTGCTGGTGGGCGCCTACTTCGGGGCGCGTTGGGCGCAGACGCTCACGCCCGTGCAGCTCAAGCGCGCCTTCTCGCTCTTCCTGGTGGTGGTGGCCGCGCGGATGTGGATGAGCGCGAAGTGAGCTTTCGGCGCGGAGGGAAGCGTCGCGCGAAGATTCTTCTTGCCCCGCGCGCGCAGGATCAGCAATCTCACTCGGAGGCACGGAGACACTGACAGGGACAGGTCTCCCCTCGCACCCCCTTCCGGAGCCCGCCATGTCCACACGCGCCCTGCGTGCCCTGATCGCCTGCACCCTCTTCCCGGCCGCGGCCGCCGCACAGACCGTGCGCGGGGCCGTGGTGGAGCGCGGGGGCGGGCCCGTGCCCGGAGTGCTGGTGGCGCTGGTGGGCGAAGACGGCGCCGTGCGGGCGGAGGTGCTTTCGGACGAGCAGGGGCGCTTCCGCGTGGGCACCACCGCGCCGGGGCGTTACACGGTGCGGGCGGAGCGCGTGGGATTCCGCCGCGTCACCTCGCCCGCCATGGAGCTGGCCGCGGGGCAGACGGTGGAGTACACGCTGCAGGCCGCCGCGGACCGCCTGGAGCTCCCGGCCATCACGGCCACGGCCGGGCGCCGCTGCGCCACGCGGACCGAGCCGGGAATGGAGGTGGCGGGGCTCTGGGCCGAGGCCGGCAAGGCGCTGCGCTCCAGCGCGTACACGTCCGTCCAGTTCCCCTACCGCTACCGCGTCACCCGCAAGCGCCGCCAGCTCGACGCCAGCTCCCTCATCACCCGCTCCGAGCGCGTGCAGACGGGCGAGTCCGCAAACCCGTCGCCCTTCGTGACCGTGCCCGCGGCGCGGCTGGCGGAGAAGGGGTACGTGGAGGCCGTGGGCGACACGGTGCTCTTCCACGCGCCGGACGCGGAGATCCTCCTTTCCGACGAGTTCCTGGACACGCACTGCTTCCACGCGGAGCCGGCCGACGCCGAGCACCGCGGGATGGTGGGGCTGGCCTTCGCGCCGGTGAGCACGGGGGAGCGCACGGACGTACGCGGGGTGCTGTGGATGGACGCGGCGACGGCCGAGCTGCGCGTGCTGGAGTACGGGTACGTGGGCGGGCGCTTCCCCGGCGCCGCGCAGGCGGGCGGGCGCGTGGAGTTCCGCCGCCTCCCCAGCGGCGGGTGGATCGTGTCGCGCTGGCGCATCCGCGTCCCGTCCGGGGCCTCCCGCTTCCGCCCCAACAGCACGGCGCTCCCGGGGATGGAGCCCCAGGGGTCGGGGATCGCGGAGGAGGCGGGCGAGGTGGTGGAGATCCGCACCGCCGAGGGCGCGCTCGTGGCCATGTCCGCCCCCGCGCGCGTGACGGGCGTGGTTTGGGACAGCACCCGCGCGCGCCCGCTCGCGGCGGCTCGCGTGGTCCTGGAGGGTACGGAGCGCGCGGCGGTCACCGACTCCGCCGGCCGCTTCACCCTGGGCGGGGTCGCGGAGGGGGCCTACTCGCTCACCTTCAGCCACCCGCGGCTGGACTCGCTGCGCTACACGCCGGAGCCCGTGCGCGTGATCGCCGTGCCGCCGCAGACGGCGGAGCGCGACCTCGCCATCCCGCCGCTGGGCGTGGTGCTGACCGCGTCGTGCGCGAGCCGCGCGGGCGGCACGCTGGGCGGCGTGGTGACCTCGCGCGCCACGGGCCAGCCGGCGGGCGGCGTCCCCAT
>CADCTW010000136.1 GCA_902805735.1 uncultured Gemmatimonadota bacterium | reverse complement strand
CCGAGCGCCGCCGCGGCGGCGGCCAGCAGCGCGCACTCGGCCAGGAGCTGGCCGGCCAGGCGCCCCCGCCGGGCCCCCAGGGCGGCGCGCACCCCGAGCTCGCGCTCGCGGGCGGCGTTCCGGACCAGGAACAGGTTGGCCACGTTGGCGCACACCAGCAGCATCACCACGACGGCGCCCGCCAGCAGCACCGCCATCATGGGCCGGATCACGTCCTGCGACGCGCCTCCCCGGAAAGGAATCGCCTGCAGCCCCACCTCGCGGTGCTCGGGGTAGCGCGCCGTCACGCGCTCGCCCAGGGCGGACACCTCGGCCTGCGCCTCCCCGGCCGTGGAGCCCGCGCGCACGCGCCCGAACGACTCCAGCCACCAGGCGCCGCGCGCCTCCAGCAGCCCCGGCGTGCTCCCCAGCCGCTCCAGCGCGGCCAGCGGCACCCACACTTCGGCGCCCAGCCCCGCGCTGGTCCCCCCGAACCTTTCGGGCGCGACCCCCACCACCGTCACGGGCTCGCCGTTGACGAGGACGCGGCGTCCCAGCACCGACGGGTCGCTCCCCCACCGCCGCCGCCACAGCGCGTGCCCGATCACCGCCGGCGGCTCCGCCCCAGAGTCCGCGGAGTCGGCGGGGACGAAGAACCGCCCGAGAGCCGGGCGGATTCCCAGGACGCGGAAGTAGTTCTCGCTCGCGTACACGCCGGAAACGGGGTCGGCGGCGGCGCCTGCGCGCTCCGCCAGCCCCAGGGGCTGCATGGAGAAGGCGGCGACCCCGTCCAGCGCGCGGACGCGGGCGCGTACGTCCAGGTAGTCCGGGTACGAGGTGCGCCCGTTGCCGCCGCCCCACTTTGGCCGCAGCGACAGCTCCAACAGCCGCTCCGGCTCGCGCACCAGGGGCGCCGGGTTCAGCACCAGCCCCTGCACCCACGACAGCGCGGTGGTCACCGCCCCAATCCCCAGCGCCAGCGTGAGAATGGCGACGGCGGTGAAGTTCGGCGCGCGTGCGAGCGAGCGCAGGGCCTGCCGGATTTCCGGGAGCATCGATCTGCCGGTTGGGGGAATAGCGTACCGCACGACGGGACGCACAGGGGCCAGATCGGTGCCGCGCCCCCGTGTGACGTAAGCCGTTGCACGGCATCGCATCCACGATCCTCGTCTCCGCGGAGGCTGTCCGATCCTGGGACGGCCGCGGCCGGAATCGAACACCCGCGGCGTCCGGCGGTCCCCGTGCTGTCGATCGCCTGGCTGCTCCGCCGATCAGCCTCTCCCGCTACCCCCTAGACTCGGCAGCAAGCAATGATGCGCAACGGGCCAGGTACGGCGAAGCTCGCTGTCGCATCAGCGATCACGTTTGTCGCTGCCGACCAAATCCCTGATCGAACGCAGGCTGCTCAACACACAAGCATTGTAGGAATCATCAAATCGTGCACCGCACTCCAGGCACTTGCTGGGATTCCGTCGGGACGAACCACCTATCGTGCACCGATCCGAACCACTGATCGTGCACTTCCCTCCAAACGCCCGTCTCCAAGACGGCGACGCGGCGCACACCTCGATGGATGTGCGCCGCGGTGTCAGACGAAGTACCTGACCTAATATCTTCCAGGCAGGACGGCAACTTTGCTGGAGAACCCGCCCAAGGCCGGCTCACCGAGCGGGCGGGGTAACCACCGGCTCTATTCGCGGGTCTGCTGCTCGGGGTCAACGCTCCGCGAGCCGAGATAGCTGCGCCTGGCGAGCGTGCGCTCTCGCCCGTGTCGAGAAAACATGCCAGAAAAGCCAGGAAGAGCGACGATTCATCACACAAGCCTCGCACACGGAGTCAGAGTAGCGTGTCTGCCGGCACCACGTCGGAACGTGTGCAATCACGACCCTTCCAATCAGTTCGATGCGTGCGGCCTGCTCCTCAGGCGGGCCAGGATGAAGGCCGCCGCCCGAGTCGCAACGATCCGCATCATTCGCAACTCACGATCGGCCGGTACGTCTGATTGAGCAGGCTCCCGGAGCCGCCGCCGATCGAGGTGCCGCCGCCGGTTACCCAGATCAGTCCGTCCACAAAGGCTGACCCTACAACGCCGTGAACGGGTTTGGGCATGGCGCGGAGGCTCGACCACTGGTTGGTCCGGGGATCGTAGTACTCATGCTGGGCCGACATGCCGGCCGGCGACTCGCCGCCCCACACGTGGAAGCAGCCCCGGGCCAGGACGCCGTTGATCCCGCTGCGGCCGCTCAGCATGGGGGCCGCGGTCGTCCAGGTGCGCGTCTGCGGGTCGAAGACCTCGTGCGCATCGGATTTCTGCGGCGACAGGCCGTTGCCGAGACGCCCCCCGACGATGTGGATGCGGTCCCGGATGGCCGCACCGGTGATGTGGTTGCGCTGGCTGGGCAGATTCGGGAGTACCTCCCACTTGTCGGCCGCCGGGTCGTAGACGGCGAAGTCGTTGCCGCGCGGCACGCGTCCGCCGGCGACGTAGATCTTTCCGCCATACGCGACGGCCACCCCCCCGCTGCGCGCCGTGGGCATCCGCGCCTTCTCGACCCATGCACCCTTCGCGGGGTCCAGCTCGTACACCATGTCGACGGCCGTGGCGCCCTGTTGATCGTCCGTGGTCTGGCCGCCGATCAGGTAGATCTTCCCGTTGACGGCGGCCGCCATCCCGTGGTTGTTGGGCTGCGGAAGCTGCGGTCCGAGCTGCCAGCGGTCGCTCGCGATGTCGTAGATCTGCGCCGTGCGGGCCGTCTGCCGGGAAGGGGGATAGCCGCCGAGGACGTAGAGCTTGCCGTTGGCTTCGGCGAGGGCGAACTCGGAGTTGTTCTCGAGCAATTCGGCCCGGAGCCCCCATTCGCCGTCGACCGGCGCCCGCACGCGAACGCGAACGGAGTCACGCACGTCCGCGCGATTGGAAAGCGTTGCGACCACGTACGTGGAGCCGACCGCAACGCCGCTGATCGCGCCGTTTCCGTTCACCGTAGCCACACTCGAATCACGAGAGACGAACCGTGCCGGCGCACTGGCGTTGAGTACCGTGGCGGTCACCGAAGCGGCAGCGCCTACGTCCACAGTGACGCTGTCCACGGAAAGCGTGAGCTGCGGATCCCCGCTGTGTTCAACCGGGCCTTTGCCGCATGCCGGGAAGGCGGCCGCCGACAGCACGACGGTCCCCAGCGCGATTGCTCTTTTCATCAGCACTCCTCCTGGAAGGTTCGATACGATTGCGAGTGTCTGCGTTCGGGAGCGACGCCGTGCTCCTTGCCGCAGTGCGTGGAAGCCGGTAGGCCGGTGGATGAAGGCGCCCCTGCCCCGAGCCGGGGTCCGAAGTCCGAAGTCCGAAGTCCGAAGTCCGAAGTCCGACAGAACAACGACCATCCGTCGGCCGCCCTGACGCGGCTCGATTGCCAGTCCCTAATGAACCCCACGCGTGGGTCGTTACCCACTGGTTGGTTCGACCAACGACCTTGATCAACATCTGTTGAGGAAGGGACGTGTTCCGCTTCACTCCGATTGCGCCACACGCGAGCGCGGCTGCCGCAAGCGTTCACAGCCACGATCGCCCTTCGCCGATACCTTCGCACTCTCGCAAGATATTCGAGATCTGGGCTGACCGAACGCATAGCACCAGTGACTGAGGCTACTCAGCGCAGCCGGGTCAGCCGGACGATGCGCGCCGTGGGCGCCAGCGACACCAGTTCCAGCGAGATCCCGCGTGGCCCGTCTCCCATCAGGTACAGCGCCGCGTGGCCGCCGTCCGCGGCCGCGAGGGTGCGTTCGCCGCTCGTGCGGCGGCTGGCGCGGCCGGCGAAACCCGGGGCAAGCGGGCCCGACTGACGCGCACGCTCGGAGTGGTCCCACGAGGTGTAGCGCGGCAGGTCGTGCGCGATGCCGGGGTCGATCAGCCCGGCCGTGACGCTCGCGAGCGCCTGCCGGTCGGTCAGCTCGGCGTAGCCGATGCCGAGCACCGAGGTAAGGTGGGCGATGACCGCCGGGCGATTGAGCCAGTCGACCGGCGCATAGATGAAGCGCTGGTAGAGCGTCGGCCGGCGTCCATGATCGACCGAAGCCTCGCCCGCCAGCTCGCGCAGGAAGAGGAGCATGCGCGCATTCGCGCCGTAGCGGCCGTTGCTCTGCCAGGGCCCCAGCGCCGGCTCCGTGCCCCACATGCCGAGCGCGGCTTCAAAGGTCCACGGCGCGTCGCCGCCGACTCCCGAGTGGCGCGCGCGGAGGGGCTGCCCGGAGCCGATGCGGCTGGCCGTCTCCATGGCGAGCGTGGCCAGGCCCTCGTTCAGGATGCTGGCCGTGCGGTCCCGCCGGCTGGTCAGCAGGTCGGCGTTGTGGGCGTACTCGTGGATGAACACACCTGCCGCGAAGTTGGCGTTCTGGTTCTGCGGCAGCGCGAACCGGTCGGCGCTGTGGAGGCTGACCACCATCTCGGAGGCGCGCGGGCAGCTCGCCTGGCTCGCGACGTTGACGGTCGGCAGCGGCCCGTCGTAGGCGAAGCCCAGGCCGAATGCGAGAGAGCCGAGCAGCACGTAGAAGCGGCCGCCGCCCCCGGCGGGAGGCTGGAAGTCGGCGTCGAAGACCGAGCGCATGGTTGGCAGCAGCAACCGGTCCGCCATCGTCGCCGCGTCGCGCAGCCAGGCGTTCTTCGCCGGATCGGTGAACGCCCCGGCCGACGGGTGCCGCAGATCCACCACGACGGCGACCCGGCCCGAGAGGGCGACGACCTGCGCGGGGAAGCTGGGCACCGATTCCGCCGGCTGGTGGCAGATCTCCGGCTTCCCCGAGTGCCAGTCGACGAAACGCAGTGTGTCCCCGGGCACCGCGGTCGCATAGCGCGGATCGAAGGGTACCGGCGCCCGCGAGTAGTTGCCCATCGGCGCGGCCAGCGCGGGCATGGCGGGCTCCACGAGCGTGCCGGCCCCGGGGCCGGAGAATGGCGCGAGGGGGCCAGGTGCGCCGGATGACGCGAGCGCCGGGGCGGGGGCGTCACCGGTGCCGTGCAGGCGAACGGAGACCAGCACCCGCTCGGATTCCACCCCCGCCGCCGGGATCTGCAGGTTGGCGGCGCTCAGCACGTAGTCCTCGTCGGCCGCCGGGAGGCGCAGACAGCGCAGATCGTCCTCGGTGAGGACGCGCGACTCGGCCGGGCGTAGCGAGACGCTCGGTGGGACGCGTACGACGCCGCCGATCGGCGCCGATCCATCCGCCGACACCTTCACCGCGCGCATGTCGGTTTCGCAGGCGCGCATGGATGGCACCCGGAACTCGGCGACGCTGTCGGAGCGGGCGGCCAGCTCCGTCGCTGCCACCCCGTCCAGCAGGAGCGAGCGCAGGTTGGCGAGGCCGGAGCCGCGGATGTGGGCGATCTGCCCCGGACGGAGCACGTCCACGGAGATCACGTGGACCGGCGTCGGTTCCACGGCTGCGCCGCCATCGCAGGCGACGGTCAGCGCGACGAGCGCGGGGAGCAACGGGGTACGGCGCATCGCGACCTCCGGAGTCATGGTGTTGTGGGTGGACGGCGGCGCCCATGCGGAAATGCTCGACGCGACGGACGAGCGCAATCGTGTCGACAGTGATCCTTCCCCTGACCTGGATCCGTCTCCATGCGCACGGTCAGGGTTCCTTGCCGCGCGCCCACGCCACGGACGCCGCAAGCAGGCTGAGCACGGGCGGGGCTCTGGGCGCGCCTCACCGCTTCGTCAGCAGGAGCATGTCCGGCGACTCCACGAAGTTGGCCAGGTAGAGATCGAGGCGCAGGTCGCCGTCGAAGTCGGCGGCCTCGATTTCGACCCCCTGGCCCCTGAGGGCGGGCGGGAAGAAGCGGGCGGTGGCGTCGGCGAACGAGCCGCGCCCGTCGTTCAGGTACGCGCGGTACGGTCCGGCCGGGAAGTGGGCGGTGACGATGTCGATGTCGGCGTCGCCGTCCAGGTCCACCAGGTCCGCGTCGATGGCCGCCACCACCATCCCGGCCAGGCGGGCGGAGGTGAGGTCGGAAAAGGCGCCGCGGCCGTCGTTGAGGAGGAGGCGGCCCTGGGGGTCGCCGCCGCCGAAGCTCACGTTGGCGAAGAGCAGGTCCAGGTCCCCGTCGCCGTCCACGTCGCCCAGGTCCGCGTTGCGCGTCGCCTCCCGGGTCTGCCGCGGCGGGAGGCTCCCCTCGGGCGCGCGGATGAAGAAGCCGCGGCCGTCGTTCAGGAGAAGCTGGTTCGTGCCCTCCTCGTTGGCCACCACCAGGTCGAGGTCGCCGTCGCGGTCCACATCGCCGAGCGTCACATCCTGCGTGGCGTCGTCGGGTGCCGCCGGGAGCCGCGTGGCCGACTCGTCGCTGAAGAAGCCGCGCCCGTCGTTCATCAGCGCGCGCTCCCGGCCCCGGTCGCCCACCACCAGGTCCAGGTCGCCGTCGTTGTCGATGTCGGCGGCGGCCACGGCGTTCGACTCGACGGTGGGGGGGAGGCGGGTGTGCACGTCGCTGAAGCTCCCCCGGCCATCGTTCAGGTAGTACTCGTTGTAGCGCACCCCGCCGACGGGGTCTTCGGTGACGATCACGACGTCGGGATCGCCGTCGCGGTCGAAGTCGCCCACCGCGATGTCCTCGCTGTCCAGCGCCGCCTGGGGGATGCGGCCGCTCGCGTCGGAGAAGCGGCCCTGCCCGTCGTTCAGCAGCAGCACGTTCGGCTGCGCCTCGCACGCCACGATCAGGTCCAGGTCCCCGTCGGCGTCCACGTCCACCGCGCGCGCCTCCATGCTGCGCTGGCCCGGCGCCTTCACCGCCCCCGGCAGCTGCGTGGAGGAAGCGTCGCGGTACACGGCGGCGTCCGCCGGGGGCGGCACGACCTTCTCCTGACCGGTGGGCAGCTTCTCCCCGCTGCACGCCAGGGCGAGGCCGGCCAGGAGGAGCAAGGCGGAGGCGGCGGTTGCGCTCGATCCTCGCACGGCCGGCTTTCCGGCGACGATACTCTGCGATGGTTCCATGTGGCGTCCGCTGAACGATCGCTGCAGCAATACAAGTCCCGTCGTCGATCGACTCACGGCAGGCGGGGGAGGATGAACTGCATCGCCTGTGTCACGGCCGCCGGGTCGAAGTTCGACAGCACGACGACCACGTACCCGCCGTTCGGCTCGAACAGGAGGTAACCGCCCATCCCCGGCGCGCCCCCGCTGTGCCCCACGAAGCGCCGGCTGCCCACGACGCGGTCGACGAACCCATAGGCGTATTGCACCCCCGGACCAGTCGCGACCTTCCCGGCGAGGAGCAGCGTCGTGTGCGCCGGATCCAGGAGCCGGTGCTCCCGAACCGCCACGGCGAAGCGCGCGAAGTCCCCCACGGTCGAGTACGCGCCCCCCGCGGGCGTGCCGCGGTACGGCAGTGTCGGCGCGTTCGACACGAGCGGGCCGGACGGCCCCCCCTGCCGCATGTAGCCGACCGCCCGCCCGGGCATGGCCGAGTCTTCCGGGGCTGTCCCGGTGGCCGTCATCCCCGCCGGCGCGAGCACGCGCGCCGCGACGTGGTCCTCGTAGCTCTGCCCGCCCAGCTTCTCGACGAGGGCGCCGAGGAGGATGAATCCGTAGTTGCTGTACATCCACTGCGTCCCCGGCTCGAACAGCAGCTCGCGCGTGCCGTAGAGCCGGAGGTAATCCGCCGTCGTACGGAGGTTCAGCCGATTCGCCATGAACAGCGGCCCGAAGATGTCGCCCGTGCCGCCGGTGTGGGTGAGCAGGTGGTGCGGCGTAACCTTCGATCTCACCTCCGCGTTGGGGTAGTCCGGGAGGTATGTGCCGAGCGGCGTGTCGAGGCGCAGCGTTCCGGCCTGCACGAGCTGCAGCGCCGCGACCGCGGTCACCATCTTGTACATCGACCCGACGCGGAACTGGGTCTGCGGCGTGTTCGGTACGCCCCGTTCCCGATCGGCGAGGCCGTAGGCGCCTTCGAACAGCGTGCGCCCGTCGCGAGCGATGAGCACGGCGCCAGAGAACTGGCCGGCCTGCGTGGAGGCCTCCAGCTGCGCGCGCAGCGCGGCCACGAAGGCCGAGTCGGCCGCCTGGACAGGGTCCGGTGCGGGTACGATGGGCTCGCCAGCGTCGCACGCGACGCAGGCCAGCAGGGTCAGGACAGCCGCGATCCGCATCAGGGGCCTCCGTGTTCAGCGGGTGGGGTTCACAATCCAGAGTCCATTCGTGCCCCGATCAGTACTTCGCGTGGCGGCCGCAGGGCCCCCGTTCCGCCGGCGTACGGGTGCACGGCTTCGGCGCGTCGCCCCGCCGGCCGGTGCCGAGGGGGAGCATCGGGTCAGGTGTGCGCGCCGGACCGCGTTCATTTACCCGTGTTGTGGAACGTGATCAACCGGTTGGCGAGGACCTCAAGCACTTGGCCGGTCGGCTCATAGCCGTTCGTAGTGACGAGGAACGCCACGTTGCGAATCGGGGCGACATACGTGAGGGAGCCGTTGCCTTGGTTTGTGCCGGTATGGTAGAGCGTCTTGCCGTTCGCCCACGGGCGGTCGAAGACGGCCCAGCCCATGCCATAGCTGCCCCCCGGGCCCGTGGTGATGATCGCCGACGTGGTCTGCCGCGCGATGGCGGCGGGCGCGACGGTGGACGTGCCCGCTTCCACACGCAGCACTTCGCGCACGAAGCGCCCCCAGCTCGCGAGCGACATGTGCATGGTGCCCGCGGAATTGAACATCGGCGGGAGGTCGTGGCCCTCGAGCACGACCCACGACCCGTCCGCCAGGCGGCGGTGGGCGACCGGCTGAGTGGTGCTCCCCGCCGCCGCCTGGGGCCCAAACCCGGCGTCGGTCATGCCGAGGGGCGCGAAGACGTGCGCCGTCATTGCCGCCTCGAACGACGTGCCGAAGGCCCGATCGAGCATCGCGCCCGCGACGATGTAGCCTACGTTGTTGTACGCAAACTTGCCGCGCGGTATGCCGGGGGGTAGCTGGACCACCGAGGCCACCACCGCCGCACGCAGAGCCGTCGGCGTCCCACTCCCGGTGCCTGCTCCGCCTGCGTTACCCGGGAGGCCCGACTGGTGCGAGAGCAGATCCCCGAGGGTCACGTCGCGGTACTCCGCGCGGATATTCGCCAGCTCCGGGAAGATCTGTGAGATGGTCGTCGTCCACTGGATGCGGTTCTGCGACACGGCCACGGCCGCCAACGTCGACGTCATCGCCTTGGTGTTCGACCCGAGGTGCCAGAAGTCGTCCGTGGTCACCGCGTTGCCGCCGGTCACGCGGCGCAGGCCGGCGGCCCCGATCGCGACGATGCCGCCGTCCAGCGTCACGATCGCGGCGCCCATGGCCGGCATGTTGAAGACGAGGCGCACGGAGTCGACGATCGAGGACAGGGAGGCCACGGGGCCCACCGGCGCCGCCTGGACGGTGATCGTTACCGTGCCGCGCGCCGTGCCCGCCGTCGCCCTGATCACGGCGGTGCCCGCGCTCAGGGCGGTGACGCGGCCGGCGGTGTCCACCGCCGCGACGGCCGGAGCCTCGCTGAGCCAGGTGAGCGCCGGGGCGCTCACCGCCTGCCCGCCCGCCGTCGCCGCGCTCGCCACCAGCTGAGTGGACTGTCCGGGCACGAACGTGGTGGTGACGGCGCTGACCGTCACCGTCGCGACCGGCGGCGCGGGCGCGACGGGCGCCTTGGCGTCGCACGCGTTCAGCGACGCGGCGACGAGGGCGAGCAGCAGCGGGGACGGGCGGACGTGGGACATGGCAAGGGCCTCCGGGGACGGTGGCGGGTCGAGTGGAGTACCGGGCGCGAGGGGCGGAGGCGTTCTGCTCGTCGCAGCCCGTGTTGATCCGGGCTCGCCGCGCGGTGCTCCACGCCGCGGCCGTCTGGCTGCGTCACCCGGGGCGGTTGTCCACGGTCGCCCGGCGCGGTGAGGAGCCGCCGGGGCAGGTCGCGGCGCTAGCAGCGCGGGATGTTGATCAGCTGGAAACCGCCCGACGTAGTCGGAACGATCGCAAAGGTATTGACGGTGCCAGCCTGCAACGTGAGCTCGGTACTCGGGATGACGACGTTGTGACCCGGATTCCGCAAGAGCGAGAACGTACTGGCGCCACTCGTCGCGATCCTGTATGCCGTCGGTGCGCCGGCCGCCATGTTGGCTGCGACCAGTGTTTGTTCGCTGCTCCCGAACGCGCCCGAGAAGACGACGAAGGTGTTCGCGGTCGTGCCCGTTCCCGGGGCGAGGTTCACGAAGCGAATCGCCGCCTGGTTGGCGGCCAGCGAACCCGAGAAGCTGTTGTCGAGCAGGAACAGCGTCGGACTCGCCGCGGAGCCCGACGCCGCCACGGTGAAGTTGCCACCCTCGGGAATGCTCTGGTTGTCCAGCGTCGCGAGCGCGCTGCCACTCAGGCCCGTACCCCCCGTATTCGCCGCGCCGAAGCCGAAGGACGTCGAACCCGCCTTGACCGCTGAGCACGTCTGCGTCGCCTGGCCAAACGCGAGTGCGGAACCGGTCGAGAACTGCCCGCCCGTCGTGAACGCACCGCTGCCCGTCATTCCCGGCGTTGCGTTGAAGAAGCGCACACTTGCCGTGGGACCCGCCCCCGTCAGCCCGCCGTCATCTCCGCATGCGGCGGCAAACAGCGCAGCCGCAAGAACCGGCATGACCAGAACCTTCTTCATACCATCCTCCCCAAGTTTTTCTAGTGAGAGTGCAGGGGGCAGACGTTCCCGACCTCAGATATAGATGTCTGGGCCGAGCCGTTTATTACAGGTTCCCTGAACAGCAGGCTCACACAGAGACACAGAGCCACAGAGAGGAGAATGGACGAACGTTCCCATTCTCCTCTCTGTGGCTCTGTGTCTCTGTGTGATATCTGCCGTTCTTTATCGTTGCGGGCCGAGCCTGATCCAAGCCTCGCCGCGCTCGCGAACCGTGCGGGCGGACAGGGTGGTCGGGGGATCGCCGCCGTGGGTGCGCAGCACGATGGTGCGGACGCTGGGGGGAACGGTGATGCCGTATCGCACCCCGCCGGCACCGGCCGCGCCGATCCTCACCCCGTTCGGCATCACGAACACAGCGGGGTGCGCCGAGGCCGCGGCTGCGATCTGGAGGACCGCTTCGCGCCCATCCGACACGCGCAGCGTAAGGGAGCTCTCATCCTGCGCGCCGTTGAAGTGCACGATGAACGTCTCGCCCTCGGGAACGAAGCGGTACTCCTCGGGAACGGCTACGGGACCCGGGCGTGATGAGGGCGGGGGAGAGCGTGGCACCGAGACGGAGGCCACATCCCCAGCAAGCCAGTCGAGCACCCGTGAGCGGAGCGGAGATGCCGCGGCCGCACCGATCGCCGCCAGGGCCAGCACCGCCGCGGCTCGCGGCAGCATCCCGGACGCGTGCGCGCGCGGCCGGGCACCCCGCAGGCGCTGGACGGCCTGGAACGACGGGGGCAGGGATGCCGCCGCCGCCGCATCGTCCAGATCGGCGAAGCGGAGCTCCAGCTCGCGCGTGGTGCCGCGGAGATCGCGCGCGAGCTCCAGGCAGGGCCCGCAGCGGCGCAGGTGCCGCCGGATCCGGGTCCGTTCCTCGGGCAGACCCTCACCGTCCACGAAGCGGATCAGCTCTTCGGCACTCATGTGTGCCTCCCCTGGGGTTGGCGTCATGGCTCGGGGTGGCCCTCCAGACCCAGGGTCATTGCCAGCTTCTTCATCGCGCGCAGAATGATGGAGCCTACCGACTGCGTGGAGACGCCGATGGTGGCCGCGATCTCCCGGTGCGCGAATCCCTCGGCTCGCATCAGCAGCACGGTGCGGTCACGCGCGCTCAACGCCGCCAGCGCCGCCTGCACCTCGCGCCGTCGCTCCTCGCGATCCAGAGCCGCTTCGGGGCTGAGGGGCGGGTCCGCCAGCGTCGCGCACTCTGGCGCGCCCGCCAGGAGCCGCAGCCTCCGTCGGCTTGTGCGGCCGGAGTCGAGCACCACATTCGTCCCCACCCGGTACAGCCATGCACGCATGGCCCCGGCCTCCGGGGGACGCTCGGCCAGGCGCACGAACGTTTCCTGCACCGCGTCGGCCGCGAGCTCGGGGTCGCCGCTCAGGCGCTGCAGGTAGCGGAACAGGTGCACGGAGTGCTCCCGGTAGAGGCGTTCAAGATCCACGCGTCAGAACGCGACTCGCAGGCCCACCATCGGGACTCTCGGCAGCCCCGGCAGGTACAGGTTGTTCTCTGGGTCGAAGGACTCGGGCAGCGGTTCCAGGATCGGGTCGCTGCAGCGGCCGCCCGCAGGCGTGCGGCACACGGTGCGGCTGGACTGGTACGCGGCGCGGTTGCGGTCACCGAGCACGTTGTGCAGCTGCGCGAAGGCGCCCACCTCCCACCCGCCCACGGTCCCGCTCCAGTCCAGCAGCAGGTCCGCGCTACGGTACACGGGCGCGCGCTCCGCCCCCGGCTCCCGCGCATACGTGAGGTAGCGACAGCTCGCCGGGTCCGGCGTGGTGCACTCCCGCAGGGCGGAGTCGTAGCGCGTGAACGCCGCGCCGCTGGCCACCTTGTACGCGCCGCCCACCCGCAGCGCCTGCGTGACGCGAACCGCGGTCGTCAGGTCCAGCGCATGGCGCCGGCTTGTGGGGGCCGGGTACCGGTAGCCGCCTGCTTCCAACTCGGCATGGTTGTACGCGTACGACACTCCACCCGTCCATCGCCCCAGAAGCCGGCGCACCGAAAGGTCCACCCCGCGCGCCTCGCCATCCGCCGCCACGAAGAGCGGGCGGTCGGTCATCCAGCCGGGGGTCGGATCGGGCGTGGCGGCACCGCTCGTGTGGCGAAGGTATGCCGCCGCCGAAAGGAGAGTGGACCCCCCGATCCATTGCTCGATCCCCACGCTCGCCACGTCCGCGCGCAGGAGCGGGGTATTCGCGTCCGCCAACGTCCAGAACAGGTGCGAAGTCGCCACCGGGTGATAGCCGGGGCCCGCCGGCACGATCGCCTGGGCATACTGGAAGCTGCGCGCGGCGCCCGCCGACAGGCTCGTTCCCGCGCCCGCCCTGTAGCGGAGCGCCAGGTGAGGTGCCAGGCGCACCGCGTCGGCGCCGGCGATCTGTCCCCCCACCTCGGCGCGCACCCCGCTCTCCAGCGCGACTCCCGGCAATGGGTGCCAGGCGCGCTCCCCCCACAGCACCAGGTAGGCGAGGTCGTGGTCCGCGCGCGTCCCCTCTCGCCCCGCGGACCGGTACGGCCACAGCCCCGTCGTGCCATAGCGGGCCTCCTGCCGCACGGCACGGTAGCCCACCGCCCAGCGCACGCTGTCCGGCTCGTACGCGGACTCCCAGGTGCCGCTCGCGAAGGCGTAAGCCACCGAGTTGTCGAGGGGTTGCGCGCGGAACGGCCCGCGCGTGGGGTAGTAGCCCCCGGAGCAGGGCGGGAGGCAGATCCTGGGAAGCGGCTCCCGCGCGTCTGCCCGCGCCGCGAACCGGCTGGCGCCCACGGAGTGGCGCAGCGTCCCACCTCCAAAGGCGTGGTGAAGCGAGAGCTGCCCCGCGTTGCTCCCCCAGCGCGCATCGGTGGCGGTGACGAGCGCATCGATGTCGCCGCTCAGCCGGTCCGCCTCGTGGATCCCGCTCGCCTCGATCCGCGTCCCACGACCCAGGTGGGCATCCACACGGCCAGCCACGTCCCGAAAGGAGTACGGGATGCGATCCGGCCCGGCTCCGAGCGCGGTGGAGACGCCCGTGGGGAGGAGGTCCGCGTACGTGCGCCGCCCCGCCACCATCCACCCGACACGCCCGTCCCGCGTGCGCCCGTCCACCACGGCCCTCCCGCTCACCAGCGACAGTTCCGCCGCCCCTCGATGGCCCGGCGCTCCCCCGGCGCGCGAGCGCAGCGCCACCACCGCCGCGCCTCCGCTGCGCAGCTCCGCCGGCTGGACCCCGGCGTGGAGGAACGCTGCCCCGACCGCGTCCGTGTTGACGGCCGAGAACAGCCCGGCGCCGTGCAGGGGATTGAAGAGGGGTACTCCGTCGAAGAAGACCGCCGCCTGGTCCCACGACGCGCCGCGGACCCACAGCTCGGCCGTGTAGTCGTCGCGGGTTCCCACCCCGGGGACGCGCTGGAGCGCGCGGAACAGGTCTGCTTCTCCCAGGGTGAGCGCTTCCTGTACGTCGGCGTGTGTGATCGAGCGGGTGTCGCTGGTCAGGAAGCGGTCCTGCCGCGCCCGCTCGGCCAGCACGCGCCCGGGGTCTTCCCGGTCCGCGGCCTGGGTGCCGGCGAAGGAGCGGTCCACGTGCACGGCGGCCGCCTGGGCCACCACCGGCTCCAGCTGGATCGGCTGCACCATCATCCCGATGGAGAGCTGCGAATCGTGCGACTCGCTGACGCGCAGGTCCACGGTCACCGGCCGGTACCCCAGGGCTCGCGCGTGGAGGCGGTAGCTCCCCGCCTGGAGGGTGCCCAGCCGGTACACCCCGGCGCTGTCGGTGACCACCACCCGGGCTTCCTTGCCCAAAGGAACCGGGTTGTCCCCCCGCTCCAGGAAGATCCCGGCGGGTGACGGCTGCAGAATCACCCGCACGGAAGCCAGCGGCCGCATCGTCTCCGAGTCCACCACGATCCCCACGATGGAGCCAGGCACCGCCGGCCGCTGCCCGCGCGCCCCGGGGGCAGCCAGCAGGAGCATCGCGAGGGCCGCCAGGGCGCGGACGAGCCGAGCTCGTGATCGATGAGAGTTCATAGACGTTCGTGCCGGCGGGTGAGCGGGAGAAGAGCATGCCCCGCATTAGAGAAGATGTCCGGGCGGGCTGTTTTATTACAATAGCTCGGCACGGCGGCGAAGCTCAATGCATCCGCGTCGCGGCCGTGTGGAGACGGGGAGGGTGTGCCGGCTTGAGGACGGGGGCCGTCTTCGCATCCGGGCCGGAGAGAACCGTTTCGACGGGTTCTCTCCGGCCCGCTACGTTTTCGATGACGGCGAGGGAGACGCTTCCGCTGGTCGGCCCGCAGCGCCACCACGGGGTCGACGATGCCACCGTCCGCTTCTACGGCGGCCTGCTGGGGCTGGAGCCGCTTCGGAACCATCTTCCGCACGTCGGTTTCGACTTGGGCGGGAAGCAGCTCTGGATCGACCCATCCCGGGCTCAGCCGGGCCGAGGTCTGGCTGAGATCGTCACTGGCGGCCTCGCCGCTGCGGCCGCCCACTTCGAACGGGCCGGGGTGGTCCGGTGCGACGAGATCGAGCCGCTCCCCCAGGGGCACCAGGGCTTCTGGATCATGGGCCCCGCGACGTTCGTGCTGCACCTGGGCGCCCAATCGGGCGAGTGGTAGGTCCGCACCCCGGTTGAGGGTGCGGGGCCGAGGGGAGGTGGTCCACAATGGCGCCGTGCATTCTGCGTCGGGTACCTACCGCCGTCAGGCGGACGCGGTGCGGAACAGGCACACCTCCGATGCGCCGGGTGTGAGCTGCACCCGCCGCTCCATCACGAAGCCCAGCTTCTCCAGCAGGAGCATGGAGACCCGGTTCTCCGGAGAGACGATCGCGACGATCCGGGAGAGCCCGAGCGTGCGCCGGCCGAACTCCAGAGTCCCCTCCGCCGCTTCAAACGCGTACCCGCGGCCCCGGAACTGGGGGAGGAACGCGAAGCCGATGTCCACGTCCTCCAGCGCGTCGCGCTTGATCAGCCCGCAGATGCCGATGGGGGTGCCACCCTCCCGCAGCTCGACGCGGTAGAGGCCGAAGCCGTGTTCGGCGTACATCGCCATGGGACCCTGCTGCAGGTAGGCGCGGGCGTCCTCCGGCGTGCGGATTCCCCGGTCGCCGATGTACCGGAGCCAGTCCGGATCGTTCATCAGCTCGTGGATGAACTCGGCATCGCCGGTGTCGAGCCAGCGCAGGACCAGCCGGTCTGTTCGAAGCACTTCCAAGGGAACCCTCTCGTGGAATGGGTGCGGTGGAGCCGTGCTGTCCGGTCGCTCTCACCGCGCGGGTATCTTCCTGACCGAGCGCGCCTCACACCTGCGCAGGCAGGCGGGGAGCCGCCCGGCGGCGACGACCGACGGAGCGCGCGAGGTTTCCCAGTACACTTGACGCAAGGTCCCCGGGTCCCTGGCGGCGCCTCCCCGCCCTCCTGGCCGGCTTCACCTCCCCGCGGGAACGTAGGTGGCGAGAATGGCGCCCGTGCTCGTGACCTCGCTGTGGGTCAGGCGCAGCTGGCGGAGGACGCCGTCGTGGCTGAAGATGCGCTTGCCTCCGCCCGCGATCACCGGGTCGATCATCAGGCGGAGCTCGTCCACCAGCCCGTGCTCCAGGAGCGTGTGGACGAGCACCGAGCTGCCCATCACCAGGAGGTGGTCGCCCGGCTCCCGCTTGAGCGCGGCCACGGCGCCGGGTACGTCCCCGGCCAGCAGCTCCGAGTTGTGCCACGCC